>SHNG01000064.1 GCA_004295005.1 Gammaproteobacteria bacterium
GGCGGGAGAGGTCGCGCCAAGGGCGCGGGTGAGGGTGGAGCCCGGGCTTGCTCGAAGGTTCGTGCTTGCGTGTTGCACCACCCTCACCTCAACCCTCTCCCGCCAGCGGGAGAGGGCGACGAAGCAGGGGCAAATACCGGCGATTGCCATGTAAGGAATGCACCACCCTCACCCCAACCCTCTCCCGCCAGCGGGAGAGGGCGACGAAGCAGGGCAAATACCGGCGATTGCCATGTAAGGAATGCACCACCCTCACCCCAACCCTCTCCCGCCAGCGGGAGAGGGCGACGAAGCAGGGCAAATACCGGCGATTGCCATGTAAGGAATGCACCACCCTCACCCCAACCCTCTCTCGCCAGCGGGAGAGGGGGGACGAAGCAGGAGCAATTGCAGGCGATTGCCCGGCGGTCGGCCAATTGCCTGAAGGCTTTCGATACGGGGGACAGCATGGATGTCGGCGCAGGCGTCGTTCACCACTGTTCACCACCCATGGCTACCGCAGCGCTGACGAATTTGCCAGACTATTGTGTGAAGTTTGTCCTGAGGTGGAACGTGAACCGGATTCTGATCGCCGCACACGCGCTGATCGTCGGCCTGTTCGTCGCGGTCGTGGTGGTGCCGTCTGCGCGCGCGGAGGATGGCGTTCTGGTTTTCGGCCGGGTCAGTGATGACCCCAAGTCGCACTACGCTGGCATGAAGCTGCTGCTCGACCATGTGGTCGAGCGCATGCACGATGTCGGAATTCGCGAGGGTCGCGTGTTGATGGCGCGCGATGCCCTGCAGATGGCCAGCTACCTGCGTCGTGGGCGCGTGGATTGGGTTTCCGAAACCGGGGCGGGAGCGGTCTTGTTGCAGGAGCGGGCCAACGCGGAAACCCTGGTCCTGTCCGAGCGCAATGGCATCCGGCGATACCGCACAATCTACCTTGCGCGCAGGGACAGTGAGGTCAAGTCACTCGATGACCTGCGCGGCCGCCGCATCGCGTTCCAGAATCGCACGTCGACCAGCGCCTACTACATACCGGCGATGGAGTTGCTTTCGCGTCACATCCCACTGGAAGTCCTCGGTTCGCTTGGCGACCAGCCCGGTCCGGATACGACCGGATTCCTGTTCGCACGCACCGAACGCAACATTGCCACCTGGGTGCACAAGGGGCTGGTTGATGTCGGGGCGGTCAGCAACCTTGATTGGGCAAATCCGAAGCACATTCCCGAATTTTTCAGGCGCGATCTGGTGATCCTGCGCGAAAGCCAGGATGTGCCGCGTGGAGTCGAAGTGGTGCGCAGGGATCTCGATCCTGTCGTTCGCCAGCGCTTGCACGAGGTGCTTGTGGCCATTGGAAAGGGCCCGGCGGGTGATTCGCCGCCGGAGCTGGTGAAGCAGAACCAGCGCTTTTTCGACCTCGAGGAACGTGATCGTCGTGATCTTCAGTGGTTGCGCTCTGGCGTGGCCAGTGTGAGTGCGGAGATCGAATGAACTTCCGCTTTGGCCTGCAGGCCAGATTCCTCGCGCTGGTTTCGATTGCTTTGCTGACCTCGGCAATCGTGCTCGGCATCCTGCTGCATCGCCAGTGGGAACTGCGCAGTTCCATTCTGGAACTGAGCGCGGAGTCAACGCGCACTCTGGTGCAGGATCGCCTGCAACTACAGGCGCAAGCGGTTGCCGAAAACACGGCCGAGGCGCTGGTTAATCCCATTTACAACTTCGACCTCGAGATTGTCGGGCGCATCGTCGGTGATGTTCTGGTTCAGCCGGATGTGAAGTATGTGACGGTGTATGACAGCGACGGATTTGTGATGCATGACGGCACCGAGGAAATCGCCAACTACGGTCAGCAGATGAGTGATCCGCTGGCGGCTGCGATCATTGCATCCGATTCCCTGCTGGTGCAGCACGAAGGAGACATTCTTGATGTCTCGGCGCCCATCCGTATCGGCGACCAGCGTCTGGGCGGCGTGCGTATCGGATACTCGCTTGAATCGGCGCGTCGCCATGAAGCCAAAGCCAACAAGGAGCTGGGTGAGCAACTCACCGATATAGGCAGACGCTATTTCATCGGTGCCATCTTTCTCCTGACGTTGGCCTTGGTACTCGGCATTGCCATCAGCATGGTCATGCAGCGTGTCTTGATCCGGCCGATCAGGGGCCTGGTTCGGGCGGCGCGCGAAATTGAATCAGGCAACTTCAATGTAGAGCTTCCGGGGCGCCATCGGAGCGACGAAGTCGGTGAGTTGATCCAATCGTTCGAGCGCATGACCGAAGGTATCTCAAAGCGAGATCGCGACATCCGGCGCATTGCCGACACCGACTCGCTGACTGGCCTCGCCAACAGTCGTGCTTTCCGTGCAAGTCTTGAGGAGCATTTGCAGAGGGGGCCGTCGCATGAATTTGCCGTGATGCTGGCGGATATCGACAATTTCAAGCCGTTCAACGATACCCACGGTCACGATTTTGGTGACCAGGTGCTGTGCCGGTTTGCGGAACGCCTGCGCAACGTGGTCAATGCGCATGAGGGAATTGAAGCCGTGCCAGCGCGTCTTGGCGGCGACGAGTTTGTCCTGCTGGCCTGCCGGACCGATGCCGCAGGTGATGCATCCCTGCGCGAGTTGCTTACCCGCCTTGCGGAGAGCCTGATCGAGGAATTTGCCGAGGGCACAACAGTGAACGGGCGTGAGCTGACATTCGGATCATCGTTTGGCATCAGCTTGTTTCCGGATGATTCGCGTACCGCTTCTGGCCTCATGAAGACCTGCGACGTGGCCTTGTATGCGGCAAAGCGCGCGGGCAAGAATCGCTACCGCTTCTTTACCCACGAGATGCGCAGCAACAATTGAGCGG
Organism: Gammaproteobacteria bacterium; assembly: GCA_004295005.1. Lineage (GTDB taxonomy): Bacteria > Pseudomonadota > Gammaproteobacteria > Xanthomonadales > Rhodanobacteraceae > Dokdonella. The sequence goes on from SHNG01000064.1 coordinate 2,839, forward strand.
TGTTGGTTTTGCTGCCTTGCGCGATGCCGCTGCGTCGGGCGTGGTGGAACTGGCAGGGTGATCAGTCGCGGAAGTTCTCGAACTGCAGGGGCATCTCGATTTCGACTGCGCGCAGCAATGCAATGGCTGCCTGAAGGTCGTCGCGCTTCTTGCCGGTGACGCGCAACTGGTCACCTTGGATCTGCGCCTGCACCTTGCCGCCGGAATCCTTGATCAGTTTGACGATCTTCTTGGCCAGGGGCTGGTCGATGCCCTGTTTGAGGGTGACCTGCTGACGCGCGCTGGCAAGATTGACTTCGGCGTCACCCATATCGACACAGCGAATATCAATGCCCCGAGCGGTCAGGCGCTGCAGCAGAATGTCCTGCATCTGCTTGAGGCGGAATTCGGCATCCGCCTTCAAGGTGACAATTCCCTCACTGTGTTCGAACGTCGCGCCGCTGCCCTTGAAATCGAAGCGCCGTTCGAGTTCACGGTTGGCCTGGTCGACCGCATTGGTGACTTCGTGTGAATCGAGTTTGGAAACGATATCGAATGAAGGCATTGGAGGCACTCCCTGGAAATGAAATGCATTCTAACGACTGGTCGCGGCACCGATGCAGGTGATACGCGCTCAACGCAGGACTCGTACATGGACGCGGGCCCAATTGCCATCCTCGGTCATGGCCGTGATGGTTTCCTCACCCGGTTCGACAAAGGGATGCTCAAAGAACTGGGCGCCCTGCGTGCTTGCTACGAGGCGCCCGTTGACCAGCCATTGCACCTCGCCGCTTGTGCCCAAGGCGCGCAGGCGCACGCTGGCGGGCTTGTCGCTGTTCGGGGCGCGGGCGACGGTGGCATGGTCGGCGATGCCGTCGATGCGCAGATCCTGGTTGCGATCAAGTCCATCGTCGGCGCAGCGGGAGGCCAGCGGCGGCAGGCTCGACCGGCGTCGTTGATCGGAGCTGAGCCAGGGATAGACCAGCGAAGGCCAGCGCGGAATGTCGATCTCGCGGGTGCGCAATGCAGCGCAGCCGGGGCTCAGGCGTTCACCACTGTCGGCATCGACGCGCACATGCACGAGTCCCGCGCTCCAGGACTTGGCATCGCGGGCGGCAAAGGTGGGTGGAATCACGCCATCGAGAATCCATGCCCGATGTTTGCGCTGGCACAGTTCCGGATGCTTCCCATCAAAGGCGAGGCCAAGCGGCCAACAGATGTCGACCTCACTGACTGTGGGTGGAGCGGCATCGGCATTTGCGGAGACAACGGGCCTGGGCAGGCTGTCCACGAGTTGAAACAGCAAGGGCAAGGCCGTGACGGCACCGTACTGCCCAGGCAAGGGCGTGCCATCGGGTCGACCGATCCACACGCCGACCGTATGCCCGCGCGTGGTCCCCATCGCCCAGGCGTCGCGAAAGCCGTAGCTGGTGCCTGTCTTCCACGCCACCTTCGGATGCGATCCGGTGTCGAAGGTATCCGGACGATAGCCGGGGCGCGGATTGGCCTCCAGGATCTCGCGGATGATCCATGCGGCACCGGGCGAGAGCAGGCGTCGCTCGACCAGGGCATCCTGTTCGGTGAAACGCACAACGCCACCGACGCCGTTGCGGCTGAGTGCTGCATATGCGCCGGCGAGATCCTCCATGCGCACCCCGGTGCCACCAAGGATGATGGAAAGATTGGGCTCGACTCCGCGTGCAAGACGCAGTTGCAAGCCGGTGTTGGCCAGACGCGCGCTGAAGCGTGCAGCGCCCACCCGATCCAGCAGATCCACCGCAGGCACATTCAGGGATAGCCGTAACGCCTCGGCTGCGCCGACGGGCCCATTGAATGCCTGGTCAAAGTTGCCGGGTCGATAGTCGCCAAAGCTTTGCGGTGCATCGACAAGCAGGCTTTCCGAATGAATCAGGCCGTCATCCAGTGCCAGTCCATACAGGAAAGGCTTGAGCGTGGAACCCGGTGAACGCCATGCCTGCACCATGTCAACGTGACCGAGTCGGGCTTCGTCGGCAAACTCGGCGGAACCCAGATAGGCGCGCACGCTCAGATCCGCATTGTCCACAATCAGAACGGCCGCCGAGGTGCGTTCGGGCAGGCGCGCCATGTAGCCCTGCACGCGCTCTTCCACGCTGCGTTGCAGTTGCATGTCGATGGTCGTCTGGATGCGGCGATCCTGCGGATGGCGTTGGTGCAGGCGTCGCGCCAGCAGTGCGGCACTCAACGGTGGGCGCAGGCTGCGGGCAACAACCGGCTCGATGCCTGCGTCGTGGACCTGGTCCCTGGTCCACACTCCCAGGGTGGCCATGCGCTCCAGTACCTTGTCGCGCGCGGCGCGCGCGTCGCTTGCGTTGCGGTCGGGACGCAGGCGACTGGGTGCCTGCGGCAGGACCACGAGCAAGGCGGCTTCGGCGTGTGAAAGCTGCCGGGCAGAGTGGCCAAGATAGGCCCACGAAGCGGCTTCCACGCCCTGCAGGGTTCCGCCGAAGGGTGCATGGGCAAGATACAGCTCGAGGATTTCGCGTTTTCCCAGGTGCGCTTCCAATTGCAGGGCGCGCAGGCTCTGGCGGAGCTTGCCGCCGATGCTTCGCGGGTGCGGTTCCAGGATCCGCGCAACCTGCATGGTCAGGGTGGAGCCGCCGGACACGACACGCCCGTTGGCGATCATCTGCATCAGCGCGCGCAGCGATGCGAACGGGTTGATGCCGGGGTGATTCCAGAACCAGCGATCTTCGTAGCCGATCAAGGCCTGCAGGTAGAGAGGGGAAACCTCATCGACGGAAACCGGGTAACTCCAGATACCCTGCGCATCGGCAAACGCGCGCAGCGGCGATCCATCCCGGGCCAGCACCACCGTGCTGCCGCGATTGGCATCGGGCAGCGGCAACGGAAACAGACGGTCGAGAAGGAAGGCAAGCAGCACAAGCGCAAGCGCCAGACCAAGGCAGCGGCGCAGGAGCCGCCGCCAGCGCATGGCCTTTGGCAGGGAAGGATTCATGTCGTCGGTGGCTGGCATTGCCGCCAAGTATGCACTGGCGTCGCCCGGCTTTCGGGTCAATTCGATGACGGATCCGGGGCTTGCGTGGGATGTTTCCTGCGGCGCAGTTGGCGCGAAGCGTGGCGGAATTCACGCAGGCGTTGCACGTGTGCAGCCGGCAGGTCACCACGGGTGAGAATGCCGACCATGCGCGTTGCATCGTTGCCCTCGAGCACGACCAGGCGGCCGACATTGGCTTCGATCATTTGATCGGCGGTTTCGCGCGGGCAATGGTCTTCGCTGATGCCGATGATCGGGCGGGTGATCAATAGGCTGATGCGTTCATCATCAATGCAGGCGGCTGACGGTGCGCTCCAGGCGCGGTTTCCAGTCGTGCTTGATGTCGGCGGATACCAGGATGTGGCCGGCGCGGCCGATCAGCAGTTCACGCGGCACGAAGCCGATGTAGCGCGAATCCTCGCTGTTGTCGCGGTTGTCACCCATCATGAAGTAGGAATTCTCGGGAACGATGACAGGGCCGAAATCCGCGCGCGCCAATGCATGGGGAAGAAACTGTACGGCGTGGGACTGACCGGCCAGCGTTTCGCTCCAGCGACTGGCCTGGACAAATCGTCCGTCACCCGCATCCTCGCTGACCCATTGGATGTCCGCATAGTCGGCCGGTTTGCCATTGACCGAGAGCACATTGTTCCTGAGTTCAATGCGGTCGCCCGGCAAACCGACGATGCGCTTGATCAGGCGCGTGCCGTCCTTTGGCGAGCTGAAGGTGACGATGTCGCCGCGCTCCGGTTCGCCGAGGCGGGCGAGGGAAATGTCGGTCAGTGGAATCTTGAGGTCATAGGCGAGGCGATTGACCAGCACCACGTCGCCTTCGAGGATGGTCGGACGCATCGAACCGGTCGGTACCGGGTTCCAGTCGGCAATGGCCGTGCGGAACAGGCCGAGGCAGAGCATGAACACGATCAGCCCGCGGTTGTTGCGAAGAAATTTGCGCATGGAGTACGACCTGTTTTCGGACTGAGGCAGGTACAGACAGGGGGCCACGGAAGAAAGTTCTACCGCTGCGGGCAAAGCGGGCAGCCGGGACGGCTGCGGTCCGGGCGAGCGGGAATCCTGCGTGAAGGCAGGTCCGAACAGGTATTGTCACGAGCAAGCTCGCTCCCACCATTGCTTGATTTTGTGGGAGCGAGCTTGCTCGCGACCAATGAGTTCCGTACTTGTTCAGGGTTTCCTGAAGTGAGGCGCTTGATGTTCAGTCGCGTGGGGTGTCGGAATCCGCGCTGACGGGTTTGCCGCCGATCTTCACGTTGTTGCCGATGCTGACGCCCTTGCCGACATGCACGCCGGACGCCACCGCGGATTCGCCGCGGTTGGAATCCTGCGCGGTCTGCATGGCGCTGTAGTAATCCTGCAGGGGTGCGCTGTTGCCGGTCATGGCTTCGATCTTGAGTTTGCGCGACCACCAGTTGTGGCCAATCTGGAAGTCGTAATAGCTCAGGCCGTATGCAGAGAGGATGTCCTTTTCGGCGCTGGCGATGCCGGCTTCGTCGAGCTGCGGCGCGCCCCGCGCGGACAGTGCGCCGAGCAGATCTTTCGCCTGTTCCACCGGGTAGGGCGGATCGAGCTTGAGCGGCTGCCCGTTCTCGTAGGAATCGGCAAGGTCCTTGCCCCAGGCGGCCAGCTTGCCCTCGGTCGCGCGGAAGTAAGCCACGCTGTAGCGTTGCATCAACGCCGGTTCCGCCCGCATGCGCGCGGTGTAGCCGCCATTGAGGCGATCCAGTTCGGCGCTATCCAGTCCATGGCGTGACAGCACCTTTGCGCGCCCGCCGCTTCCGGCGCGGACCAATTGGTTGCTCAGTGCCGCATAGGCATCGAGATCAAAACCCTCGATGGGCGCCAGTGCGGCTGCGGAGACCCCGGTGGCATCCGGCTTGAGAGCAACGGCGATCTGTTCCTTGCGGGCGTCGGCAATTTCGGTTTCCGCTCTGGCCAGGTCTTCGGCATCCACCAGGGGCCTGACCGCGCTTGCGAGAAGATCCGGTTTCGGCGCGAGCTTGGCGATTTGCTTCTGCGCCGCCCTGTAGCGCTTGGTGCTGGTCGGATGGGTGCTGAGGATGGAGGCGCCGTGCTTGCCACCCTGCAACTCACCCAGCGCGGTCTGCAAGCGCAGCATGCCGTCCGGGTTGTAGCCGGCTGCAATCATCCATTGCACGGCCAGCCGATCGGCTTCCAGTTCCTGGCTGCGGCTGAATTTGAGCACCAGAAGTCCCGCACCGACACCCACGGCGCTGCCGGCAATGGCTCCGGCAAGATCGCCGCTGTCGCGTCCCACCTTGGCACCCACCACCGCGCCAAGCAGGCTGCCCAGCACCAGGATGCTTTCCCGCTTGTTGCGCCCTTCGCGGATATGATCGGCCTTGTGGTGCGCCAGCTCATGGCCGAGCACCGCCGCCACCGCATCACGATCGCCGTTGAAGCGGGCCAGCAACCCCTCCTGCACCACCACGATCTTGTCATCACCGGCTTCGGTGGCAAAGGCGTTGATGTCGGTGGACGTGGACCAGACCAGGATGGCGTCGACACCGGCAACCCGCGCAAGGTCGTCGTAGATCGCCTCAAGTTCCTGTGCACTGGCACGCGCCTGCGCATTGCTGGCCTCGGTTGCCACGGCTTCGGCCAGGTAGAGTTCCGGTTCCGCGCGGCAAACCAGCGGTGCGGCGACGAGCAGCAGAACAAGTGCCGGGACGCGAAACATGGCGAATCTCCTCAACGGGCCGGACACAAGTATCTGCCAATGTCGCGATCAGCACGGGCGGTGCCCACCAGGTGGCAAGGCACCGGTTCCCAGGGCCAACTACAGGTTGCCACCGATGACTACGCGCACCTTGTACAGGGTCAAATCCGAACCGACACAGGTTCCGGAGCCCAGCACCAGGTTGATCGAATAGCCACAACGCTGTGGATCGAAGTAGTGCGCCGACGGAATGTCGTCCACGAAGAAGTCGCCATCGCCCACGACGGCAGGTGAAGTGACTTCGGCCAGCACGAAGTTGTTGGGTGGGCCGGCTCCGTCCGACGGCTGGCACGTTGCATACAAAATGGCATTGATGTCCTGGGTTGCCGAGGCATCACGACCCCACATGTCCAGAAAATAGAGGCGGCGATCAGTCGGCACATTGACCACGGCGGAGGCAATCCGCGAGGTGGCCCCACTCGGGCAGTAGAGGTATCCGTAGTTGGCCGAGTTGTAGTCGGACAGGCTGGAAATGGTGACGAAATCATCGCCAGTCATCGAATACGAGGCGTTCGTGGGCGTAATGCCCAGCGCTGCCCGATCCTGCGGTGACTCCTGGTTGGGGTCCCTGGGCAGACGCCAGACATTGTCGGCCGTGGGCGGAAATCCCATGGCGGCCAGTTCGGCCGGATCGTTGACTGGAATCCACCCGGGTTCGGCGGAAACGGTCAGACTGAGCAGCATTCCGGTGGCAAAGGCAACAAGTACAGGTTTCATGATCAGGATCCCCAGGGTGCGAAACCATTCCGGAAAATGACATCCGGGTTGTTGGAAAGCACTCGAACGCGAACCGAGCGCAGGTCAAACCCGGCGCAGGCACTGTTGTCTGGAGCAAATCGCGCCTCCAGGAAATAGGCACACGTGCTGCTGGTGGCCACGTGCTGGTCGAGATACAGGTATTCGGAAAATTCTCCCGGGCTTCCGCTGCTGGCAGCCGTTGCCAGCACGGTACGCACCGGCGCACCGCCGGAAAGAAACGGCTGGCAGGACTGGACCATCTCGTAAGACAGGTCGTTGCTTGTCGCTTCGTCGAAACCCCAGACGCGTACGGAAAAAATCTCGTATCCATTCTTGATGTCGAAGGGATAGACAACGGTCCTGCGTCCGGAGCTGGCACCGCTTTGGCAGTAGGCCCCGAAGTTTCCGTCCCGCCCCAGCGACAACAGGCTGTCAGTGGGGCGGCCGGAGCGACCGTTGTAGCTGTCGTAATCGGTGCCGTAGAGAACGCCAGCCTCCGCCTGCGCTGCGCCCAGCGCGAGGACTGCGGCGAACAGCACGGCGTTCGGCTTGCATTGAATGATCTGGAAAGTCATGGCTGAGTCTCCGGTCATGGCGTGTACTGGATGCGCACCTTGTCGAGGAAGATGCTTCCTCCGACACAGGTGCCCCCGGGTGAGGCCATGTTGACCCGCACCATGTAGCGACAGGAGTAGCGATCCACGATGATCGGTGTGGCGGACAGATTGAGTGTCACCAGGGTGTCGCCAGGGGTGGCATTGGTGGCTGATTGGGCAAGGATCGTACTGACCGGCGGATCCGCGTCTGCGGTTCCTTGGCAGACTGAAATCAGGAAGACCAGCATGTTTTCGCTGCTGGAATTGTCGTAGGCAAACAGGTCGACATATTTGATTGCTGCACCCGCGGGCAGGTCGAAGTTGGCCGAGGCAAAACGTTCGCTGCCACTGGTGCAGGCGATGCTCGGTGCCTGTCCGCCGAAGTTGAAATCGCCCGTGCGGCCCTGGAAGGCGGTGCCGATGCGGGTCAGCCACTCGTCGCCTGAGCCTCCATCCGGTGCCCGGGAATCCGGCCCGGCCGGCAAGGGCAGGTCGCGGATCATCAGGCTCATGGACGGATCCTCAAACCCTGCGGCCAGGCGTTCGTCCTGGGTTGCCGGTCGATCGGCAAGGGCCGCGGAAGTCGCCAGGCAGCCGACTGCCATGACGATGGCCTTCAATCGTGTGCTCACGTTCCCTCTCCTGTTGCGCAAGCCGGGATCACCCGGCCGTGGTGTGGTCTGGAAGCGCCGCCTCGTTTCGGGGTGGAGTCTTCCGTCACCTACACAATCGCAAGCGGGCGGCAATTCGTGCCAATGTTTCGGGCGGGTGGCTTGGGCGCGGCATTTCGCGGCAACGAATGCAGCAATCAGCAAGGGAATGAGATAGGGAAGGTCTGAACAAGTATTGTTGCGGGCAAGCTCGCTCCCACAGGATCAAGCAATGGTGGGAGCGAGTTTGCTCGCGACGAATGAGTTCCGTACATGTTCAGAGTTTCCATAGGAGCCTGCGCGGCAAAGGCCATCCGGCGGTAACGCCACTGCCATCGTTTGATGGGATCAGTCGTCAGGCCTGCATAGGGCCCGCTATGCGCAACTTCCGATTGATCCACTGAATCGCGTCAGCGTCGTTTCGCTTCGAATTCACTCCACCGGGGGGAGACTCCTGGCCTGGCGGAAGCCATTGGCAACACAGGAAGGGTGGTGGGCGCGCAACCCCGCCACCAATAAAAAACCCGCGCAACGCGGGTTTCCTGAAAGCGAATGGTGGAGCGGAAGGGGATCGAACCCTCGACCTCTGCATTGCGAACGCAGCGCTCTCCCAGCTGAGCTACCGCCCCACGTTGACCGCGGCGCGGAGCAGGGCATTGATTCAACCCGATCCACGCGGAGGCGGATCATAGCGAATGGCGGGATGCGCGCCAAGCAAGTGCGCCAGGATCACGCATCCGGCAGTTTCGCCATGAGATTGTCGTACAGAAGGGGTTTGCGCCAGCCTTCCAGCGCAGACGGCCATTTACGCGTCGTGTAAAGCGATTCCAGGTGACGGCGCGAGCACAGCAGGCCGTCCGGGATGTCGAGCTTCACGGCGCACCCGACCACGATTTCCTTCATGGTTCGAATGGTGCGGCGTTCCTCGGCATCGGCGGCGGCTGGGATCGGTTCAAAGTCGAGGTCGGAATCGTTCAAGGGTCGCTTGAGTTCGTCCAGCAGTTCGGCGCGTTGCGCGCTGCGCAAGGCGCGCAAGCCGCGGCAACGTTCCATCAGTTCGTTGGCATCGACTGGCGGTTCGGCGCTGAGCGAGAGGATGCGCGGATCATCCAGGATCCAGGGGCGCGGTTTGTCGATGCGCCTGGCCATGGTTTCGCGCCAGATCAGTATGCGGCGCAGCAGGGCTTGTTGCTCACGTGTCCAGTCGGCGGCACCGCGCCAGGCCGTCTGCGGTTGCGGATCAGGTTCGCGCTGGCGCGCGCGTTCAAGCATGCGCGCGCAGTCTTCGGCATGCCAGGCGCTGTAGCCGCGCTGGTCGAGTCGTGCCGACAACTCGGCATGCAGCACAGGCAAGTGCACGACATCCTGGCTGGCATAGTCGAGTTGGGATTCACTCAATGGCCTGCGCAACCAGTCGGAACGGGTTTCGCCCTTGGGCAATTCCACTCCGCAAAGTTCCAGCACCAGTTTCTGATAACCCATGCCGGCACCGAGGCCGCAGAAAGCGGTAGCGATCTGCGTGTCGAACAGGGTTCCCAAGCCAGCGGGCAGGATGGGCGCCAAGGCATCGAGATCCTCGCTGGCGCTGTGCATGATGGACACCGTGTCCACCGAACCCAGACATCTGGCCAGGCTGGACAGCTCGATGTCGGCAAGCGGATCAATCAGGGCCACCCTGCCGGCCATTTCAATCTGGATGAGGGCCAGCTTCGGCGCAAAACTGTCGGTGCGCATGAACTCGGTGTCCAGCCCGATGCGTGCACCCGGCGCCAGATCGAAATCGAGCAAGGAGTGTGTGTGGTTGATCCAGACAGCCAAATTGCGGGTTCCAGTTGGATTATCGAGGGATGAACGAGCGACCGCACCCGGCTTGCGGATGCCGCGCGCGATAGCCTAAGGTGACTGTTCGCTTCTGTCAGCCGTTCTTTTTGCCGCCATGCCGGGTACCGAGCAGGTCAACAAGCAGCGCAACATCGGCGGCACGCTCGGCATCGTGCTGTTGCTGCTTGCCCTGGCATACCGGTTTTTCCCGGGTATCCTGCATGTGGAGCGCCAGCAACAGGTGCAGACTGATACCCGATCACCAGCCAGCGCCAGTCCCTGGCGATTGGATGGCTCAAAGGCCATTGCGGACACGAGTGATGCCGGATCCGCAAAGGGAACCACCTTTGAGGAAGCCATTGCCATGGGCCCACCGGCACCGGTGACCAAGGAGGTGGCCGATCTGCTCAAGTCGGCGCGAGCGCTGGAACTGGATGGCAGCCTGTTCGAGCCGCCGCGCAACAATGCCGTGGGCATATACCGGCAAGTGCTGCAAACCGACCCCGGCAATCGCACGGCAGAAGAAGCGCTCAGGCGTATTGGCGGCGCTGTGCGCGACTGGTCGTTTGCCGCGCTTGAGCGCGGCGACGAGGCGGAAGCGGAGCGTTATGCAGAGCAGTTCGCGGGCTTGCCGCATTCGGAAACCGAACTTGCCCAGTTGCGTGAGCGCTTGAAGACCTTGCGCAAGGTGATGCCCATGCTGTCCGCTGCGGCGGAATTGCTCAAGCGCGGTCGCATGCTTGGCGAGGGCGACAACAATGCGCTGGCGATGTATCGCAAGGTGTTGGCCATTGATCCCGGCAACCACCTGGCCGATGAGGGTCTGGCTCGCATCGAGCAGGATTTTCTGGAGCGCGCGCTGGGCATGGCGGCGCAGAATGACATGGCCAACGCCGACGCGCTGCTTGCTGAAGCGTCATCGATTCGCCCGGGATCACAGGCTCTGCTCGATACGCGCTCGCGCATCGAGGCGCTGCGTCGCCAGCGTGCGGAAACGATCCTGGCCCAGGCGCGCTCCGCGCTCGATGCCGGCAACGCGGACTTGGCCGAACGCCTGGCTGGCGAGGCCCAGGCCATCAGTCCCGATCTGGCCGCGCTCGACCAGTTCAACGAGCTGCTTCGCAACGCGCGGCTGTACGCAAACTTCAAGCCGGGTCAAGTGTTCAGTGATCGTTTCCTGGACACGCGCGGCAGTGCACCGGCGGTGGTGGTGATTCCAACCGGATCCTTTGTCATGGGTTCGCCCGCAGACGAGGAGGGCCATCGCGACAGCGAGGAACCCCAACGCCAGGTGAAGATCCAGATCGGATTTGCCATGGGCCAGTCCGAAGTGACCGTTGAGCAGTTCCGCGAGTTCGTGCGATCGGTCGGCTATCGCAGCGAAGCCGAACGTAGTGGCACAGGCAGCGTGTATGACGAGCGCAGCGGCCGCATGATCGACAAGCGCGGTGCCGGATGGCGGCAGAACTACGAGGGCGAACGCGCAAGCGACAATCTGCCGGTTCTCAATGTCTCCTGGAATGATGCGAGCGCCTATGTTTCCTGGCTGTCGCAGCGCACCGGCAAGCGTTACCGCCTGCCGAGCGAGGCCGAGTTCGAGTATGTACTGCGAGCCGGCAACCAGACCCGGTTTTGGTGGGGCGACGGTGATCCACCGCGTGTGTTGGCCAATCTGACCGGCGATGGTGATCGTTCACGCAGCAAGCGCAGTTGGGGCAATGCGTTCAAGGACTATGACGATGGTCACTGGGGTCCAGCACAGGTCAAGAGCTTCCCCGCCAACCCGATGGGTGTGTTCGATATCGATGGCAACCTGTCGGAATGGACCGACGACTGCTGGCACGACAACTATGTGCGCGCGCCGCGTGACAGCCAGGCCTGGATCAACCCGGGTTGCGAGCGTCGTGTTGTTCGCGGAGGTTCATGGGGCAGCGCGCCCGAGCAGGATCGTTCTGCGTATCGCCTGTCAATTACTGCCGATACACGCAGCGCGCGCCTGGGTTTTCGCGTGGTGCGTGAGCTGTAATCGATCGTGAAAAATTTCGCGGGCTCGACGTCAATTGAATTGTGTTGCCGTAAGCTGGCGGCCTGAAGCGGGAGACAATCATGGGACCGTTTGGAAACAGATCCGGTGGCATGGGCCAGCAGGGGCAGCGGCGCGGCTTGAAGCTGTGGCCGATCCTGTTGTTTGGCCTGTATTTCGGCTGGTATTACTTCAGCCATCGCAGCGAGGCATCGTTCACCGGGCGCCAGCAGATGCTGGACTCGACGGCCCAGGAAGAAGCCGCGCTGGGGCTCCAGTCGTATCAGGAAATCCTGCAAGCCTCGCAGGTGGTCCGTTCCGGACCCCTGCCGCAGCAGGTACAGGGCATTGCCCAGCGCCTGGTCGAAGCAGCGCCCAAGGTCGAGAAATATCTTGCCGAACAGGCCGGCGTGCCCGCTTCCACCGACTGGAGCGCGTACGAGTGGCAGGTGAGCGTGATCGAATCCGACCAGGTGAATGCCTTTTGCCTTCCGGGCGGAAAGATCGCCGTGTACACCGGCATTGTTCCGGTGGCAGCCAATACCGATGGCTTGGCCGTGGTCATGGGACACGAGATAGCCCATGCCCTGATGCGGCATGGCGGCGAACGCATGGCACAGCAGAAGCTGGTACAGATCGGATCGATAGCGGCCAGCATGTCTACCGGCGAGATGGATCCCGGCCAGCGCCAGATGGTCATGGCGGCGATCGGCGCGGGCGCGCAATACGGATTGCTGCTGCCGTTCTCACGCAGCCATGAGTCCGAGGCCGACAAGGTCGGGCTGATGCTCACGGCGGCCGCCTGTTTCAATCCGCGGGAAGCGCCCAAGCTGTGGGAGCGCATGGCCAGCCTCGGCAAGCAGAAGCCACCGGAGTTCATGTCCACCCACCCGGCGGAATCCACCCGCATCGAGCAACTGAACAGTTGGATGGGCGAAGCGGAGCAGGTGCGCCAGCACTTTTGCGGCGCATCCTCGTCGATGCAATGAAGGGCTGAATGCGACGGCGACGCAGGGTGCGCGCCGCGCCTGCGGGTCAGGATGAGTCGGTGCGGATTCGCTTCACCCGGCTTCGGTAGTCGTGCACGTTGTCGCCCCTGATGCGGGTTTCGCGCGTGCCCTTGATCTCGTCGACCTTGCGGTCGTCCTCGGCGCCGGTCACCAGCTGGGCCTGGACATCGGTTTCACGTTCAAACGCATGCGTCTTGTCGGTATTGCGATAGTAGCGATACAGCATCCAGTACAGTCCGGTGGCACCCGCCGGACCAAGCGCAAGCAACCAGAGCCCGCCGTCATCACTCATGAAGTGCTCCCGATGATCCAGATCGCAATGGCTTCGAGAAACGTGCCAACCGTGATGGCTGCTGTCAGCAGCTTCCACTGTTGCACCGGAATGCTGCCCATGGTTTCGCCGGTGCGACCGTTTACCGCGATGTAATGCAACATGCCGCCGTTTCTGCCGGGCTGGTGATAGGAATACAGCCAGACCGGCAGGTACATCGACACCCAGCGCGTGCCGTGCACATCCAGGCTTTCCTGTTCCCAGCGCACGCCACGGTCAAAGCGGGACACGGATGACTCCACCTGGCAGCGGGCAATCGAGAGCAATTGATCTTCCAGTTCCGGGCGCAACTCCTCCACATTCTGGTCGCGCTTTTCCGAATTGAAACCGGACAGGTAGGACGCGTTCCATTTCACCGCGTTCTTGGTGTCGAATGGCAGGATGGTGTTGATGATGTTGTTGGTATTGGTGCGCGTATCGAGGTTGCCGCGAGCGGCGGATGATTCCAGCGGCAGGTCGTCCACGGTGAAGTCCACGTGGCGCTGCACCTGGTAGATATCGGCGTCGTAGTAGGTCTTCTTGTCGTTGCCGCTGCCGCGCGTATATTCGCGGGTCTTGATCTCGCCGCGTCCGGCGACGTCCGCGCTGGCCCTGCCATCGACGATCATGTACGGCAGGTACACGCCACTCACGTTCTCCGGCGTGAACTGCTCCTTGAATTCCTTGAGCGCAAACAGGCGCCGCTTGTCCACGAATTGGCGGATGCGGGCGACCGCGTCATCCTTCTTGATGTGGAAGGGCAGCACCGCATCCGGTACCGCGCCGTTGGCAATCTGTTCGTTGACGCCGAGCACATGGCGGCACCAATGGCAGCGTGCGGTCATGGCGTTTTCGGTATTGACGGTCACCTCGGCGCCACAGCCGCTGCACTTGAAGGACATCAGGCTGGCGACATCGGCTGCAATGTCACGCGCGCCGGAGGCGATGACGGTGCCCGTGAGTTGATCCAGGCCTTCGCCGAGACCGAACTCTTCCTCGACGCGCTGGCCATGCCATTCGTGGCGACAGAAACGACAGATCAGCAGGTCGGTGCCGGGACGCTGGCGGATGTCGGTGGCGCCACATTTCGGACAATGGTTGAGGCCGTCCTTCAACTCATCCGACGCGGTATCGATGGCGACCGGATCGGGTGCCAGCAACTCGTCGCGGATCGGTTCGGGCAGCGTCGCCGGGTCAATCGGAAAACTTCCCGGTACGGGCGGTACATCCCGCGACGAGCCCGGACCCGTGGGTGCCGCCGGCGGAACCGGCGGCAGCTTGCTGTTGTTGGACATGGGTGTTGTACCAGTCGCTGATTACAGGCCAAGCGCCTTGGACTTGAGCGCGTCGTAATCGCTTTGTGTGATCAGGCCGAGATCGAGCATCTCCTTGGCCTTCTTCAACTTGGCCACTGGATCCTCGGCCGCAGGTGCAGCGGGTGCCACCGGTTGTTGCAGGCCTCCAAGACCACCCATCATGCCGGAAGCCATGCCGATGCCCATCATGCCCGCCGCACCGCCGTTCTCGCCGGCCGACTGCATGCCCTGGGCGACACTGGCCTGCAGGTTGGAATTGCCGCGCGAACCCATCAACGCGTCAGCACGCTGCACGGTCTTGAGCAGCTCGCGCGTGTTGGCGTCGTACTCGATTGACACGATGGCGGTCTTGACGATGGCCAGGCCACGGTCGGACTTCCACTGGTAGGCGTTCTCCACGGCATCCGAAAGGCTCTTGGCAAAACCGATCGAATCCTGCTGCAACTTGGTGATGCGATTGCCCTTGCCGGGATCGTTGCTGTACAGGCTGAAGGCCGGTGCGAGCGAGCCTACGACTTCGTTGAACAGCTGGCTGGCGGCGGCGTTGTCGAGATCGGTGAAGTCGAACACCTGGCCGGACTGCAGGTAGCTGGCCGGTACGAAGTTCTTCACGAACAGGATCGGGTCGATGATCTTGAGCGTGTACGAGCCACGCGTGACCGCACCGACCTGGGTATTGAGGAAGCCATCGTCCCAGTAGATTTCCGACTGCGTGCCGAAGCGGTTGTCGGGCAGTTCCTTCAGCGAAACAAAGAATGCCGCTTGCTGCGAGCCGGGCTGGCCGCCGAACTTGAAGCGCTCCCAGCTTTGCGTGATCAGGGTCTCCACCAGGCCACCACCGGAGAAGATCGACTTGGAGTTGAGATCGTCCGAGCGCCATTCATAGCCACCGGCTTCGGCGGCAAAGCCGGTGATCTTGCCGTCTTGCATGAGCAGCAGGCCGTAGCCTTCCGGCACGACGATCTTCGAGCCGTTGCTGATGATGTTGTCCGAGCCTTTTGTGTTGGAACCCCGGCCGGCATTGGTGCCGCGTGCTACGGCGGCAAACAGCGCAGCCGTCGACGGCAGGCCATCCGGTACCGTGTAGAAGTCTTTCCACTGGTCGGCCAACACCCCGCCAACCGCACCCACCGCTGCCTGGATCAGACCCATGATTCAACCTCGCATTTCCTCGCCGGGCACCGCGCCCGCCGTGAGCGCGAACTATACACAAATCGATCCGCATGGCAGGTTCAAGTCGAAGCGCATGCCGGGGATTCCGCCAAACCCGGTTGGCGGGTGATTCCGGGAGTGCGAAGCCGTCTACGTCCAAAACCCGCGTCGGGCAAGACGGAACCGCCCAGCAAATGCCTTGCAGACGGGACATCTGGCCGGTTTGCCGCGCGCGCTCCACGCATGGGGCATGTCTGGAGCGAGTTGGAGCGACGCACTATCTCCTGTCGACGCCGTGTGCAATTCACCCCGGCAGCGTTGCCGGGGTGCGCAGGGGAAATGGGCCAGCTCGCAACGGATCGCGAAAATCAAATTCAATAGTTGAATCCGAGGGTCACCATCACATTGCGTGGTTCGCCCGGCATGATCTCGTAGTCACTGCTGGCCGTGGAAAAATAGTGCTTGTCCGAGACGTTGGTGAGGTTGACCTGTGCGCGGAAGTTGTCGGTCTGGTACCAGGCCATCAGGTCACCCACCACGTACTGAGGCAAGGTCACGTTGTTCGAATAGCTTGTGTATTTTTCCGATTCGCCGTGCATGCCGGCGGCGAGTCCCCAGTGCGGGGATACGGCAAAGCGGGTCCAGATGGAAAACTGGTTGCGCGGAACCAGCCCTACGTGCGCGCCGGCATCTGCCTCTTCGGTTGCTTCGGTGATTTCCGCTGTCAGATGCGTGTAGTTGGCAAAGATGCTCCATTGATCATCGAGTGCGCCGTCGGCTGAAACCGAAAATCCGCGGTTGCGTTGCGCGCCGGTGTTGACCAGCTCTCCAGAGCCGTCGGCCGCCTCGGCCACCACGTCGTCGAGTTCGAGATTGAACACGGCGGCGGTGATCAGAAGCTGGCCGTTCATCAATTCAAGCTTGTTGCCGATCTCGAAGTTGATCGCAGATTCCGGGTCGAGGTTTGCTCCGTCCGGAGACTTGCGTGACAACGCAATGTTCGCCCCTTGTGGCGTGTAGGTCTTGGTGACGCTGGCGTAGATGGAATCATTCTCGATCGGCTTGAAAATCAGGCCTGCGCGCGGCGACCAGGTATTGTCCGCGTTGTAGGTATGGTCTGGAGTGACTTCCGGATTGCGATAGTCGGCATCGACGGTGAATCGATCCCATCGCGCACCGAGCACGGCTTTCCAGTGATCTCCCCAGGAAAGCTGGTCCTGGGCGTAGAGCGCAAATTCCTTGCCCACGACGTGGTTGTCCCGATCAAGATAGGGGAACGCAATCGGCGCGATCTCCGGATTGGCGATGGGAAAACGTCCCGGCAGGTTCTTGGATCCTTCGCTTGGAAGTGTCTGGTAGTCGTGGTCGCGCTGTGAGCTGTATTCGCCGCCAACAACCAGCGTCTGCTTCACGGTGCCGGAATCAATGTCGGCGATGAGGTCGGTTCGATTGATGTAGCTTCGCCGGTGATGCGAGTGTGCGTAGCCTTTCATCTTGAACTCGCCGTTGCCATCCACTGCGCCGCCGGCGTATGTATTGAGGTAATCGCGGTCGGCATCCGAAGCCCGGAATGAACTGACCAATTTCAGGTCGGTGTTCAATTCATGGGTCAGGTTTGCGGAGATCGCGCCGACATCTCCATCCGACATGTTCTGGTCTGGCGCGCCAAAAAAGGTGTCGCGGGGTACATCAACCGGACGGCCGTTTTGCGAAGTGATGCCGCGATCGACAATGCGCCGGTCGCTGAGGTAGCTGAGGCCAAGATCAAGATGCGTATTCGCCGAGAGCTGGTAGCCAAATTCGGGATTCACGGCGTATCGGTGCAGGAAATAGTGGTCGCGGAATCCACCGGAATCCTCGCCCATGGCCAGCACGCGAAATGCGCCGGACTCACCGAATTGATCGCCGATGTCTGCCGTGCCTCGCCAATGTTGCCAGGAGCCGGCTTCCAGTGAGGCTTCCCCGATGTGCCTGGGTTCGGGCAGTTTCGCAACCAGATTGACGACACCGCCTGCGCCGCCGCGACCGAACACCAGTGCAGCCGGCCCAAGCAGGACATCGACGTGTGCGATGTTGTACAGGTCACGCATGTATTCGGTGTCGTCACGCAAGCCGTTGGCGTAGAAATCCGATTTGGTCTTCACGCCGCGGATGAGGAATTCATCGCGCATGCCTTCGCCCATGTTGACGGAAATGCTCGGCGCGTTGCGGATTGCATCGGCAAGCGATTGCGCATTCTGGTCGCGAAGGACGGATTCCGGTATCACTTGGATCGAACGTGGAATGTCGACCAGCGGTGTTTCGGTGAGGGTTGCGGACGAGGTAACCGGTACCAGATATGGAGACACCCACCACCCGCGCACATTGATTTGTGGCAACTGGGTGCTGCCGTTGGTGTCCGAATTGTTCGAATCGGAACCTGATTGCGATGCTTGTTCGGCGGGAGTGGTTGCCGCGCAAGCCAGCCAAGGCATCAAGCAACAAGTCAGGTATGCGGCAAGACGCGCAAGGCGCAGCCCTTTCGTGTGCATGGTCGTTCCCCCGGATTGATCAGATTGATGGAAGGAGACGCAAGGAGCGTCGCTCGAGACTTCTCCAACGGCGGAGAGATTCCCATCGCCGTGACGCCGCCCTGTGAGAATCCCGCCTTGTCCCAGGAACCTGGCGACTTCCTGTCGCAACACGTACCCAGGGACGAGCAATGCTAGGAGTCCGGCTGAATACGCAACACGGACCAGCGGCTTGGTTGGGGCTCGTCCGCAAGGCGCATGGCTATTCGTCCTTGGCGCGCGGAAAGCCATCCGCAGGCAGGAAGGAAGGTGCTCCTGCATTTCCTGCATGCAGGCCTTCCATGGCCTTTGGTGCCGAAGCGAACATCACCATCGGCGATGGCCCGAAGGGCGAGGGCCGGGAATGGCCCGAATCAACCCTGATGTTTCGTCCGCACCCTCTCTCCGCGAGATACAAAAAAGCCGTTCTTCTCCCTCGCCCTTGACGGGAGAGGGCCGGGGAGAGGGTGAGGTTCAGTTCGGTACAATCATCGACGCCCCGCACGAAGCGTTAGGGCGGTTCGTCCACACCCCCCTCTCCGCCAGATACAAAAAAGGCCCCTTGCGGTCGCGGTTTTGTTTTGCAGTGTCGATGGTTTGAAACGGGGGGATATGCTCGGCTCATCCTTGAGCCTCACCCTCGCGCGCGGCGCTCGGGTCAGCCATTCGGCTGTCCAAATTCGCTCCCGGCGAATTTGTCGACCCCAAGCGGGTTCGTCCACACCCCCTCTCCGCCAGATACAAAAAAGGCCCCTTGCGGGGCCATTTTCGTATCTGGCGGAGAGGGGGGGATTCGAACCCCCGAGGGGCTATAAACCCCTGCCTGATTTCGAGTCAGGTACATTCAACCGCTCTGCCACCTCTCCGGAAGCGGGGCGCGAATGATACGGGGCACCCGCAGGACTGACAAGCCGAATCATGGCAGCCTGCAATGCGTCTGTGCATCCGTGGCGGGTCTCCGGGAGAGTTCAAGCTGCCCTATTCGAAGCCGGCATGAAACAAGGGAATGATCCTGCGCGAGGCGGCAAACTCAGTGCGATTGCTTGCTGGATTGGTGCCCGAACCCACCGAGTAGACGTAGTCGCCGCTCCAGATCATGTCTTCCGAGGTGCCTCTGGTCGAAAGAAAGCGCCCGTCGCTGCCGAACCCAGGATCGAACGCACCGTCGTTCGCCAGCATGGCGAGGAACGAGCCTTCTTCAGCCCTTCCGCCCAGCAGCAGTCGCCCTGAATCAGCGATGGCGATCCGCGCGACTGAGAAGGTCGAGTAGGCGGATATCGGGCCGAGGTCAAGCAGGATTTTGCCATTTTGTGCGAACGACGAATCGATCTGGCCGCTGCTGGTCAAGCGCGCAACGGCCGCCGAGGTTTCATTGCTGCCAACCGACGCGGACCCGCCAATCACGATTCGCTCCTGTCCGTCGACGCTGATTGCATTAGCGTAGTCAATCAGGTTGCCGCCTTCGTCGAACGGTACGAAAGCCCAGCCGTCTTCGCCAAATGTGGAATCACGTTGGCCTTCCGCAGACAGTTTGAGCACTGACATGTCCCAGACGGCGCTGCCACTGTGATAAGCAGCTCCGGCAATCAGCAGGTCGCCCTGATTATTGACGATGAGAGCCAGGCCCTGCGCAGCGTTGAGTGTTTCGTAGGGAGGCGCCTCGCAGATTCGGCCCGTTCCTGCGGCAAAGCTTGCATCAATGGAACCATTGGAATTGAGGCGGATCATGCCGATGCATAGCAGGAGCTGGGGGGATTCCCGGTATGCATTGGCGATCACCAGATATTTTCCATTGGCCTGTGGTAGCACGATGGGTGTGCCGCTAAGCTGGGAGTTTCCGTCGAGGAAATTGCCTGCCGAAATGAACTTCTTGCCATCCCCATCGAAGGACGGGTCGAAGGAGCCATTGTCTGCAAGACGGACCAGTACGGCGGAAGAATTTGTTTGCATGGCGGAAACCATCAGCTTGTCACCTGGATCCAGTACAACTTCCGCACTCTGCACCGAAGAAGAGGCAAGACCCAGGTTCATGCGTCCGTCGCCTCCACCAAAGCTGGTGTCTGGCGCGCCGCTTGAGGCCTCCAGGCGAACAATGCCGATGTCATAGATCGCAGTGGGCGTATTGTCGGTGATCGCCAGTCCTGCCATCACCAACTTGCCGTCGGGTAGCACCAGTGCGGCATAGGCGCCTCGATCATAGGCGTTTGAGATCAGGTTGAAACCGACATACACCGTGCTGTCGCTGCCGACTCCGCCCCAGTCGGGATCTGGCAGGGGAGGCTGCTCCGCAATTGCAACTGAAAAGCAGAGTTGACTGGCGACGAGAAACGAAAGTCGAATTGCAGCGCGCATGGCGATTCTCCGACTGGGTGGCATGCATTCGGGAAACGCCATTTGAAGGTCACTTGTATCACGTCCGCGCAAAACCCGTGGAGCGAAGGAATGGGCATTGGCCGCGATCCCCTTTTGGAACCCTTTCTTGCCGCTTGTGCAGGTCTTCCGGGGCGAGAACACGTTCAGGGCAATTGCGCGACAAGACGTTTGGATGGCCGGAGGCCTCGTTGCTTTGACGTCATTGGGGACCAGGTGATTCAGGCATTGACGTTTAGCGACGTGGCTTGCGCGGCCCTGGCGCAGAATGCCTGCCCTGCACGGCATCCAGGGCATCGATCCATCCTGCGCTTGAGTCCGCAAATGCGTCGCTATACGGGACATAGGGCTTGATATCGAGGATGGGCGTGCCATCGAGCAGGTCGATTCCCTGCACGGTCAATGCGTTGGGCTCGACGGCAAGCAGTTTCACGGCCGACAGTCCCAGCGCATTGGGACGGTGCGGGGACCGCGTGGCAAGCACGCTGCGTTTGCCACCACCGCGCGGAGGCCGTACCTCAGGTTTCCATCCCTCGCTGCGGTGAAACAGGAAGATCAGCCAAATTCGGTCGAATCCTTGCAGGTCGCGGAAGGCGGCTTGCGGAAATCCATCGATGAATTCAATGGTGGCAATTTCGGCGCGGCCCGATTCGGTACCCGCAGTGACCGTCGGCTGGTGCGGCGCGTCGATGCGTTGGGCATAGGGCGAACGCACATGGGCGATCACCTGGAAATCGGGGAGTTCGCAAGGGAACATGCAGGACGACGGCACAGGAAATTGAAACGCAAGCATAGTGCGCGGCAGAGCGGAAAACCCAGCCCGTGCATTCGCATCGGGGGCAATCCGTCCTAACATGCGGTTTTCCGCATGAGGGTTTTCCGCCATGAGTCAGATTTCCGTTCCCGTTTCCTACGGGGAGCTGATCGACAAGATCACCATCCTCGAGATCAAGTTCGAACGCATCGCCGATGCACAGAAGCGCGCCAATGTGCGCACCGAACTCGATCTGCTCAATGAAACCTGGGCAGCCGATGCCAAGCATGCGGTAGATATCGGCGTCGAACGCGGCAAGCTCAAGGCGGTAAACGAAGCCCTGTGGGACATTGAAGATCGCATCCGCGTGAAGGAAAAGGCGAAGCAGTTCGACAATGCCTTCATCGAACTGGCGCGGGCTGTTTACTTTCGCAATGACGACCGTGCGGCATACAAGCGCGAGATCAACGAGAAGCTGGGTTCACTGCTGGTCGAGGAGAAATCCTACGAGAACTACCGCTGAAACGGCTTTGTGCGCCAACCGCTTCCCGAGGACTGCTGCCGGGTTGGCCTTGTTGTGCATCGGTGTCGTACTTTGGCTCATGACAGGAACGCAAGCCGACGCAAGGGACAGGGCCAGCCGGGCCGAAGCGCGGGTCAAGCCTGCGCTTGAGCGTGATCTTGAAAAATCCGGCTTGAGCTATGGGGCGCCGGTTTTCGTGCGCATCTTCAAGCGTGAGAAGGAACTCGAACTTTGGATGCGAGGCGACGGTCCGGGCTATGTCTTGTTCCGCACCTATCCGATTTGTACCTGGTCAGGGGAACTCGGTCCAAAGCTGCGCCAGGGCGATGGCCAGGCGCCGGAAGGCTTCTACCGCGTGGCGACCGGTCAACTCAATCCAGCCAGCCGCTTCCACCTTTCTTTCAACCTCGGTTATCCGAATGCCTATGATCGGGCGCATTCGCGCAGCGGAGATTTCCTGATGGTGCACGGCAATTGTGTTTCCGTGGGCTGCTATGCCATGGGCGACGAGGCAATCGAGGAAATCTATTCACTGGTCGCGGCGGCCCTGCGCGCGGGGCAACCCGCATTCGACGTACATGCGTTTCCGTTCCATCTTGATGACGCCAGGCTGGCGGCGGAACAGGATTCGCCCTGGCATGGGTTTTGGGCTGAACTGAAGGCTGGTTATGATGCGTTCGAGCGTTCCCGCCAACCGCCGACAATCAAGGTGGTTGATGGACACTATGGGGTGACTGACCGCTGATGACAGAATCAATGGGGATGAGCGTCGAGCAACTCGATGACCTGTGCCAGAACTGGCCCGGCGCAACTCGCGCGATGAAATGGGATGTTGACCTGGTCTGGAGCGTGTCCGGCAAGATGTTCGTGGTGATGTGTGCGCTTGGCCCGGATCGTGGCCGCTTGAGTTTCAAGGTCGGCCAGGATCGCTTCCTGGAAATGACCGAGCAACCCGGAATCAGCACGGCGCCCTACATGGCCCGCTCGTGCTGGGTCAGCATCAACGAGCCGGCCGATTTCAGCGAGGCTGAACTGGCCAACCACGTGCGCCAGTCCTACGAATTGGTGAGAGCGGGCTTGCCGAAGAAGATCCAGCGTGCGTTGGGTGTCACCCTTGCCTGAAGCTGTCGCGTGGTTCCGGACGAGTGTTGCCCTAGACTACGCAATTCCGAATAACCCAGTTTAGGAAGTCTATGGCCGGTCAAGGCAATTCCCTGCGGGCGATCCTGTTTGCGCTCGGCGCCAATTTCGCGATCTTTGTCGCCAAGCTCGTGGCAGCGGTCATGACCGGCTCCAGCGCGATGCTGGCCGAAGCCGTGCACTCGTTGGCTGATTGCGGCAACCAACTCCTGCTTTTGCTGGGCCTGCGCCAGGCAAAAATGCCGCCTTCGGAAGACTACCCGCTCGGCTATGGCAAGGCGGTCTATTTCTGGTCGTTCCTGGTCGCCCTGATGCTGTTCAGCGTTGGCGGCATGTTTTCCCTGTACGAGGGCTGGCACAAGCTGCATGCGACCGGGCCGCTCAACGCGCCGTGGATTGCCATTGGCGTGCTCAGCTTCAGCATCATCGTCGAAGCCGTTTCCATGCGTGCCTGCCTGGTTGAAGTCAACAAAGCCCGCGGCGAGCGCAGCCTCTGGCATTGGTTCCGCAATTCCCGGCAGGCAGAGTTGGTTGTGATCTTCGGCGAAGACCTGGCCGCCCTGTTTGGACTCGTTTTTGCGCTGATCGCCGTCGTGCTGGCGGTGGTGACCGGCAACCCGGTGTGGGATGCGATCGGCACCCTGGCGATTGGCGTGTTGCTCGTTGTGGTCGCCGTCTTCATTTCGATCGAGGTGAAGGCGATGCTCATTGGCCAAAGCGTGGATCCGCAGTTGTTGGTGCGCATGCGCGAATTCCTCGAAAAGCGCCCCGAGATCGCGGAGGTATTCAACCTGCTGACCCTGCAATTGGGCAATGACATCCTGGTTTCGATCAAGGCGAAGATGCGCGAGGAACAGTCGGCGCTGGTCATGATCGAGCACATCAACACGGTGGAACGGGATCTCAAACGGCAGTTTCCTGGCGTGCGCTTCAGTTTCTTCGAGCCGGATGTCAGGCGCGCCGGGGCGAGCTCCTTGCCCGATCAGTAAACCCTTGCCCCCACGCCCACGGAAATGCGTGAGCGCTTGTCGAACATGAATCCCCACGGCCAGACATTGACTTCCCGGGCCTCGAGCAAGGGAAAGGCGTAGATGGGCTGCTCGATCTGGCGGACGCCGGAAACCTGGCCGAGTACGCTCAGATGGCGACCCGCTGCGTAGACCGAGGGGTCTGCCAGGCCCGGCAGGATCAGGATGAAACGACCCAGCGGCGGCAGATCAGGGCGTGGTTGCAGATCCCGGTCCAGCGGATAGGCGAGAACTTCAAGCTCGCTCGCCCCAGGGACAAGGGAAATGGCCACGATGCGACCGCCCCAGACAACCCGCGCCCCTTGAAACCGCGATGGTGAGGCTTGCACGTCCAGCGGCGCGATGGCAACCACGCCAGCGGTGTCGCGAAACACGGGTGCAGCACAACCGGCAATGGCCATCATTGCGCTGATTACGAGCAAGCGTGACAGAGGTACCCGTGTCAATGCGACCAGCGAATTTCGGGCAGGGTTCTTGCCAGGATCCGACACTGTGCTGTCACCCTGCCTGATGTCCAGTGAGCCATTGCACGCGGTTCTGGCCGTAGCGACCCTGGGCCAGGAGCCCTTGCAAGGCGGGCAACAGTGTCTCCAGTTGCTGGTCGAATTTCCACGGTGGATTGATGATGGCCATGCCGCAACCATTCAAGCGCAATCCGGAATTGTCCGGATGCAGCAGCAGCTCCGCGACCAGCACCTTTTCAAACGGACCATGGGCAAGCCAGCGATGGAAGGGCTGCACTTGCTGGCGCAACTTGATCGGATACCAGATTGCGATCATGCCATTCGACCAGCGCGCGGCAGCATCGCCGAGCGCCTGTTCGATGAATCGGAATTCCTCGTCCTGCGCCTCGAATGGCGGGTCGATCAGCATCAGGCCGCGGCGCAGCTTGGGAGGCAGCAGCGCCCTGCAGGCCGCGTAGCCATCGCGTTCATGCACGGCAAAGCGCGCATCGCCCTGCATGGTCACACGCAATGCCGCACACTCCTCCGGATTCAATTCGCAAAGCACGCCGCGATCCTCATCGCGCATGAGCAGGCTTGCAAGCAGCGGTGATCCCGGGTATTCGAGCAGTTCCTCGCGCCCAGCGTTGAGCGAGCGCACCAGATTGACGTAGACATGGATCAGGCTCGGCAAGCGGATTGCCGTGAGCAAGCGCTGGATGCCATCAGCGGCTTCCGCGGTTCGCATCGCTTCGCTGCCATCCAGCCGGTAGCGGCCCGTGCCGGAGTGGGTATCGATGTAGCTGAACGGGGTTTTCTTCAGCTTCAGCGCCTCGATCAGCCCGACGAGGATCGTGTGTTTGAACACGTCCGCGAAATTCCCTGCGTGGAATGCGTGTCTATAGTTCATGTCGGCGAGGCTTCCTGCATTCGAACCCGGAACATATCCGCAGGCACAGCAATCGGCAAGCCGGTACCGGGAGGTTGTTCGTACTCGCGGGTGCCCGTCGCGGGTCCGGTGTGCCCGTAGGCATGGCAAGCGGCAATCTTCGGGTGGGGCATGACCTCTGGCGCTACGCATGCGCGCCCGGTGATGCTAGCGTTTGTCCAATTTTGCGGGGAAATCCGAGAATGAAACGCTTGTTCAAGTGGCTTGTGCGTCTGCTTCTGGTGGCATTGGTCTTGGCCGGTATTGCCTTTGTCCATGTCTGGTATTTCAAACCGTACAAGATCGACTGGTTCTATGGGCGCGTGTTTGCGCAGTTTGCGCTGCAAAGCCCCGAGATGCTCAGCGGCATGCGCATCCTGCCTTCATGGGCGGATTTCTACAGTGGTGATCTGGATGACGCATCGCCGGCACATGGTGATGAAATGGCGGCCATGGTCAAGGACGATCTCGACACCTTGCGTCGCTATGACCGTTCCGTGCTGGATACGGAAGGCAAGCTGTCCTATGACGCGCTGGAATTCTTCCTCGCCGACATGGTTGAGGGAGACCAGTATCGATACAACGATTTCCCGCTGAACCAGATGTTCGGGGTCCAGTCCGCGCTGCCAAACTTCCTGGCGCAAACGCACCAGGTCAACAACGCAGGCGATGCCGAGAACTACATCACGCGCCTGGGTCTGTTTCCACGGAAATTCTCGCAGGTTCTGGAAGGACTACGCTTGCGCGAGGAGAAGGGCGTGATTCCGCCCAAGTTCACGGTGGACAAGGTGCTGGAACAGATGACCAGCTTCATCGCCGTGCCCTCCAACGAACACATGCTGTACACCACGTTCAAGGAAAAGCTCGACAAGCTTGAAACGGACAAGGTCGATGAGGCAAAGCGCGAAGCCTTGCTGGCGCGCGCCCAGCATTCCATCGACAGCAACGTTTATCCGGCCTATCGCGAGCTGATTGCCTATTTCACCGCATTGCAGGCCAAGGCCACGCAGAATCAGGGCGCATGGAGCCTGCCGAATGGCGACGCCTATTACGCCTGGTGCGTGCGCAGCCACACCACAACCGACATGACGCCCGCCGAAGTGCATGAATTGGGACTGGGCGAGGTGGCACGCATCTCGGCCGAGATGGATGCGATCCTGCGCGACCAGGGCCTCGCCGAAGGCAGCGTTGGGGAGCGCGTGCAACAGCTTGCCCGCAAACCCGAGCAGTTGTATCCGAATACGGCCGAAGGCAAGGCGGCGATGATTGCCGATTACCAGGCCATCCTGGACGATATCAACGCCAATCTCGGCGATGCGTTTGGCCGGCGTCCGAAGCTTGGCGTTGAGGTCAAGCCGATTCCCGAGTTCTCCGAAAAGACCGCGCCGGGCGCCTACTATGAAATGGGTGCGTTCGACGGATCGCGCCCGGGTGTGTTCTTTGCCAACCAGCGCGACACGGCGGAGACACCCAAGTTCTCGATGCGCACGCTCTCTTACCATGAGGGCATTCCGGGACATCACTTCCAGATCACCATCGCCCAGGAGTTGCAGGGCGTCCCGTTCTTCCGGCGTGTGCTGCCATTTACTGCCTACTCGGAAGGCTGGGCGCTGTATGCCGAGCGCCTGGCTTGGGAGATGGGCTTCCAGAAGGATCCGCTGGACAATCTCGGACGCCTGCGAGACGAAATGATGCGTGCGGTGCGTCTGGTGGTGGACAGCGGCATCCACTACAAGCATTGGACGCGCGAGCAGGCCATCGCCTACATGATGGAGAACACCGGCATGGCCGAAGGCGACGTGACTGCCGAGATCGAGCGTTATTTCGTGGCGCCGGGCCAGGCTTTGGCCTACAAGGTGGGCATGCTCAAGATCCTGGCGCTGCGCGAAAAGGCAAAGAGCGCACTGGGAGACAAGTTCAAGCCGAGCGCGTTCCACGACCAGGTGCTGACGCATGGCGCGCTGCCGCTCGCGCTGCTTGAGCGCGTCATTGATCAATGGATCGAGGACACCAGGGCGGCGGGCTGATTGCCAGTCGCTCCGTCAGCAGGGCGCAGGCGGCTGTCTTTATCGCCGCCTGCCTGCCCGGATTCAGGAGCTGGGTGCCGCGCGTAGCCCGGGCAAGCGCAGGAATCGACCGCGAGTTCAGTCCCGCGTCAATTCACCCGGCGCAATGCGGCCGCGCAGGGAGTTGGCCATCACCTCGGTAATGAGTACATCGACGAATTGGCCGGTCATGCGCAAGTCGCCGGCAAAATTGACCTTGCGCATGTTTTCGGTGCGCCCGGTCAATTCGTTGGCGTCGCGGCGGCTCGGGCCTTCGACCAGCACGCGTTGGGTTGAACCCAGCATGCCTTCATTGATCCGGCGGCCATGCTCGTTGAGCAGCGTTTGCAGGCGCTGCAGGCGCACCTGTTTGGTTTGCGCAGGCGTTTCATCAGCGAGGCTGGCTGCCGGCGTTCCCGGGCGGGCGGAATAGATGAAGCTGAAACTCTGGTCGAAGCCCACGTCTTCAACGAGTTTCATGGTCTTTTCGAAATCCTCGTCGGTTTCGCCAGGGAAGCCGACAATGAAGTCCGAGGAAATGCAGATGTCCGGGCGGACCGCCCGCAGCTTGCGGATGCGCTGCTTGAACTCGAGGGTGGTATAGCCCCGCTTCATAGCTGCAAGAATGCGGTCGGATCCCGATTGCACGGGCAGGTGCAGGAAATTGGCCAACTTGGGCACGTTGGCATAGGCAGCAACCAGCGAATCACCAAACTCCATCGGGTGCGAGGTGGTAAAGCGAATGCGACCGATGCCATCGATCTCGGCCAGGGCATGGATCAGCAGCCCGAGATCCGCAGTGCCGCCGCCATGCATCGGGCCGCGATAGGCATTGACGTTCTGCCCGAGCAGGGTGACTTCGCGCACACCCTGGTCCGCCAGTTGTGCGATTTCCGCCACTACGTCGTCGAACGGGCGACTGATCTCCTCGCCGCGCGTGTAGGGCACGATGCAGAAGCTGCAGTACTTCGAACAGCCTTCCATGATGGAAACGAA
Source organism: Gammaproteobacteria bacterium (assembly GCA_004295005.1). Classification (GTDB taxonomy): domain Bacteria; phylum Pseudomonadota; class Gammaproteobacteria; order Xanthomonadales; family Rhodanobacteraceae; genus Dokdonella. The sequence continues at coordinate 31,002 of SHNG01000064.1, forward strand.
TGCGGTCGGACCTTCGGCACGGGGTTCCGGCAGGCGATCGAACTTCTCGATCTCCGGGAAGCTGATATCAACCTGGGGTTTGCCGCTGCTGCGGCGTGCCTCGATCATTTCCGGCAGGCGGTGCAGGGTCTGCGGTCCGAACACGAGGTCGACATGGGGTGCGCGCCTGACAATGGCCTCGCCTTCCTGGCTGGCCACGCAGCCGCCCACTCCGATGACCACCGATGCCTTGTGCTGCTTGAGTTCCTTCCAGCGGCCCAATTGGCTGAAAACCTTCTCCTGGGCCTTTTCGCGGATCGAACAGGTGTTGATCAGGATGACGTCTGCTTCGGTTTCGTCCTGGGTCAATTCGAGTCCGTGCGCTGCGCCGAGCACGTCGGCCATCTTGGCCGAGTCGTACTCGTTCATCTGGCAACCGTGGGTCTTTATGTACAGCTTTCCGCTCATTGGTGCTGGAGAAATGCCAGAAAACCCAGTAGTTTACGCGCTGGACTTGACACTCGCCAGCAGGCTTGACCGGACGCCATCGCCTGGCCGCCGTCGAATGAACGGTCCGCAGGTATCGAGGATTCTTGCGCGTCGCCCGAAGACCATGCTGAAAACCCCGCAAAATCAGATGGCTGTGTTGTTCTTCTCGACCGCCTTGCTGGTCTGCGGATCGGCTTGGGCCGATACCCTGTACAAGTGCCAGGGGCCCGATGGCAGCGTTGCCTACACCAACAATCGAAGCGCATTCACAGCGTGCAAGGCGATTGGCAGCTACACCACGAACAAACCGGCAGCAGGCAGCGCCGAGGCCAAACGCAAGGTCGACTACAGGGAACGGCCTGATCCGCGCGCCGAAAGCTCTGGCGTGGTGTCCACCGCAGCCACGCCAGGGGCGCCGGTTGTGGGAAAGCCAGTGGCCAGCCAGGCAAAGTCCGAGAGCAAGGGATCCACGGTAATGACCAGCGCCACCACCTCCAAGAGGGCACCGAAGGTCCTGAGGGGTGCGGTTTATCGCGTGGAACGCAATAGCGGCGTTACCGAATACACCAACATCAGGCCGCAGAACGGACGTTTTGCGCTGCTGTTCACCTATATTTCGACCTGCGTCGCCTGCGACCTGCATTCGACCATCAACTTTGCCAGCACCGCATTGAACCTCGACGCCTACAAGGACGAGGTCAACCTGGCCGCCTCGGACTACGGTGTTGACGCGGCCTTGTTGCGCGCGGTCATTCATGCCGAATCGGCCTTCAATCCGATGGCGGTTTCAGCCAAAGGCGCGCAAGGCCTGATGCAATTGATGCCGGGTACCGCCAGTGATTTGGGCGTGGCCGATGCTTTCGACGCGCAACAGAACATTCGTGGCGGGGCGCAGTATCTGGCGCAGATGCTGCGTGAGTTCGATGGTGATGAACGCCTGGCGACGGCTGCCTACAACGCGGGGCCCGGAGCCGTGCAGAAATACGAAAACGTGCCGCCGTATGCGGAAACCCAGGTCTATGTCGAGCGGGTTGCGACGCTGAAGGAGCGTTACCGCAAGGCCCTTTAATCGGTTCAGCGGGATGTCGCGATGCGATTGGGGCGTTGCATCACCTGCAGTTCCACCGAAAACGAAGAACCGCTGCGCACTCCATCAATGCGAGCCGTGGAACCGGGTGCAAGTCCTGCTTCCATGCTGCGCAAGGCCGCTTGGTTTTCGATGTCCGCGCCATTGACGCGCAAGAGAATGTCACCCCGACCGATGCCGGCCTGGTCCGCTGGCCCACCCGGCAAGACGCCGAGCACGATGACGCCTTTTTGCACGTCGGGATTGCGCGGAGTGATGGCGTCCAAATCGGCATACTCGGTACCTATCCAGCCACGGATAACCATGCCGTGCCTGATGATCTGGTCGAGCACGGCCTTGGCGGTCGCCACCGGAATGGCGAATCCGATGCCTTCCGCGTCCTGCTGGCCACTTGCTGATCTGCCATCACCACCGCCATTGCGATAAACCGCCGTGTTGATGCCGACCAATTCGCCGCGCGCGTTGACCAGGGCGCCGCCCGAGTTGCCAAAATTGATGGCGGCGTCGGTTTGGATGAAGTCTTCGTAGGCGGAGAGCCGCAATTGCCGGCCAGTGGCGCTGACGATGCCCATCGTCACTGTCTTGCCGACGCCAAACGGATTTCCGATTGCAAGCACGACGTCTCCCACGCTGACCTCACCCTGGTCTGCGACGGCAATCGTGGGCAGGTCGGCGGCATCGATCTTGAGCACGGCCAGGTCGGTATCCGCGTCGGCACCGATGATGCGGGCCTGTGCCACGCGTCCATCCGAGAGCAGCAACTGGATGTCATCCGCTCCGTCGATGACATGGTTGTTGGTCAGCACGTAGCCATCCGCGCTGAACACCACACCGGAGCCGAGACTGTGCTCCTGCTTGCGATAGGCGGGGCCGGCGGCAATCGCACCAAACAAGCGGCGGGTAATGGGATCCGGGACAATGCGGTACTGGCGGACCGTGGTGATCTTGTTGGCGTAGATGCTGACCACCGCGGGTGAGGCCCGGGTGACGGCGTTGTTGTAGGAGAACGGGCCCTCGGCGCCCGGCATCATTGCCGACGCATTCGTGGCGGCCACGGTAGGGTTGGCGGTTGTCGAGTCCGCGCTTTCACCCATCAGTGAGGGAGCAATCCAGCGGACGACGAAGGCGATCGCGAGGCCCAGGACGATGAATCGAATGATGAAACCAAGGAAACGAATGGAAGCACTGGACATGGGTTTCAATCCGCGGACGGCGGTCGGCAAAGCTCCGGATGCCTGGCGGCTTCCGGTTCGGTCGATTGTGTGGTGCGAGGGCCTTCGTTAAACTAGCATGAATAATCGGGCGTACGGTGGATGGCCCCGATTTCCCAATCTTTCAGCTAGCAACTCATGGAGTGCCGGATGGCAAATGACGGCGTCGACATGGGCCGCCGCAGGTTCCTGACTGCCACGACCTCGGTCGTCGGTGGTGCGGGTATCGTTTTGGCGGCCATCCCATTCATTCAATCCTGGCAACCGAGCGCACGAGCCAAGACAGCGGGCGCTCCCGTTGAAGTGGATATCGGCAAGCTCGAACTCGGGCAGATGCTCATTTCCGAGTGGCGCGGCCAGCCCATCTGGATCATCCATCGCACCCAGGCCCAGCTCGATGCGCTTCCTTCCCAGGTTTCACGTTTGCGCGATCCGGATTCCAAGGTCGAGGAGCAGCAGCCGAAATTTGCGCAGAACGAATACCGCTCGCGCAAACCCGAATTGCTGGTGATGGTGGGCATCTGTACCCATCTGGGTTGTTCGCCGAAATTCCACGGCGAGTTGAAGCCCGAGCCGTTCGACCCTGAATGGAAGGGTGGGTTCTTCTGCCCTTGTCACAAGTCCCGCTTTGACATGGCAGGTCGCGTGTATCAGGGCGTGCCCGCACCGACCAACCTGGTGGTGCCACCCTACTACTACATCGATGACACCCACCTCATGATCGGCCTGTCCGAGGGAGCCGTCTGATGGCCAATCGACTGAGTCAGGCCGTGACCGGCATGCAGGAATGGTTCAACGACCGCGCACCGTCGTTCCTGCCGTTCTACCGCAAGCACATGACGGAGTACTACGCTCCGAAGAATTTCAACATCTGGTACATCTTCGGCGTGCTGTCGATGGTGGTGCTGGTCAACCAGATTGTCACCGGTATTTTCCTGACCATGTACTTCAAGCCGAGCGCCGCGGAAGCGTTTGCCTCGGTTGAGTACATCATGCGTGACGTCGATTGGGGTTGGCTGCTCCGCTACATGCACTCGACCGGGGCCTCGGCATTCTTCGTCGTGGTCTACATTCACATGTTCCGCGGTGTCATGTACGGTTCCTACAAGAAGCCGCGCGAGCTGGTCTGGCTGCTTGGCATGCTGATCTATCTTGTCCTGATGGCCGAAGCCTTCATGGGCTATGTGCTGCCATGGGGACAGATGTCGTACTGGGGCGCAAAGGTCATCATTTCCCTGTTCGGTGCGATCCCCTACGTGGGTGGTGCCCTCACCGAATGGATCATGGGTGACTACCTGCCTTCGGATGCCACGCTCAACCGCTTCTTCGCATTGCACGTGATTGCACTGCCGCTGGTGTTGCTGCTGCTGGTGGTACTGCACATTTTTGCGCTGCATGAAGTGGGATCGAACAATCCGGACGGTGTCGAGATCAAGAAGGGTCCGAAGGGCAATCGCTGGTCGCCGACGGCTCCGGCCGATGGCATACCCTTCCACCCGTATTTCACGGTCAAGGACACCTTCTATACGGGGTGTTTCCTGCTGGTCTGTGCGTTCATCCTGTTCTTCCAGCCCACCTTTGGCGGCTTGTTCCTCGAACATGACAATTTCATCGAGGCCAACCGCCTGGTCACGCCGGAACACATCAAGCCGACTTGGTACTACACGCCGTTTTACGCCATGTTGCGTGTGGTTCCGGACAAATTGCTGGGCGTGGTGACCATGTTCAGCGCAATCATCGTGCTGTTCTTCCTGCCCTGGATTGACCGCGGCAAGGTGAAATCCTGGCGCTATCGCGGCCTTGGATTCCGTATTGCACTCGTGGTGCTGGGCGTCTGCTTCGTATGGCTCGGCAAGATCGGAGCAGGTCCGGGAACCGATCCGGTGGAAACAATCATTGGCCGCATCCTGACGATCTCCTATTTTGGTTTCTTCGTGTTCCTCTGGGTATACACGGCGTTTGGTTTCGAAAAGACGAAGCCGGTTCCGGAGCGGGTGACCGGCCATGACTGAGCGGATCTTGCAGATGACACAAAAATTCGTTGCATGCCTCGTCCTCGGTTTTGCGCTTGTCTCGACAACCGCGGCCTGGGCTTCGGGAGGCGGGGCGCTCAAGCCGTCCAATGCCAACATCGCCGACGTGCAGTCCCTGCAAAACGGCGCGAAGTTGTATTTCAACTACTGTTCGGGCTGCCATTCCCTCAAGTTCATGCGCTATTCGCGCATTGCCGAGGACCTGCAACTGAGCGAAGCCCAGGTCATGCAGAACCTGAACTTCACCGGCGCCAACTTTGGCGAACTGGTCCCTGGAAGCATGCATGCGGAAGACGGCAAGGTCTGGTTTGGGGCTGCTCCACCCGACCTTTCCCTGATGGCCCGAGCCAAGGGTGTTGACTACATTTACAACTACCTGAAATCGTTCTACCTGGATGCCAGTCGGCCGCTCGGTTGGAACAACACGGTTTTCCCGAATGCATCCATGCCCAATGTGCTATGGGAACTGCAGGGAGTGCAGAAAGCGAAGTTCAAGCCGGCCTCAGGTGACCATGAGGCTGAGTTCGAGCATTTCGAAGTTCACCAGGCAGGAAGCTTGAGTTCGAAGGAGTTTGATGAAGTTGCGCGAGATATCGCGAACTTCCTCCAATATGCCAGCGAACCGGCTGTATTCCAGCGGACATCCATCGGCATCTGGGTCCTGCTCTTTCTGTCCGTGTTCACCTTGCTGGCTTATTTCCTCAAGCACGAATACTGGAAAGACGTCCATTAGACCGGGGTCGGAGCTGCGATATTGCGCTCGGCGCGCGTCATATTCCCTTTTGAAATCAAGGGTTAAATCCGCCGATCGGCGGATTGGCCGGGCTGAACTATGCGCTTTTCATCTGGCGTAGTAGAGTGGCCACGAAAGGGCGGGACCGGGGAATTTCCGGTTTTCCAGAGCAAACGGGCGACTTGTCCGGTTGGGGAGGTGTGCCGACATGGCTTTGAGTCAGCGTTCTCGGGCAGTGCTTACACTTTTTTCAGCGCGCGATTGCGTACATTGCCACCGGGTCCGGCTTGTACTCTCGGCCAAGGGCGTCGGCTACGACCATGTTGTGGTTGACCTGGACAATCCACCCGAAGACCTGATCGAGCTCAATCCCTACAATTCTGTTCCGACCTTGGCCGACCGCGACCTGGTGCTCTATGACACAAACGTCATCTGCGAGTACCTGGACGAGCGTTACCCTCACCCACCCTTGATGCCGGTCGATCCGTTGTCGCGTGCGCGCCTGCGGCTGGCGATGGTGCGCCTCGAGAATGATTGGCTGACCCTGGTGGACGAGATCGAGGCGGGCGGGAAGGGAGCGGATGCCGCACGCAAGACCTTGCGCGACGACCTGGCCAGCAACGCCCCCGCATTCAAGGCATCCAAATTCTTTCTCAGTCCCGAGATCAGTCTTGCCGATTGCGCTTTTGCGCCCCTGATCTGGAGGTTGCAGTCACTTGGAATCCAGTTGCCCCGCGAGGCCCAGTCGATCATCGACTACGGCGAGCGGATTTTCCACAGCCAGGCTTTCCAGCGAAGCATGACTCCCGAGGAGCGCGCGCTGCGCGCGTGAGGCGACATGGCAACCGAGCACGTGATGAGTTCCAACCGGCCCTATTTGCTCAGGGCAATGCATGAGTGGATCAATGACAATGGCATGACGCCATACATGCTCGTTGATGCAAACGCCCCCGGTGTCCAAGTGCCGCCCGCTTCGGTGAAGGATGGGCGGGTGGTGCTCAGTATCGCTTCGCGCGCGGTTGTGCAGTTCGAGATTGGCAACGAGATTGTCAGGTTTCTGGCCAGGTTTGGAGGAGTCAGCCACGCCATCCAGGTTCCCGTTACCGCTGTCATGGCCATCTATGCCCAGGAAAACGGCCAGGGAATGATGTTTCAGGCGGAAGAATCCTCGCCCCCGCCAAGCAACCCGACGGCTGAGGAAGCGGCAACAAGGCCCAGATTGCGCGTCGTCAAATAGATGGTTGCGGTTCGGAGGAGTGGAATGGACGACGGAAGCCGGTTTGTGTTGTTGAATTCGCCCCTGGGGCTTGGCGTGATGGGGCGATGGGATGCAGTCCGGCGGGTTTGCTGTTTCGGTCCGGACCGGCGGGAGTTGCAGGCGGCGAGAATCGGGCTCGGCAACGTGCGGGAGTTGAGGTGACTGCAATCGACATTCCAGGCTATGTAATCCGCCGTGAAGTCGGTGTAGGCGGTATGGCGAGCGTCTATCTCGCCTTGCAGACTTCGCTCGAACGCGAGGTTGCACTCAAGATCATGTCGCCCGCGCTGGCGGCGGATCCGACTTTCTCGAAACGCTTCCTGCAGGAAGCGCGAATGCTTGCATCCCTGGCACATCCCAATATCGTCCAGGTCTATGACGTTGGCGTGACCCAGTCGCAGGTCAACTATTTTTCCATGCAGTACCTGGCCAATGGGGACTTCGCCCAACGCGTGCGCCTGGGGTTGTCCGAAAAGGACCTGCTGCGCGTGCTTGAGGGAGTCGCAAATGCGCTGGGTTATGCGCATTTGCGCGGGTATGTGCATCGTGACGTGGCACCCGGGAACATCCTGTTCGATGCCAGTGACACGCCGATCCTCACGGATTTCGGCATTGCCCGTGCATTCAGCCAGACCGCACGCATCACCAGTGCGGGTATCTCTGTCGGCACCAGCCACTACATGAGCCCGGAACAGGCGCGCGGCAGTGACGTGGATGCACGCTCCGATTTGTATGGACTTGGCGTCCTGACCTGGTTTGGATTGACCGGAAAACCTCCCTACGAAGGCGCCGATGGTTTTGCCGTTTCCTATGCCCATGTGTTCGAGCCGATTCCGCGACTTCCGCCGGGCAAGGAACATTGGCAGACGCTGATCGACAAGGCACTGGCGAAAGACCCGGCGGAGCGATACCAGAGCGCCGAGGAGTTCATCGCTGCGCTCGCGGAGATCGAGCCGGAAGCCCAGGAAGAGGAACGACAGGAAGCGCCGACGCGTGTATTGAAGCGGGACGGCCTGCAGGCTGCGCCACGTTCGAACGAAGCACCAACCCGAATCGGGGTGTTGCCGGCTATCGATCCATCGCTCTTGAGGAATCAGGACTCGACTCCGGCCCAAGCAGCGGCGAGTCGATCCGTCTGGCCCTGGGTTCTGGCGGGAGTCGGTGCGTTGCTGATCGGCTCGGTTGGATACCTCCTGTTGGCCAATCGCGGCAAGGGCGGGGCAGGCGAATCCACTGTTACCGCAACGGTTTCACCTTCGGCGAATGCGCAAGCCTCGAGACCTTCGCTGCCCACGCTGCCGGATCGTGGGGCGCAAGCGGCAAGCCAGGCGTCTCCGGCCGAAGCTGCACCCCCTGTCGATGCGCTTGGCGATGAGCTGTTTGCCACCGAACTGGACATGTCCACGGTACCCACCGTGCTGGATCCCGTCGCTGAACTGGTCAGACTGGCGCGTATTGATCTGGCGGGTCAGCGGCTTACCAATCCGCCGCGTACGAACGCGTTTGAACGCTTTTCCCTGGCCTTGATGATCGATGCCAAGTCAAAGGTTGCCCGTCAGGGAATCTTTGATGTCGCCAAGGCGTATGTGGATCTGGCTGAAAAGTCCCTTGGTGCAGGAAACCTCGGGGAATTCGTGGATTACCTGGCCAAGGCGGAGCAGGTTGCAGGATCGGTTCCGGACAGCGCTGCCGAAGTGGGGCAGGTCCAGACAAGGCGCCAGGCAGAAGTTCGCAAGTATCTGGACGCGGCACAGTCCGCCCTGGCAGATCTGGATTCGGATGCGGCCACGGCGGGATTTGAAAAGGCAATTCAGATCGATCCTGGCAACCAGGCGGCGCGCTCCGGCCTGCAGAAGGCCAAGGGCATGGGCAAGCCAGGTTATGTATTCCGCGACAAGATGGGTGCAGGCACGGGACCCGAGCTTGTCGTCGTTTCGTCCAATCTTGCCTTTTCACGCAGGGAGACGACGCGCGGGGAATTTGCCACCTGGTGGCGTGCGGAAGGGCGGCAGAAGTTCTCGTCGGCGGCTGCATCCTGCCGGGATCGCGAATCCATCTTCCGCTCGTCGCGGAAGCGTGATTGGAGTTCTCCCGACATCACCCAGGACGATAGCCATCCGGTCGTGTGCGTCAGTTTTGCCCAAGCCACGGCGTATGCAAACTGGATCAGCACGCAGACGGGACACAAGTATCGCCTGCCGACTCCCGCGGAATGGGAGCAGGTCGCGCGCAATGCCCCGATCGCCGGTTGTTCTTCGGCAAATCTGGCAGATGCGACCTACAACCGGGTTTTCGAAACCAAGAACGGAGCAGACTGCAACGACGGATTTGCGGCTACGGCGCCCACCGGTCGTTTCCCCGCGGTTTCCGGAGTGTTCGACCTGGATGGCAACGTACGAGAATGGGTGGCGGCGTGTGGCAAGAGCGCCGCATTGACGGCAAGCTGCCGGGAACATGGGACGCGCGGCAGGGGATGGGCCTCGATTGCGTCAAAGGAACAGTTGTCGGATGCAAATGATTTTGCCGAAGATGTGTCCATGAACAGTTTGGGTTTCCGGCTCGTTCGCGAGTTGGTTCAATGATCCGGCGCGGACGCGCTGCAGGGGAGATGCGATGAAATTGTTGTTTCCGAATGGCGAGCATGCGGCAGTCGAACTGGCCGAAGGCATAACCCGCGTAGGGTCAGGCAGCCAGAGTCACGTCGTGCTTGTCGCTCCAGGAGTTTCCGAGAACCACTGTGAGATCGAGGTCCGCAACGGCAAGACCTGCGTGCGCGTGCGTGACCAGGGGGTCGCCACCGTGCTGAACGGACGCCAGATCGCGCAGGAAAGTCCGCTCAAGGCTGGAGACCTGTTGCTCTTCGGGAGGATAGGCTGTCGGGTTGTCGCCTCGGAACGGGACGTGACCCCGGTCGCTCCAACGCCTGCCGCTGCGGTATCCGAGGAAGATGGGCGTACGCGCGTGCGCATGGCGCTTCCGAAGTTCATGTTGAGGGGGGTTTCCGGAGCAACCTTCGGTCGCAATTTTGCCCTGGTCGGAACCATGACCATAGGCCGTCAGAGTGATTGCGGAATCCCGATTCCGGCTGAAGAAATTTCCCGCCATCACGCGCGCCTGCAGGTTACCGCGGATGGTGTGATGGTGGAGGATCTCGGATCCGCAAACGGAACCTGGATCAATGACAAACGGGTTCACACCGGCATGCTGAATCCCGGTGACGAACTTCGCCTGGATACCGTGCGCTTTCTCCTGTTGGCTCCCGGCATGCAGGCGCCTGCCGCGCCAGGCTCTGCTCCCGTGCTGGAGGAGGCAGCCCCCGCAGCGCAGTCGGGCTCTGCGGTTGGCTGGATCATCGGGGGAGTCGTGGTAGTTGGCGTGCTGGTGGTGGGTGCGCTCAAGCTTCTTGGGGTTTTCTAGCGGACTTTGCCCATTCATCAGCGTTGGCATGGCGAGCCTTTGGGAGCAGCGCCAAGTTGCCGATGTTTTTCGACAGCGTGCCGGTGCCGTGCCTCGCAGCTCGATTTCAGCGCGTGCTGTCGATGAGCACGATCCGCATGGACAGGTCGATGGCCTGCACATGCTTGGTCAGTGCGCCGATGGAGATGTAGTCCACTCCGGTTTCGGCAATGGCACGCACGCGCTCGATGCCGACTCCTCCTGAAACCTCGAGGGGGACGCGTCCATCCACTTCGGCGACGGCCTGCACCAGTTCCTCGAGTTCGAATTCGTCGAGCATGATCCGGTCAACGCCGGCGCTCAGTGCTTCACGGAGTTCGCCGAAGGTTTCAACTTCCACTTCCAGCAAGATCGATGGATGGAGTTTCCTGGCCAGGGTGACTGCCGAGGTCAGCGATCCCGCGGCGAGAATGTGGTTTTCCTTGAGCAGGATGGCATCGTGCAGGCCCATGCGATGGTTTTCCCCGCCTCCGGTGCGTACGGCGTATTTCTGCGCTTCACGCAATCCAGGCAAGGTCTTGCGGGTATCCAGGATTCTCGTGCGGGTGCCACGGATCGCCTCGACGTAAGTGGCTGTGGTGGTTGCAGTTGCCGACAAGGTTTGCAGGAAATTCAACGCGCTGCGTTCGGCGCTCACGAGGGCACGCGCGCGGCCGGCCACATGACATAGCGTCTGGCCGGCAGAAACCCGGTCGCCTTCTGCGACAAGCCATTCCACGGAAACATCCGCATCCAACAGGTGAAAGCAGGCATCGAACCACGCTTGCCCACAAATGATTGCCGGTTGCCGGGTTATGACCCGCGCGCGTGCGGCGCGATCTTCCGGCAGCAAGTCGGCCGTCACGTCACCGCTGCCCAGGTCTTCCTGCAGTGCCCTGCGGACATCTCGCTCAATCGATTGCGGGTTCACGCCGTGCATTGGTCATCCATGTTCGTCGGGTCAAATTGCGTTTGGCGCATGGCATTGTTGGCTGCGGATGTGTGTCCGGAAAAACCGAGCATACGATTGACGACCTCGGCGTGCCAACGCTCGAAGGCACTTCCGCGTGGTGGATGTTCCGGAATGCATCGGGAATGGGCAACCAAGGCAGCACTTGATCAGCGCTGCCTCAACGGGTCCTTGCACTGCGCGCCGACCAGGGTACTGGTGTGCGGGCTGCTGGCGATGCCCGTATGCATTGCGGAACCCGGCGCGATGGGGTTGGCTGCGAAACTCGCCCTGCTCGGGCTTAACCTGACTTCTCGGGAGGCTTCTCGGCTGCCGGATGGGCCTGGCGCAGGCGTTCCACGATCGCGTCCAGCGCCCTGTCAAACAATGGCACTTCTTCCAGCAGCACCGCGCTGCCGCGGCGCAATTCCACGGCCAGTGCGGCAACCGACTTGTCGCATACCTTGAGTCCCCGGCGATTGACGAACAGGTACTTGGAGGTGATCGGGCTGATCCAGGAAAGCTTGGCGCGTTCCCGATTGCCATCCGCCTCGATGAACTCGACCCAGTTGCCGACCTTCATGTTTCGTGCGGCGACAATGTGATCGTCTTCTTCCTGCAGGGATTCCAGCGGCTCAGGTTCAACATTTCCCGAGGTCAAGACGATCTCTTCAACGGGACTTTGATTGACTACCGTTGCATCTGCTGGTGTCGAACCTTGTTCGGTGCCCGCCACGGATTCGGCTGCGGCATTTTCAGCGATGACTTCCTGGGCGGACTTGAGTTCCAGTTCCTCACCATTCAACAGGCGCTGGTAGAAGTCCGTCAATTCCTGCATCAAGGCGCGCACATCGCCTTCGTGGAAAGCCACGGTGCTTAGGCCGTGCTTCAGGGATTTTTCAAGCTTGGGAAGCAGGGCGCGCAGCCGGGCCTTGTCTGCGTCCGACTGCTTGGGGAAGGAAGACCAGATGAACTCATCCGCGAACTGCAGTGCGTTCTTCCATTCCGCGGATTCATTGCCGTGGCGCAGGTCGGTGAGCACCAGGTAGTTGGCCCAAGGCCGCGACAGCACGTTGTGGATCACCGGGGGCAACTGGCGATCGCCGATCCTTCCAAGAATTTCCTTCGCCGCATTGCGCCGTGCGGTGTGCAGTTTCTCCCGGCCGCGGGTGACCTCGGCCGCGCGCTGCTCGGCAAGTTCGGCGCGCCGCTTGTTCTGGTGGATGAACTGCTCGAATCCGGCCAGTTCATGCTCGATTACCGAAAGATCATCGTCGAAGTCATTCAGGACCGTTTCCACGACCTGCTTGATCTTGTCCTTGAGCTTGCTGTCGACATCGGACTCGGCCGACCAGCTCTTGCCTGCCTCGGCCATGGCATCGAGCAGGCGCCGCGCCGGATGCGCCTTCTGCGCGAACAGGTGCTTGTCGAGAATGGCAATCTTCAGGTACGGAATCTGCAGGCGACCAATCAGGGCCTGGATGGGTGCGGGCAGGTTCCGATCCTGCAGAATGAACTCGAACAGCATTCCAACCAGGTCGATGGTGTCTTCGTCGGCTGAGGAAACGTGATGTTCGCTGGTTGCCGCACCACCGAGTCGATGTGCCTGGTCCAGCAGTTCCTGCTTGATTTGCCTTACCGCACTGGCAGCATCGGCAACGCTGTCTGCCTGTGCCTGGGCTTGAGCCTGAGCCTGGATCGACTGGCTTTGCAGGATCGACAATGCACTGAGCAGATCGGTAGGACTCAAATTGGGTGCACCGACTCCCCCTTGCGAGAGAGCGGAGCCGGACTCGCCGACGAAATCCGAGCTGTGCCGCCGATTCGCCAGCAGGTTGCGCAGGGTGCTGTAGATTTCCGCCTGGATTTCCGCGGTCACCGAATCGTAAGGCTCATCGCCGTAACCGGCCTCACCTGTTGCCTGCTGCCCGACTGGACCGCTACCGCCACGTGCTGCCGCTCCTGGCGCCGCTGCCGGACCCCGGTTGCGCACGCCCGCAGGCAATTGGTGGCGGAACTGTGGCAGGACGCCCGCGCGGATGAGTTCGGCGTTGACTTCGTCATACAGCGGCTCCAGGCCCGACATGACGTAACGGTCGTACAACTTGTAGATGATCAGCTTGACTTGCAATTCAAGCTCGAATTCGCGAACCGCGATGCGGAATGCCTGGCATAGCGGCGCCGGTCCAATCGGGTTGTTGGCATCCTCCACCGGGGTGCCGCCATTGATGACCGACAGCCGCTGGTTGACCAGGTGCAAGGTGCGATTCAGGCGGTTCTCGGCCTTGGCGACCATGCTTGAAATCGCCAGAGAGTCTTCCAGTTCAAGATCATCAACCAGGGAAAGCCCCTGGGTGTTCGAGGTGGCCACTTCCGGTCTGACCGGCTTCAGGCGGCCGGCAGCGAAGTCGTTGAATATCTGCGACAACTGTTCCTGGAACAGACGTTCCACCAGCTGGCGTTTCTTGCGCACCTCGCGCATGCCATCGAAGAACTGCACCTGCATGGCATTGCTTTCTGCACGCTCGGCCAGGTGAAACAGGGCATCGTCGACGTTTTCGAACAGGGTGCTGACCAGGCCGTTGACCCGCTTCAGCGCGATGCCGCGAACCAGCTTGAGCAGTTCGCCCAGGCGCTCACCGTTGGCTGCCACGTTTCCGGCCCGTTGCTTGAGGTCTATTACGCGGTTCGGGATATCTTCGGGGGTCGACATGAACAGCTTTCCCGGCATCTCGAAGGATGCCTGCTACAGGATCGAACCATAAGCCAGGAACCGGTTTGATTCCTGTGCGCAATGTCACAGGAATGTGATCTGCGTCACGCTGTCGCGCACGTTCAGCCGCCAGGAGGGGCGATGAACTGGGCGGTATGGATGGCCTCGTCCACGAGCAAAACCGGAATGTCGTCGACGACCGGGTACAGGGTCTTGCCGTCGACGGTCATCAGGGCGGCGGCAAGGGGCGATGCCACCGGTGCGCCTACCGCGCTGGTGACAACGCCTCGCGAAATGGCTTGATTGGCGATGTCGATTTCATCCCGGGCCGCCAGGCGCAGGCCGATCCGCGTCTTCGGGCAGCAGAGAATGTCGAGCAGGCGTTTATCCACCGGAAATGCTCCTCGCGTGGGTTTGGGTGCGTAGGCGATCAGGCATCCCAATACGGGTACAATAACGATTTTTCCGCAAGGCGACCATGACAACAGCCGCAGCACAAGCTCGAATCGGCGTGGTGATGGGTTCCCGGTCCGACTGGGAGACGATGCAGCATGCGGTTGGCGTGCTGGATCAACTCGAAATCACATGCGAAGTGCGGGTTGTTTCGGCTCATCGCACTCCGGATGCGATGTTCGAATATGCGGCGAGTGCCGCAGCGCGCGGTCTTTGCGGAATCATTGCCGGTGCAGGGGGAGCGGCGCACCTGCCCGGCATGCTGGCAGCCAAGACACGCATCCCCGTGCTGGGGGTTCCGGTGCAGTCCCACGCCTTGCAGGGGCTGGATTCGCTCTATTCGATCGTGCAGATGCCCGCCGGAGTTCCGGTGGCTACCTTTGCGATCGGCCGCGCCGGGGCGATCAATGCGGCCCTGTACGCTGCCGCGATGCTGGCTCTGTCCGATTCCGCGCTGGCCGCACGACTGGATGCCTACAGGATGGACCAGACGGCATCGGTTTTGGCGCATCTTGATCCACGCGAGGAGTAGCGTGGCCACCATCGGAATCCTGGGTGGAGGGCAGTTGGCCCGCATGATGGCAATTGCCGGGGCGCCGCTTGGCCACCGCTTCCTTGTCGTCGACAGTGCCGAGGATGCCTGTGCGGCGCAGGTTGCACCGGTCATGCATGCGGATTGGCGTGATTTCTCGGCACTTCAGCAATTTGCCGACCAGATTGATGTCGCAACCTTTGATTTCGAGAACGTGCCGGCCGACACCGCGCAGTGGCTGACATCGCATACCCGTGTGTTTCCGAATCCGGCTGCATTGGCCGTGGCCCAGGATCGCCTGCGCGAAAAGCATTTGTTCGCGGAGATTGGCCTGGATACGCCGGCCTTTGCAGCGGTGGACAGTCTCGACGACCTGCGCAGCGCGGTTGCGCGCATCGGTTTTCCGGCGGTGCTGAAGACGCGTCGCCTTGGATACGATGGCAAGGGACAGGCCATATTGCGTGCGCCAGAAGACTTGGATGCCGCCTGGCAAGCGCTGGGTGGAGTTCCACTGATCCTGGAAGGATTCGTTGCCTTCGATTGCGAGGTTTCGGTCATCGGCGTGCGCTCACGCAGCGGCGAGTTCCGACACTACCCCTTGACGCGCAACTGGCATCTGGGCGGCATCCTTTCCGCCAGCCTTGCGCCCGTGCAATTGTCGGATTCAATCTCGCAGCGTGCCGTTGCCTGCGCGCGAGCCATTGCCGGGCATCTGGACTACGTCGGTGTCTTCGCGCTGGAATTTTTCGTCAAGGGCGGGCAGTTGCTCGGCAACGAAATGGCTCCGCGCGTGCACAACTCCGGTCACTGGACCATTGAAGGCTGTGCATGCAGCCAGTTCGAGAATCATGTCCGCGCGGTGTTGGGGCTACCGCTCGGGGACACCGCGGAGCGGGGCTTCAGCGTCATGTTGAACTGGATAGGCGAACTGCCCGACGCGAATGCGGTGCTCGCCGAAGCACGTGCACATTGGCACGACTACGGAAAATCACCGCGACCCGGCCGCAAGGTTGGCCATGCAACCCTGCGTGCCGACTCGCCGGATGAAATGATTGAGCGACTGCAACGGGTGGGCAAGGCGCTTGATCGCCAAGCGCAGATCGAGCCCGTCATTGCCGGATTGGCAGATATTTGGAACAGGGGGTAGGGAATCGCAAGGTCGAAAGACTTGTCCATCGCTCCGACGCTTGGCATTTACAACTCCCGATTCCCCATTCCCGTATCCCGGCTTCAAGCCAGCCTGCTTTCCACGAAATCCCAGTTGACCAGGTTCCAGAAAGCTTCGACATACTTGGGACGTGCGTTGCGGTAGTCGATGTAATAGGCATGTTCCCAGACATCGCAGGTCAACAAGGCACGGTCTGCCCCGGTCAAGGGCGTTGCAGCGTTCGAGGTGCTGACCAGGGCAAGTCCGCCATCCGGTCGCTGTACCAGCCATCCCCAGCCTGATCCGAAGGTTCCCACCGAGGTCTTTGTGAATTCTTCCTTGAACTTGGTGAAGTTGCCGAAGGCCTTGTTGATGGCATCGGCGAGGCGTCCGGACGGTTCGCCGCCACCTTTGGGACTCAGGCAATTCCAGTAGAACGTGTGGTTCCAGATCTGAGCGGCGTTGTTGAACATGCCGCCCGTTGCCCTCTTGATGATCTGCTCCAGATCGAGGCTTTCAAACTCGGTTCCTGCAATCTGGTTGTTCAGGTTGGTCACGTAGGCCTGATGGTGCTTTCCGTAGTGGAAATCGATCGTTTCCGCCGAGATGTGGGGGGCGAGGGCATCTCTCGACCAGGGCAGGGGTGGGAGTTCAATGGCCATGGGTATCTCCTCAGATTGGGCGGATTGGAAGGCGGCACTCGAGCCGGGAACAGCAAATTGGGTGTGCCCATGCATCGGGGCCGCGTCGGGTCCCTTTGGCAAGCAACGGGGCGCAAGAGTTCGAGTGACCGTGCAGGATATGAAGTTCGGGGCGTCCAATTCAACCGCAGACTGGATTCGGGGCAGGGTGCTCGAGGTGGGTCCGACAAGGCGCGGCAGTTCGACCATCGGGATTCCAGTACTTCGCGTGACTGGCAGGGGCCGAGCGTGTCCCAGGCTTGTGTCACAGGATAAGCCTTGCGCTGGCCCGGACATTTCACGAGGTCGCGCAAAATGGCATCGTCAGCCCGGACAGCGCCAGCGTTTGGACAGGACTCAACTCGATGACAAGCCGTACGCGGCCATTCTGCACTGGCACGATCGCCATGGATGGCGGGAGTGCAGGAAACGCAAGGAACAGTTTCCTCCCGGCCCTCGCGGGTCTTTTGCAGCAATCGCCGCGTTGCTTGTTGCCCCAATGGAACCACCATTGCGGCTCCGCGCGCCTTGCGCTTGTCGCAAAATCCTCCGCGATCATCCGTGCCCCCTCGTGAAGTATCCGGGCTAAAATATCGAGCTGCCCGCTTTGATTCGCGCGCCGTGCCACCAGGCCCGCCTCACATTCCGCAGGAAATCCCCAATGGACATCATCGAACGCATCAAGACCACCGTGAATTCGGCTCCGGTCGTACTCTTCATGAAAGGCACGCCACAGTTTCCCATGTGCGGATTCTCCAGTCGCACCGTCAATGCCCTGCAATCGATCGGCGTGCCATTTGAGTCGGTCAATGTGCTGGAGGATCCCGAGGTTCGCGCCAATCTTCCGCGTTTCTCCAACTGGCCGACGTTCCCGCAATTGTTCATTGCCGGCGAGTTGATCGGTGGTTGCGATATTGCGCTCGAGCTTTTTGAATCCGGTGAACTCGAGCGCATGGTTCGGGAAGTGCACAAGGCGGGTTGATCATGCTGCCGCAGGCCCGTGCCGAACACCGATTGCAGCCCTCGGAAGGCGCGCTTTCCGGGCGCGTGGTCCTGGTCACCGGTGCCAATGGCGGCTTGGGCCGTGCCTGTGTGTTGAGTTGCGCACGGGCAGGCGCAAGCATTGTGCTTGCGGGGCGCAAGGTCAGTGCGTTGGAAAGAGTTTACGACGAGATCGAACGCGCCGGTGGCGCCACTCCGGCGATTTATCCGATCAATCTCGAAGGAGCCGCTCCCCAGGACTACGCGGCCATGGTCGAGGCAATCCGGATCCAGTGCGGCCGGCTGGATGCCCTGGTTCACGCCGCAGCGCACTTTGACGGCCTGCGCCCGCTCGCGCAGCTCCAGCCCCTCGACTGGTTGAAGCACCAGCAAGTCGGGCTGAATGCCCCGTTCCTGCTGACCCAGGCCTGTATGCCGCTGCTTCGGGAGCGCGAAGATGCCGCGGTTGTTTTCGTTCTCGAGGATCCAGCCCGAGTCAGCAAGGCGTACTGGGGCAGCTATGGCGTGGCCAAGGCGGGACTTGCGGCCTTGGCTTCGATTTTTCATGAAGAATCCGAGTCGGGACCTGTGCGGGTACATGGCCTGTTGCCGGCGCCCATGCGTACCGCGTTGCGACGCATGGCGTACTTCGGGGAAGACACCATGGAGCGCGAGTTGCCGGAACGTGCCGGCGAATCAGCAGCATTCCTGGTGACGACACAGGCCACTGCCTGGCGGGGCAAGATCCTCGACCTGCGGCCCTTGGACTGAGAGGGGATTGATATGAGTACGGTTTCCGCGGGAATCCTGTTGTTCCTGATCATGGATCCGCTTGGCAACATCCCCTTGTTCCTGAGCCTGCTGAAGAATGTGGACCCGGCGCGTCGGCGGCTGGTGCTGGTGCGCGAACTCATCATCGCCCTGGTGGTCCTGTTCATCTTCCTGTTCAGCGGAAAGTACCTGCTTGCCGCGCTGCAGCTCAAAGCCGAGTCGGTCAGCATTGCCGGCGGCATCATCCTGTTCCTGATCGGCATTCGCATGATCTTTCCGCCCAGGGACGGCATGTTTGGCGGCGATACCGAAGCCGAACCCTTCATCGTGCCCATGGCCATTCCAGCCGTCGCCGGACCTTCGACCATGGCGGCCGTCATGCTGCTTGCAAACAGCAGCCCGGGTCGTACCGTTGACTGGAGCATCGCCTTGTTTGTGGCCTGGCTGGCAACCTCCGTGATCCTGGTTTCCTCGACCTATCTGTATCGCTGGTTGGGCCACAGCGTGTTGGTTGCGCTCGAGCGTTTGATGGGCATGTTGCTCGTGGCCCTGTCCGTACAGATGTTCCTCAACGGGGTTGTGGCCTATGTGCGCATGCCCCTTGCGAGTTGACGGGAATCCTGAGCAATTTCGCCTATCTGCTTGAGCTGAAAACACATTGGTCGATTGCCGGTGCTTGGAACAAGCGATCCGTGCGCCCGGCTTGCCGCTTCGGCCCATATCACTGCGATCGTGTTCGAGCGCGTTTGGACGAAAAGGGCAACCGGATTTTTAGGAAAACTGTCATCAAGTCAGGTTAAACTGCGGTTAATCGCTTGCCACGCCCGGGTCATGAATCGGGGCGCTGGCGAGATGGTTCCAGGTGGATCTTGTTTCTGGGGGTATTTGTCTCGACACGCCGTCGCGTTCCTTTGCGCTGGCAGGTTCTTGTGTCATTTCATGTTTCAAATAATCGAGAGGAAGCTAGTAATGAACAAGCGATTGACGAAGCGGCTGCTGCCGTTGATGCTTTCTTCGCTGTTTGCCGTATCCGGCGCCTACGCGCAAAGCACATCGGCCGGCTTGGGTGGTGTGGTTACCGATTCACAGGGACAGCCGGCAACCGGGGCCGATGTCACCATTACCCATACCACTACGGGTACCGTCAGTCGCGCCACCACGGATGCGGCGGGCCGCTACACTGCCCGCGGCTTGCGCGTCGGTGGTCCTTACACCATCACCATCACCAAGGATGGCCAGACGGAAACCCGTGAAAACGTCTACCTGCAGATTGGCGATGCCAACACCGTCAGCGCCAGCCTGGTTCCGGCGCAGACTCTGGACACCATCCAGGTCACCAGCAACCTGAACTCCGTCTTCAGTGCCGAGAAAATGGGCACCGGCTCCAATGTTTCCAACGCCGAGATCCAGGCGCTGCCCTCGATCGGACGCAATATCCAGGACTACATGCGTCTGGATCCGCGCATTGCCCAGGTCAGCAAGGCGGATGGCGCGATTTCCGCCGGTGGCCAGAACACGCGCTTCAATGCCATCCGCATCGACGGCGTTGCCACCAACGACCCGTTCGGACTCGAATCCAACAACTTCCCCACCGAGCGTCAGCCGGTGTCGATGGACGCGATCGAGGAAATCAACATCGGACTGGCCAACTACGACGTGACCACCACCGGTGGCACGGGCGCGGTGGTCAATGCGGTGACCAAGTCCGGCACCAATGAATTCCACGGCAGCGTGTATGGCGTTTATCGCAACGACGACATGGTCGGCGAAGACCGCAACGGCAATGACTTCGACGGTTTCAACGACGAGAAAACCTATGGTGCGACCTTCGGCGGTCCACTGATCAAGGACACCTTGTTCTTCTTCCTCAACTACGAGAAGTTCGAGCGCTCGGCACCGGGCGCCGACCTGGTCAATTCGCCCCTCGGCGACGGCGGCATCACTCTTGAGGACATTGCCGAAGTACAGAGCATTGCGCAGAACGTCTGGGGCTTCAATGCAGGCTCGGTTGACGGTGCGGATTCGCTCGGCACCGATGTCGAGGAATACGCCGCCAAACTCGACTGGAACATCAACGAGAACCATCGCGCCAGCTTCCGCTACAGCAAGTTCGCCCAGGACGTTGCCAAGATCCCGAACTTCGACAGCAGCCGCGTTTCGCTGGATACGCACTGGTACAACCAGAACAAGACCTTCGAAAGCTACGTCGGCGAATTGTTCAGCGACTGGAACGAGATGTTCTCGACCGAATTGAAGGTGTCCTATCGCAAGTACGATGCGGTTGCAGAGCCGACTTCATTCCTGCCCCACATCCGCATCGATTTCGGCAGTGATTCGCTCTATCTCGGAACCGAGCAGAACCGCCACGTCAACGTCATCAACACCAAGGAAAAGGGTGTCTTCTTCGCCGGCAACCTGTTCCTCGGCGACCATACGGTCAAGATGGGCGTCGACTGGACCAACAACGACATCTTCAACTACTACGGTCGCAACCAGAACGGCTACTACCGGTTCTCCAGCGTCGAGGAATTCGAAGCCGGCAATCCTCGCGAGTACGACTATCGTGCGCCGCGGCCAGGGGGTAGCTATGCGGACATTCCGGCGCAATTCGAGATCGGCAACACCGGCCTCTTCGTCCAGGACAGTTGGGCGGCCACCTACAACCTCAATTTGACCTACGGCGTGCGCGTCGATACACCGGATTTCCCCGACAAGCCGATTTACAACGCGCGCATCGAGGAGCTTTATGGCTATGACAACACCAAGCTGCCGAACAGCTCGGTGGTGCAGCCGCGCTTTGGTTTCAACTACAACATCGAAACCGAGCGTCCGACCCAGGTTCGCGGTGGATTGGGCCTGTTCATGGGTTCGCCACCCAATGTCTGGTTGTCGGGTGCCTACCAGAACACGGGCTTGAACTACACGGAATACAGCGCACGTGAAAGCGGTGGCATCGGCCCGATCTTCAGCCCGGATCCGCTGAACCAGCCGACCACGGGCTTCAGCGTCAATGCGCGCCAGAACGTGGACATCATCGAACCGGGCTTCAAGCTGCCTTCCGTATGGAAGACCAACCTCGGTCTTGATCATGAACTGCCGTGGGCCGGCATCGTGGCGTCCATTGAAGTGCTCTCGTTCTGGAACCAGGACGGCATCTTCTTCAATCGCCTGGATCTAGGAGCCCCGGTTGCGGTGGCACCGGATGGCCGCAACCTGTACTGGAACCAGGCGGGCCTGAATCCGGCCAATTGGTGTGCGGGCACCACCTCAAGCTGCCTCAACAATCCAAGCGGCGGGCGTCAGCGCGCCAATCGTCCCAGCGATATTGGCGACGTGATCCTGGTCCGCAATACCGACAAGGGCGGTGGCAACCAGATCACCCTGAGCCTGGCCAAGCCCATGGATGACTCCGGCTGGTCCTGGCTGACCGCATACACCCACACCAAGGCCAAGGAAGTCAGCTCGGGAACCAGCTCGCAGAACACCTCGAACTGGAACTACACGCCGACTGCCGACGCCAACGCAGAGATTGCCTACGACTCGCGTTATGCGTTCAAGCATCGCTTCACCGGCCAGGTCACCAAGCAGTGGAAGTTCTTCGGTGACAACAAGACCGAACTCTCGCTGGTCTATGAAGGACGTACCGGACGGCCGTACAGCCTGGTGTTCTTCAACGATGCCAATGGCGACAGCCGCAGCGCGAACGACCTGTTCTACGTGCCGTCGGGACCGGGTGACGTGATCTTCCCGGTGGCTGGTGAAGAGGAGGCGTTCTTTGCCTACCTTGAGGCCCACCCGGAAATCAACCAGTTCCGCGGTCGGGTTGCTCCGGCCAACTCGTTGACAGCCAAGTTCATGCACAACTTCGACTTGCGCTTCAACCAGGAAATCCCCGGCTTCATGGATGGTCACAAGGCCGAACTGACCTTGGACATCATGAACATCGGCAACCTGTTCAACAAGGATTGGGGCCTCATCGACGACTACGGCTTCTTCTCCACGCGCCGCATCGGCAACTTTGCCGGTATCGATCCGGAGACCGGCAAGTACGTGTATCGATTCACCGGTGCCGACAATGCCTCGATCCAGGAAGTCAACGGCGACGGCGTCAACACCGGTGTCTCGCGCTGGTCGGTGCAGGCAACGTTCCGTTACAAGTTCTGATCGATTGCAACTGCGTTGCACAGAAAGCCGGCGCCCTCACGGGCGTCGGCTTTTTGTTTGTGGGACGGCCGCAGCCGTTGCGTCAGCGCGGCGGGTTGACCGTATCAGCCCCAGTCGCGGATGCTTGGCGACCCGAGGGTCCCCAAACACGGGTTTGTCGACCAGTGTGCAACCGATGACAAGGACGAAATGAAGTGAACAACCCGAGTATTTCAAGCCAGAAACCCACGACTGTCAGTGCGCGCATCGCGCCGGCTGCCGGCATGGACCTGCTTTCGCGCCAGGAAGTGGCGCGCCTGCGCGACGCCAGTGCCGGAGGCTTGCACCAATTGCTCAGGCGTTGCGCCCTGGCCGTACTGACCCAGGGGCATGTCAGCGACGATCCGCGCGCTGCGGTGGAGCTCTACTCGGACTTCGAGATTGAAGTGTTGCAGCAGGATCGTGGTATCCGTTTGGAACTGAGCAACGCCCCGGCCAATGCATTTGTTGAAGGCCGGATCATCCGCGGCATCAATGAACTCCTGTTCGCGGTGGTGCGCGACATCGTCTACGTTTCCGCGCAACTGGATGCCGGCAGTTTCGACCTGGAAAGCTCGGAAGGACTCACCCACGCCGTGTTCGACATCCTGCGCAATGCGCGTGTACTGCGTCCGAATGTCGATCCGAACCTGGTCGTCTGCTGGGGTGGCCATTCCATTTCGCGTGGCGAGTACGACTACACCAAGCTGGTCGGCTATCAACTCGGCCTGCGCGAGCTCGACATCTGCACCGGATGCGGACCGGGGGCGATGAAGGGGCCAATGAAGGGGGCAACCATCGGCCACGCCAAGCAACGCCGGCGCAAGAATCGCTACATCGGCATTACCGAGCCGGGAATCATTGCCGCCGAGTCGCCGAATCCGATCGTCAACAACCTGATCATCATGCCGGACATCGAGAAGCGCCTTGAAGCGTTCGTGCGTTCGGCACACGCAATCATCGTGTTTCCGGGAGGCGTGGGCACTGCCGAGGAAATCCTCTACCTGCTCGGTATCCTGCTGCATCCGCGCAATGAAGGCATCCCGTTCCCGCTGGTATTCAGCGGGCCCCGCGAGTCGGCCGCCTACTTTGAACAGATCGACCGCTTTCTGCGCCTGGCCCTCGGTGACGATGTGGCCAAGTACTACCAGATCATCATCGACGATCCGACCAGCGTTGCACGACAAGTCGTCAAGGGCATCGAGCGCGTGCGCAAGTACCGGCTCGACAACAGTGACGCATTCTTCTTCAACTGGGCGATGAATATCGACGAGTCATTGCAGCATCCATTCGTGCCCAGCCACAATGCAATGGCCTCGCTCAACCTGCATCGAGATCAGCCCAAGCATCGCTTTGCCGCCGACTTGCGTCGGGCATTCTCCGGCATCGTCGCAGGCAATGTGAAAATCGAGGGCATGCGCGCCATCGAGCAGCATGGGCCGTTCCAGATTCACGGCGACCGCGAGATCATGCAGGCACTGGATGCATTGCTGGCCAGCTTCGTGGAGCAGGACCGCATGAAGTTGCCCGGTGGTGCGGCCTATGTGCCGTGTTACCGAATCATCACCGGGTAATCGTTTACACCCAGTCCGGATGACGGACAAACCAACACCCCCACCGGATAGGGTGGAGGTGCTGGAAGCGAGGCTGGCATGGACCCATGGAACTGACCCGGCTCGCCTTGGCGAAGCTTGGCCTCAGTTGACGTTGGGCGTGCTGGGGAACAAGCCGCTGATTACGACTTGGCCACCGGACAGGATATCAATGAACTTGCCGCGTGGATCGAAATCAAGGGGAAGATCACCCGCATCGGTCGGGTAGCTGAATTCCAACTCGCCTTCGGTGCCACCGGCAACCGCGCGAACCTGGATGGAGCCTTGATCGATTCCTCCCACATTGAGGCGATAACTGCCGGCAGGCACGTCTTCCAGTTCGACATTGAAATCCACGCGACTTGCACCCTGGCGCAGTCGGGCCTTTAGCTCGGGGCCGTCGTTGCCGCCCGGTTCCACGCTCATCTCGTACTCGCCATTGCCGAAGGGTGGTGGTGAACCGTCGCCCCCCGGCGGCGGAGGCGGCGTTGTCGACGAAGAGCCCAGCGTAGCGCTCAGGAACACCGTCGAACCCTGCTTGACCTGCACCAATTTGCCGCGTGGATCGAAGTCCAGCAGTTGCTTGCCGGGTTCAACCGGGCTGCGGAACTCGAGTTCCGCCTCGGTACCACCAGCCACAGTCACCACCTGCAGGCTGCCGCGTTGGAAACCATCGACGACCAGCGAATAGGTGCCGGTTGGCAGGTCTTCGACTTCGGCGCTGAACTCGGTGCGTTCAATACTTTCCTCGAACTTCAGTTTGCCCTGGGCAGCCGGGATGACGCCGGTATTGCTCATGAACTGCACGATCTCGCTCGCGTTTGCGGTGGCGCTGGTGTCTCCGGATACTCCGCCGCTGCAAGCGCTGTTGTACGGAATCGTCAGGCGCGAAATGGGAATGCTGCCGTTGTTCAGGCTCGGATCGATCGGATCGAACGCAACCGTTCCCTGGGTGCAACTGGTGAAGCGGACCGTGAGACTTCCCCAGGGAATGGTTTGCACGTTGCCGGCATTGAAATTGTTGAAGCTGCCGCCGCTACTGGTCCATGCCGCGAGGTGAGCCGTATCGCCACTGACCGGCCCGGTGCCGATTACCCAGGTGGGATTGCCGGCGTTGTCATAGGTGTACCAGTAGCCAAGCAGGGTCTTGATCGAGCCGCTGCTGACAACTTCAAAATTGAAGCCATGGCCGTTCTGGGCCGGGTTGAACCAGGATCCGGCGAATTCACGGGTAATGGTGAGGGCGCTGGCTTCGCCCACCAGGGTGCCGGTCAAGGCCATGGCCAAAAATGCGTGACGGAGGTGGGATGAGGTGCGCATGGGGAACTCCGGGTCTCGTGTGGATCGTCGCCATTTGCGACATGGCCACGATAGTCACGGGCGCACTCCGACGACATCCGGGATTTCACCCAGTCCGGCGTGCCGCGAATTCTCAGCTTGATCGCAGGGTGCTGGGTGATTTCCCGGATTGACCGGAAATCTGGCAGAAGGCAGATTGCTTGTCAGTGACACCACTGGATTCGCCATGGATGGCGCTCGATTTGCGCCGGGTGGGTCGCTAAGATGAATCCATTGCAAGCGAGATTGCCGTGCTGGACAAGCGCACAAAATGGCTGTTGCTCCTGTCGCTCATGCTTGGCATGGCCATGGCTCCCGTGGCCTGTGTCCTCGCCGGGACCGGCTGCACGATCACCACCGCCATCGAGGACGGACGCAAGTTCAAGGCAGACATTTGCGTACCCAATCCGGGTGGCGGCGCGGACTACGAGATGAGTTTCGATCTCGAGTTCGATGTCGACCCGGATGATCCCGGCAGCCTGCAGAACCTGACTGTTCCCTGCGTCGGTTTCAGCGTGGACGTGCTCGATGCAGGAGAGATTGCCAACATCGACAGCCGCCTGCCTGATCCGGCAAACCAGGCGATCGATCCGGCGCTGCCCTTGCGCGTGACCATTGAGCCTCCTGTCGGCTGCGGGCTTGCCTTCAAGGACGACTACGATGCCGAGTTCGATGCCACCAACCTGACCTGGGTGGCACAGTCTCCGTATCGTTTGATGAAGGCGCCGATCGGGGGCAGCTTCGTGGACATCACGGCGGAGGTCCTGCCTGGCAGCGTGCGTTCGCGCGGATGCAGCGGAACATTCTCCGAATTCGTCATGGTGGTGGATTCAGTCCAGGACTATGCCAATGAGGCAATTGCCGCGTATGCCGACCTCGGGTTGGCCTTGAACGACAATGCCCTCGGCCCCACCGCGCGCAGCACCTTGAAGAGCGACCACGGCGTGAGCCAGGCTGCATTCGTGGCGGGCAACTACGCGGAAGCCATTGCGCGCCTGGATGATCTCAAGGCGCATTGCGGCGTGCTCGGCGGCCCGGCCCTGCCCAATGCCTGGCGCAGTGCGCGTGACCTGGTCAACCTGGAAGGCGAGCTCGTATCCAAGACCGGTCATGTCCGCTTTCTGCTCGGTCGTCTGAACGGCGATCCGTGACCGGCGGAATTCCATGAACGCCAGGCTCAGCATCCACGTTCCCGATGAGGCCGTGCATGAACGTGAACTGGCGACGCCTGCCGATCTCATCATCGGCCGCGATCCGCGGTGCGATCTCGTGGTTTCCCACCATTCGATCTCGCGTCGCCACCTGCGCCTGAGTTGTGATCTCGATGGTCAATGGTCGGTTGAAGACCTTGGCTCCAAGAACGGCACGCGCGTGGATGGCCGGATGATTGCCGGTATGCAGCCGCTTTCCAGTGCAGGCTGGTTCGCCGCCGGCGATGTTTACCTGCGGCTTGAAAGAATCGATTCCACAGCGGAAGGCGCAAGGCGAAGTGAGGCGGATCGGCGCCGAAGTTCTTCGATGATCTGGAACAATCGCCTGCTTCATGGCAGCCAGGGGCAGCGGCTCATCGGCGAGCTGTTGCAGGGTGTCGTGGAAACCGCCGATGCGGAACGTGGATTCCTGTTGAGTCGTGATCACGAGGGCGAATGGCGGGTGCGGGCATGCTTCGCGATGCAGCCGGAGCAGATGGCTGCCCATGCATTTTCCGGGAGTCGCGGCGCCATCGAACGGGCCATTGCCGCGGGACGACCGGTGTATCTCAGCGACCAGCGCGACCGCGCCTGGTTGCAGCAGCAGCAAAGCGTCATGGATGCCGGAATTCGCGCATTGCTGGCCATCCCTTTGCTGCAGGATGGACGCGCCTTGGGCGTGGTTTACGCGGATACGCGCGAGGCGGAGCGCCCCTACACCGACCTTGATGCACAATTGCTCGATGCCCTGGTTGAACATGCGGGACACGTGATGACGGCGCTCGAACTGGAAGCGAATCTTGCCGAAGTGTCCGCACTCCTGCAGATCGAAAGCAGCGGGCAAAGCGCAGAGCTTGGACCCGCGCCGTCCTGGAGCAGGCTGACCGGATCACACCTGCGGGCCGTCGCGTCATGACTGGCGGAGGCCGCGATTTCCAGCCCGATCCGGACCTGGCGGCGACCCAGACCGGGACCATGCTCCAGCGTGAGCTGGCGGTCGGGGAAATGGTTGCCGGACGCTTCCGCATCATTCGCATGCTCGGCATGGGTGGCATGGGCCTGGTCTACCACGCGCATGACACCGAACTGGATGTCGACGTGGCCCTCAAGCTGTTGCGACCGGAGCTGGCCAGTCGTCCGGATGCCTTCGAGCGCTTTCGCCAGGAGTTGTTGCTGGCGCGCCAGGTCTCGTCTGCGCACGTCGTGCGCATTCATGACCTGGTGCGGCACGATCAAGCGTGGCTGATCAGCATGGATTATGTGGCCGGCAAGACGCTGGAGCGATTGCTGACCGAGCAACCCAGATTCACTCCGGAACGCGCACTCGACATCACCCGTCAATTGGCACTGGGGCTTGCCGCCGCGCACAAGCGCAACGTGATCCATCGCGACCTGAAGCCTGCCAACGTGATGGTCGATGAAAACGGCGAAGCACGCATCACCGATTTCGGTGTGGCCAGGTCGGCAGGCGAAACCGGGATCACCGGCAGTGGCGTCGTCATTGGTACGCCGGAATATCTGTCACCCGAGCAAGCGCGTGCGGAACCGCTGGACGCGCGCAGCGATCTTTACGCGCTCGGCTTGATCCTGTTCGAGATGTTGACTGGAACCTTGCCATTTCGCGGCGGAACACCGGCAGAAATGCTGGTGCAGCGCATCGTGCGGGATCCGCCATCGGCGGACACGATCCAGGCGGATCTGCCACCGTTCGCGGTGAAGCTTTGTGCCTGGCTGCTGGAATTGCGGGTGACGCGTCGCATTGCCAGTGCCGAAGCCGTCGTGCAGGCCATCGACAGCGGCACCTTGAAAGGCATGCCGAAGCGGGAATGGACCAACAAGCGAAGCGCACTGCTTGCTGGCCTGATCGCACTTGTTGTTGCCGCCGCCTATGCCTGGCTGCGCCAGACCGCGCCGACTCCGGATGCGGCAACAACCCAGACAGCATCGAGTACCGCGCTGGATCTCCTGCCGATGCCCTGGGCCAGCGATGCCGGTGCCGACAACCAGGCGCTGGCCGCGGGTATTGGTCACTTCCTGGCTGCGCAATTGAGCGAGGCCCCCGGATTGCGCAGTGCCGATCCATTGCGCGTTGATCGCGCCCTGCGTGAACTCGGCTATGACGCCTCCGCGGCGGATCGCCAACACCAGCGCGTGTTGCAGGTGATGCACGCACAGCGTGGACTGGAGGGGGAAATCCGCGGCAGCGCAGACAAGGGGTGGACCCTGATGCTGCGACTGGTCGATGCCGAGTCGGCAACACCGAGATGGAGTGCACAGGAAGTCGCGAGTTCGGAACAGGTCTTGCCGGCTGCGCTTGCTTCCTTGTTCGCCAAACTGGACAGACAACTTGGGCACGATCTGTCTTCAATTGCCTGGCCGGATGCTGGACAACTGCGCGCCATCGGCACGGCGAGCGACGCGGGCTCCGCATCCCTGACGACCGACGCGGCGCGCGAACTCGCCCAGCGCTTTCACAATCCCGAGCTGTGGTGGCAGCTCATGCGTCGTTTCGACCGCAGTGGCCGTAGCTCCGAAGCCGCCGACCTGGCGGGTTCGGCGCGCGACGACCTGGCCAAGGAAAGTTCACGGGCAGCGCAAAGAACCACCGCCTATGCCTTGCTCCTGCTTGGCGAGCCGGATGCCTCGGCAAAACTGTTGGCGCCGCTGGTGGACTCCGCGCGCGATGACCATCCGGCACGCTTGATGCTGGCGCGCAGCTCGGCGGACTTGGGAAACTTGGGTGAAGCCATCACCCAATTGCGTGCTCTGGTTGCGGAGGATCCGCGCAATGTCGATGCGTGGTACGCCCTGGGCAGATACTCGATCCAGGCCGGCGATGCGAAGTCCGCCGTTGACGAATACCTGGTGCGTGCGGAAGTTCTGGCCAACCGCTTGAATGACCCGGTGCTGCGTGCCGATGTAAGTCACGCCTACGGTGTCGGCTACCGGCGCCTGGGGCAAATGGATGCGGCAGCGGAAAAGTTGCGCAGCGCGGTCAGCCAGCGCGAGTCTCTGGGTGATCAACGCGGTCAGGCGGCAAGCCTGCGCAACCTGTCCACCGTGTTGTCCATGCAGGGTCGGTTCGATGAGGCAGGAACGGCACTCGACCAGGCACGCACCATCACCGAGGCCCTGGGTGACAGTCGCGCGCTTGGCGACTTGGCCAATGCCAAGGGGGCGCTCGCCGAGGAGCAGGGCGATTACCGCGCTGCCCTGGATGCCTATCGCGACAGCCTGCGTCTACGCCAGACACTCGGCGACAATCGCGCCGTTGGTGAAAGTCTCAACAATGTCGGCTTTGCCTACTATCAACTGGGTGAATTCGACAATGCACAAACCTACTGGCAACAGTCGGCTGCAACGTATCACGGCATCGATGATCGCCAGGGCCTCGTGCACGCGAAGCAAAGCCAGGCGCTGGCAGAAATTGCGCGTGGCGACTGGAAGTCGGCACGCAGCCTGCTCGATGAAAGCCTGGGTACGGCCGAATCCCTGCAGATGGCGGAAGAGCGCACGGTCAGCCTGGCAAACCTCGCCGAGCTGGATCGCCTTGAGGGCCGCATGGATTCCGCTGACAAGGAAGCCGCCAAGGCCCTGGAGGAATTCGCCCAACGCAAGGATCAGCGCGGTGTGGTGGAGATGCGGTTGTTGCTTGCCGCCATTGCTGGCGACTTGGGTGACTGGGCAGCGGCGCAGGAGGAACTCGGCAAGCTGGATGTGGATTCGGCAAGCGAGCAGGCCAGCACCTTGCGTTGGCGACTTGCGGAAATCCAGTACGGATCGGGTCACCTGGACGCAGCACTGAAAGCCGTGGACGAGGCCATACCGAAATCCGTGGAGGCCCGCAGTCACGCAGACGAATTGCAGGCAAGGCTGCTCAAGGTGCGCATCCTGGCCGGCATGAAGCGCGAGCGGGAAGCACGCGAGGAACTGAACGTGGTCAAGCAGGGACTCGTGCGCTATGCCAGTGTTCCGCTGCGCCTGCGGCTGGCCGAAACCTCATTGCTGCTTGGCGGGCCGCAAGCGACGGCAGACTATCGGGAGGCGCGCATCCTGTTGGCGCGACTGCCTGCATACGGGCATGCATTCGTGATTCACCAGTTGGGTGCCCGCGCAGGGCAGGCCAACAGCGATTCGGGGCGCCAGGCACAATCCCTGGCACGGGAAGCATTCGAGGCCTTGCTCAAGCAGGTACCGGAAACCCGGTACGCGACCTTGCGCAGATGGGCGAAGTCCTTGGGTTTCGAAGAAGCGCCGGCGCCATGACGTGCATCAAGGATCTCCCACGATCATGACCAAGGAATCCAATCAGCAGTTGCACAGAGAGTTGCAGCGCCTGGCTGAACAGCAGAACCGCCTGTTCGCCCAATTGCAGGCGGGCGAGGACCACTTCAAGAAACTGGCGCGATCGGTCTGGCGCGTGCAGGAGAACGAGCGTCGACGCCTCGCGCGAGAACTGCACGACGGCATTGGCCAGCACCTGACGGCCTTGCGTCATCGATTGGAAGGGCTGGGCAAGAATGCGCAATGCGGCGAAGACAGCCGCCTGCAGCAGGCCTTTGCCTTGTGCGAAACGGCGATTGCCGAGGTGCGTGCGCTGTCACGCCTGTTGCGTCCGCAGATTCTCGACGATCTCGGGCTGGAGGCAGCCCTGCAATGGTTGGCGCGGCACAGTTCCGAGGACAGCGCATGCGTCGTGGAGGTGGATGTTTCCGGCTTGCCGGCCAATCTGGATGGAGACCTCTCGACCCTGCTGTTCCGGGTTGTGCAGGAAGCCCTGGCCAATGCCATCAAGCATGCCCAGGCATCCCAAGTGCTGGTGAAGATTTCGCGCAAGGCCGGGCAACTCCAGTTGCTGGTGCTGGATGATGGCGTCGGTTGTGATATCGAAGAAGCGCTGCTGCGCTCCAGCGCAAGCCAAAGCACCGGTCTGGCAAGCATGCGCGAGCGCGTGCGTCTGTTTGGCGGTCAGCTCGATCTTGTTTCCAGTCCGGGCGAGGGTCTGCAACTTCGCGCCCGGCTTCCCCTGAACGAGGAAAGTGACGAGTCATGAAGACCATTCGGGTCCTGGTTGCCGATGACCACACCATCCTGCGCGAAGGCGTTGTTGCCTTGCTCAATGGCAGTGGTGATTGCCGGGTCATCGGTCAGGCTGCGGACGGCATGCGCGCGGTGGAACTCGCGCTGGAAACCGAGCCGGATGTCATCGTGCTGGATATTTCCATGCCGAAACTCAACGGCATCGATGTGATCCGTCGGCTCAGCAAGGAGCTCGAGCATTCGCGCATCCTGGTGCTGACCATGCATGCCGAAGAGGAGTACGTGCTGCATGTGGTTCGCGCCGGTGCTTCCGGCTTCCTGCTCAAGGACAGTGCGAGTGCGGAGCTGATCGATGCGGTGCGCTCCCTGGCCAACGGTCGCGGCTATTTTGGTGCACACGCGTCGCGCGTGATGGCGCAGCAAGTCAAGCAGCCAAACAGTCGCATGGAAGATCCGTACCGTGACCTCACCTCGCGTGAGCGCGAGGTGTTTCACCTGATCGCCGAAGGCATGACCACCAAGGAAATCGCAAAGCACCTTTCGATCAGTACAAAGACAGCCGAAAACCATCGTTTTCGTGCAATGGACAAGCTCGGCGCGCGCAATTCCGCGGAACTGATCCGTTACGCGGCCAAGCACGGATTGCTGGATTGACAGTGCGCTGCGTTGCGCGTGGGCGAGAACGAGAAACCCGAATCGCGCAGGTCAATCGGGAATGCACAGTGCTGCAGCACTGCTCTCGTATCCATCGGCGAATATGCCGTCGCCCACGTCGCGCAGCCAGGCCGCGCCGCGATGGCTGGCAGCGCTGCTGAAGCCGGGAACACCGATCACCCGGCGCGGGCCGAGCAGACTCACCGACCAACCGTTCAGCCCGCCGGGAACATGGTCGCTGACCAGGGTCTCCGCGCTCGCTGTCCAGTTGCCCGCAGCAAAGACGTAGCGCGTGCTCGCGCCGCAACCATCCAGCGCAAACGGAGCGCCGATGAGGGCTTGATCCGCGTCCAGCGATACCGACCAGCCAAAGCGATCGCCCGGCAAACCGCCGCCCGCTGGAGTGATCTGCGCCTGTTGCGTCCATGTTGAGCCTGCGCGCAGGAATACATGGGCGTTGCCGGTGCCTGCATTGGCCAGGGGTGCGCCAATCAAGGCGCGCTCAGCGGATACGGCGAGCGCGGATCCAAACAATTGTCCGTTCGCGGGTGATGGGGAAAGCAGGCGAGCCTGCTGTTCCCAAGCCGGCGAGTTGCGCACGAATACGTACGCCGCGCCCTGGCTGAACGCACCAAGGGTGGAAGATGCCCAGTGCGGTGCTCCGGCAATCAGGGTATCGGTTGCCAACGCGACGCTGCTGCCGAAGGCATGATCGACGTCTGCATCGGCGGCTTGCAGTCTGGCCGTCTGGGTCCAGTTGCCGCCGAGGTTCTCGAATACATACGCGGCGCCGGTTCCATTGTCGGCACCGGGCGCGCCAATGGCGATGCGATCCGCCAGCACGGAAACGGCAGCTCCAAAGCGGTCACCGGCCACGCCTGCGCTGGCGTTCAGCTTTTCCTGCAATTGCCAGCTTCCAGAGCTGAACACATAGACATAGACGGCTCCGCTGCCCTGGTCCGGCGCGCCAATGACCAGGGTATCGGCGAATACGGAGACCGCCGCGCCGAACAGATCGCCGCTGGCAAGATCGTTGGACTGCACCAGGGACGGTGTCAGACAGGACTGACCAATGCACTCGATGCTGTACACCCGTCCAGCGCGATCATCCGCGCCGGGCGCACCGGCCACGACATGAACGCCGTTGGTGGTCAATGCAAATGCCAGGTCGGCACCGGGTTCGGTCGGCGCCTGCAACAACGATTGTGCACCTGCGCCGAAACTCGCGAGCGATCCTGCAACAGCGCAAGCCAGAACCTGCAAACGGGTGGGCTTGCGCACGCTCTTTCCAAGCGAGCGCGGTTCCGGCTTGAGTTCATTGGAATGTGCAGTGGCCATGTGCGCACTACGCCACGCCAGCGTTGCGGGGGTCAAGTGCGTTCTGGGTGATTTTCCTCAGCGCATGCCGGGAAACGCGTCGCATCCCGGTGCATTCGGCAATCCAGGGCGCAATCCCCCAGAGTCGCTGGGTGAAACAACCCATGCGGCTCCCTTGTGCGACGGGCTTTCCTAGTCTGATCCCGGGTCGACCGAAAACCGGTACCCGATTGAAAGAAAAAACCGTTCGCAACGCCTCGACAAACCAGGAGCTCCTGTCATGCAAACACCATCCCTGAAGCACAACCCGTTGGACTCTGGACTGCCGATCTTGCGGCTGCTGAGTCTGGTCCTTGGCGCGAGCCTGCCCATGTTCGGTTTCGCAGCCGACGCGGTAACCGTCAACGGAGAGCGCAATTTCAATCTCGGCCCGAAAACCACATTCACCCTTGATGGCGAGGTCATCAGTGCCGCTCAGGCCGCACAGGTCGGCGCAGGTTACAGCGTGCAAGTTGCAATCGAAAATGCCAACGCCACGGCGACATCGGGAGATGCCGTCAACGTGGACCTGCGCAACCTGGTGCGTGGCCCGGTCACCGCCACTGACCCGCTCAGCGTGCTCAATCAAGCGCTCACGGTCACTGCCGAAACCGTGCTGGTCGGCATTCCCGGCAACGATCTGGCCAATGTCGCCGTCGACGATTTGCTGGAAGTCAGTGGATACCTCGATGCAAATGGAGCGATGGCGGCGACCCGCATCGAATTGCGCAGCGATCCCACTTCAGACTGGAAATTGTTTGGCCAGGTAGCCGGATTGGCCGGATCACTGTTTGCCATCGGCGCGCAGAACATCGACTTCAGCGGCGCTTCGCCGGTGGGCTGTGTTCCGGCGCTTGCGGATGGGCAGTTCGTGGAACTGGAAACCTTGCCCAATGCCGGCTACACCGCGACCTCGACGCTGGCCCAGGTCACGCAAATTGAATGCGAGGATCCCAATTTTGATGATCCGCCTTCCGGCACCGGGGTTGCATCCCTGGAAGGGATCATCTCCGCGATTCCTGACCCGATGCCGGTACCGGCGAGCTTCAGCATGCTTGGCATCGAAGTTGTCACCACCGAACAGACCCGGTATCGCGCAGGGTCCGTCGATGACCTTGACGAAGGCGTGCGCGTGGAAGTTGAAGGTCCGTTCGACGAGGCCGCCCAGCGCATCAGTGCCAGCGAGATCCGCTTCGTGCAGGGTCAGGTCCGCTTCGAGGCACCCGTTGATCCTGCCGATGTGGTCGCCGGCGAGACCATCACCATCATGGGCAACACCGTCCAGTTCACGCCGCAAACCCGCGATGAAGATGGCATCGTCGCTGGCCTGGCCGCACCAACCCAGGTTGAAGTGCGAGGATTGATCGATCGTGATGGCCAATTGTTCTCGACGCGCGTGCGCGAACGCGGCCAACCCGATTTGTCGGATACCGAGATCCGCGGTCCCGCCACCGATATTGCTGCGCCCAACCTGAGCAT
>SHNG01000042.1 GCA_004295005.1 Gammaproteobacteria bacterium
ATCAGGATCAAGGATCCGCCCTTGCGCTGGCGCGAGCGGGAAGCTCCACGCATGATCACACGTCCCATGACGGCGATGGCAAGGATGCCGAAAGCCACTCCCATCAGGCGGATATTCAGGCGCATGTCGCCGTTCAGTACATGGCTGAACTCATGGGCAATCACGCCTTGCAGCTCTTCCCGGGTCAGCGTGTCCAGACAGCCACGGGTAACGGTGATGGCCGCATCGGCCGGAGTGTAGCCAGCCGCGAACGCATTGATTGCCGTCTCGTCTTCCAGCACGAAAATTTCAGGCACCGGCACACCCGAGGCAATGGCGATTTCCTCGACGACATTGCGCAGGCGCTGGTAAGCGAACTCCCTGGGCGTGGCGGGAACGGACGTGCCTCCCAACTGCCTGGCAATCACCGCGCCACCGCGACGCAAGGATGAAATCCGATACGCGCTGGC
This sequence comes from Gammaproteobacteria bacterium, assembly GCA_004295005.1. Classification (GTDB taxonomy): domain Bacteria; phylum Pseudomonadota; class Gammaproteobacteria; order Xanthomonadales; family Rhodanobacteraceae; genus Dokdonella. The sequence goes on from SHNG01000042.1 coordinate 450, forward strand.
CAAGCCGATGACCAGCAGCGCGCCGATCGTCGCGAATACCTGGATGTCCACCCTGGGTGTCCCGGGATTCTCCGAAGCCGCAGCGGAAAATCCAAGCACAAGGTAGACAACCGCATTGACCGCAACCACGATGGCAATCACCGCCAACGTGAACAGCACGATCATTCGCCGCGATTGCTTGCGGGCCTGCTCCTGGTGCTGGAAGAAGTTCAATGCAGGCGCCCCAGCGATCCCGCTTGAGATGCGTCTTGCTGATTGCTCAGCTGAAGGACACCTTCACCGGTTCGCGCTTTTCCGGCGATTCGATAGCCAGCAGCTCGGCTGCCTGGAAATTGAACAGGTTGGCGAAGATGGAACTCGGGAACACTTCGCGTGCATTGTTGTACTGCATGACCGAATCGTTGTAGGCCTGGCGCGCAAAGGCCACCTTGTTTTCGGTGGATGCCAGCTCCTCGCTGAGCTGCATCATGTTTTGGTTGGCTTTCAGGTCCGGATAGGCTTCGGCAAGCGCAAACAAGCGACCCAGGGTCTGGCCCAGCGCATTCTCGGCACCCGCCAATTGCTGCATGGCCTGCGGATCGCCCGGATTGGACTTCGCCGAAGAAAGCCCGGACACCGCGGAATTGCGCGCCTGTACGACGGCTTCCAGGGTTTCGCGCTCATGCTTCACGTAGCCCTTGACCGTCTCCACCAGATTGGGGATCAGGTCATGGCGGCGGGTCAGTTGCACGTCGATCTGGGCAAACGCATTCTTGTAGCCGTTGCGCGACGTGACCAAACCGTTGTAGATGCTGATTGCGTAGAACGCGACAACCGCGATGATGCCAAGCAAGATCAGAAAGCTCATGGGTTCCTCTGCATTTGCGCGCAATGCACCGTATGATTTCCAGAATAGCATGCCCCCGTCGATTCTCCCGGTCGCCCCCTTGAACGCCCGCTTCCGCTTGTTGCTTTCCTGCATTGCCCTGTTCGCGGTGTCCAATCGGGCAAGTGCGGACGTCGCAGGCGTTCAGTCCATCCTTGCCCCGGAGACTGCCACCGCCGCCTCGAACGAGGCAGCGCGTGCGGTAGCGTCCCTGGATGCATGGGTCGACCGTATCGAGACATCCGGGAAGGTGGCAGGTCTGGCGATCGCCGTGGTCGAGAAAGACCAGGTCCTGCTGGAGCGCGGTATCGGTCTTGCCGACTCCTCCAGCGGAGAAGTCGTGAGCGCCAACACGGTGCTTCGATTGGCGTCGCACTCCAAGGCGTTTGCAACCACCCTGAGTGCAATGCTGGTTCGCGACGGGCGCCTGCATTGGGACACGCCGGTCGCCTCGCTGTTGCCGACATTCAAGCTTGCCGACGATGCCAGCAGCGGCAAACTGACGATTGCCGACATTCTCAGTCATCGCGTCGGCCTGCCACACAACACCTACGACCGCCTGCTCGAACAGGATGAACCCTATCCCCTGCTGGCAGCGCGTCTTGGCGAGATTCCACTGACCTGCCCGGTCGGCGAGTGCTATGCCTACCAGAATGTCGCGTTCAGCCTGATCGGTGATGTCACCTTTGCCGTCACCGGCAATTTCTTCAGTCACGAGGTGGAGAAGCGCGTCTTCCATCCGCTCGGCATGATCTCGGCAACCTATGGGCGCGACGGCTTGGAGCAGTCGGCCCATTGGGCCAAGCCTCACCGTCGCGTGCGCGGCCACTGGACCGCGTTCGAACCCAAGGAAACCTACTACCGCATGCCTCCGGCGGCGGGTGCCAACGCCAGCCTGCGCGACATGGAGCAATGGCTGATTGCGCAGATGGGCGGGCGTCCGGAGATATTGCCCGAGCAACTGTTGCAGACCCTGCATTCCCCCCTGGTTGAAACCCCGGGTGACCTCAGTTCGACCCCCTGGCGACGCGAGCGCCTGGTTGATGCCCAGTACGCGCTGGGATGGCGAATTTTCCAGTACGGCGATGAGCAACTCGTGTTCCATGCGGGTGCAGTGCAAGGGTATCGAGCCATGATTGGATTCCTGCCCAAACAACGCTTTGGCCTGGTCATGTTGTGGAACTGCGAATCGGCTGCCCCGGCCGGATTGCTGCCAATGCTGATGGACCGTTATCTGGACCTTCCCGCGGTTGACTGGGCGGGCCTCGACAAGGCCAGCCGCACGCGCCAGCAGGCGGGCGATGCCGGATAAGCCTTGACCTGTTGCAGCTTGCTTCGGGCTGGCCTGGCAGGATCGTCAGCGGTATCCGCTCGCGTTACCATGCAGTCTTTGCACCATCCACGTCCCGGGTGTCACTGGGTGCGACGACTGTCGAGCCGTTGCAAGGAGGCAGAGCGTGCTGATCGCTGAACAACTGGTGCTCCTGTGCATCAACCCGCAACGCGGGCAATTCGAGTTGGGGCGCAGCCATGCCGACATGGATGCCTTGGCTGCCGGTGCGCTACTGCTCGATCTATGCGAGCAGAAGCGCCTGCGCTTCAACCAGCAACATGTGGCCGTCGATGGCAAACTGCCGACTACCCATCCGCAACTGGAAGCGGCCGCCCACGTACTGAGTGGCCCCACCAACGGCTTGCCGATTGCTGCCGCCATCGACCTCATGGTTGCTCGATTGCATCCACTGGCCATTCACTTGCTGGAAAGCCTGTTCAGGCGGGACGTGTTGCATCGTGTCCGCAGCTCGTGGTGGCCATTCAGTCCGTATCGCTTTCCCTTGCGCTCGTTGCAGGCCCGCAATGAAGCCATCCAGCAATTGAGCATGGCCGTCAAGGCAGAAGCACCGAGTGTCAGGGGGCTTGGGCTGCTGGTTCTGGTGGATCTCGCCGGCCAACTCGCTACCAGCCTGGCCGGTTTGCAACACGAGGCCGCCGCCGACAAGGTCCTGCATCTGGGCCGCGCGCGATCCAGTGGAGCTCCCGACGTGGAGCTCGTATTCCAGCTGCGGCAGACATTCACCCGCTAGGGAAACTCTGATTTTGCTCGTCATTCCGGCAAAAGCCGGAACCCATCTTGATTTGGTTCCAATGGAATCAAGGTCAAAATGGACCCCGGCGTATGCCGGGGTGACGAAAAATGTGGTTGATCAGAGTTCCCCTAGACTTGCGTCCTGGCCGGACTGCGGCACGGCAGCCTGATCCCGGCTGAAAAATGAAGAGCGCCTTGCGATCCGATCGCGTGCCGGCTTGGCGTGACCTGAACTCACTCGATCATGCGCCGGACCGCAAAAAGAAAAACGCGCAAAATGCGCGTTTTTCAATCAACCATCCAGGCGCTGGCCAGAAGGTTGGCCAGCACCCGATAGGGCATCAGTTGCCGAGCTTGAACTCAATGCGACGTCGCACGGTGGCGGTTACCGCCACGCCGTTCTCCATGCGCGGATTGAATTTCGTTCGCTCGATGGAACGCACGGCCTCGCGGTCAAAGGTTCGCGGCGGATCCGAGGCCACCACTTTGGCGCCGGTCACGACACCTTCCGCAGTCACCGTGAATTCGACCTCGACCCAGCCCTCGTCGCGATTGCGCGCGGCCTGGCTCGGATAGTTGGGTGCCACGGGTGTGACGATTTCGACGTCGCGCGAAATGCCTTGCGGAGCTGCCGGAGCAGCAGGCGCCGGCTCCGGTTGGCTGGCAACCGGCTGGGCTGGCGCCGTTTCCACGGTGGCCGCGGGCGTTGCTGTCGTATCACTGGCTGCGACCGGGGTAACGGTGGACGGTGCCAAGGCGGTATCCACGGGAGGTTTGGGCACGGCAGCCGCGGCCGCAGCGGCGGCTTCCGCAGCAGCCTGCTGATCGATGGACTTGCGCTTTGCTTCAATCTTGCTGCGCAGGATGGTCAGCGTGTAATTGCTGGAATCGGCCTTGGCCAATGAATCGATGATGCGCGTGGCTTCCTCCAGGTTGCCCTGGTCGATCTGCTGCTCGGCGGTGCCGCTGGCAAATGGAAACAGCTCACGCAATGCGTCCATCGCCCCGGCATTGGTTGCATCCTTCTGCAGGATGGCCAGGTAGTACTCGAGCGCATTGTTTCCGGCAGGCATGACCATGCGCTGTTCCGCCATGGCGGAGCGCGCCTCGCGATACAGTTGGTCAATGCTCAGCTCTTCCACTGCCGGGGATACCGTCGGCAAGGATTCGTCCGTGGTGGCCGCGGCTGGGGCTGCGGTGATGGCAGGCGTCGCCGTCGTTGCCGTGCCTGCGTCTCGGTTCATGTACCACCAGACGCCGGCGGCGATCACGGCGAGCAGCACGACCACGGCAATGATGAGTGGTGCGGCGGCACCACGTACGGAACGCGGCAGATTCAGGGAAGTATTCATTTCAGACAAACGCTCCGTGGTTGGCGAGTCGGACATTCAGGTACACCAGCGAGGTGTCCGCAGCGGAATCGCCGGGAATGTCGCACAGTCACATGCATGAAGCCTGCCAACACGCATTTCTGGGGCTGGACCGTCTGTATCCCGCCTGCGCTGTGCTTCCCCGGCTCCTGCCCATCCGGCGAAATCCCCTGTACCGGATGCAATCCCCCGCCGTCAGGTCCCTGTGTACTGACGACGCCACCATAACGCAATTTTGCGAGCTGTGTCACATTTGGGGACGGGGTGACGCGAGGCGGACAGGACGCCACGCAATCTGCACAAAGCTGACACTGCGTGTCGCCTTTGCCGGCATCAGACCCGCTCGGGCTCGGGGTGGCGAGGAAGGCCTGCGCGAGGCGGCCTGGTCTTGCATATCCATGCGACTGCGTGCGTAATCGCGCGTCGCCCCGCACCCGGATTCAGCAGTACCCATGCCTAGCACTGCACTTCGACAGCAAGCTCGCGTCGAATGGGATGGACGCCGGCTGCGCGTGCTGAGCGAGCAGTTTCCGCGCGTACAACTCAAAATCAATGGCCAACGCTTCATTGACTTGCAGTTTGGGCCGGAAAAGCAGGCCACATTGGAGTTTCCGTTTACTCCGTCCGGCCAGGCTCGCTTCAATGTCGAGATCATCGCGAACGACCACTCCGAAGATTCACCCGCTGCGCCCTTTTCCGTGGCGATGGGAGTTCCCGGAACAGGACCCGCCATGGATCGCCCCGGCGCGATCATCCCGCTGCACGAGGCTTCGCGCCTGTTGCCATTGGACGCCCGCCCCATGCAAGGCGAAGTGGCCATTGTCATACCGGTCTACAACGCAGCTCAGGCCGTGCGCCGTTGCATTGATTCCGTGCTTGAGCACAGCAGCGGCGCATATCGGGTGATCGTGATCAATGATGCAAGCACCGATCCCGCCATTGCGCCCTTGCTTGAGTCCTACCGCTCGAGGGATCGCATCGAACTGTACGAAAACCCGCGCAACCTGGGATTCACCGCAACGGTCAACCGCGGCATGCAGATGGCCGCCCACGCAGACGTGGTCCTGCTCAATGCCGATACCGAAGTGGCTGCAAACTGGCTTGTCGGTCTGCGCCATGCCCTGCACAGTGCGCCCGACGTGGCCACGGCAACGGCGGTTTCCAACAATGCCGGTGCATTTTCGGTTCCGGAACTCGAAAAGGAGAATCCCTTTCCGCCAGGCTGGAGTCACGCACAGACGGCTCGCGCAACATGGCAGGATGCCGGGCATGCCTATCCGGAGCTGCCAACCGGCAATGGCTTTTGCATGTTGATCCGTCGCCAGGTGCTGGATGCCGAGGGCTTGTTCGACGTTGCCGCGTTTCCCCAGGGCTATGGCGAGGAAAATGATTTCTGCCAGCGTGCGAGCGCCAACGGCTGGCGCCACCTGATCGCCGGCAATGTCCACATCGCCCACGCACGCAGCCTCAGTTTTGGCAGCGAACGCCGCCAGGCCCTGGGCCAGGCCGGCATGCAGGTATTGCGCGAGCGCTGGCCGAACTACGAATCCGATGTCGGTCGTACCCTGTTTTCGTTTGCACGCCGCGTCCTCGACTGGCGCCTGCGTGTCTCGCAGTCGAACTCGCTCTCGCGTTCGCCCTTGCCGCGCTGTCTGCACCTCGGGGAATGCCAGCCTCTGGATCGAAGTCACGAACATTGGGTGCTGGCCGCGCAAGGCGAGCAGATGAACCTTGTCGCTGCCGATGGCGAGTGTCGTGAATCGGTTCCCGTGATCCGCTTCGACGATCTCTGCTGCGCCCACTGGCTGCAACTGCATGCCATTGAACGTGTCGTGCTGCCCAGGTCACCGCCTGACCACATGACCGGGATGCTCGCGGCTCAAGCGGCGCGCCTGGGCATCCACGCAACAATCGAAGGGAATGATCCATGAGGCACCGCTATTCACGCGCGCTGATCACCGGAATTGGAGGTCAGGATGGTGCCTTCCTCGCCGCTCAATTGCTTGGCGAAGGTGTGGTCGTCTGCGGCACGCACAGGCCCATGAGTCCGATCGGCAACTGGCGCTTGGCGGAGCTGGGCATCGACCAGCACCCACGTTTGCAGCTCCACGCCCTCGACACCGGCGATGCGTCTGCCTGCCGCGAATTGGTTGCCGCATTCGCACCGCAGGCCATCTTCCATCTGGCCGGACAATCGCGCGTCGCTGATTCCTTTCGCGACCCCGTGGGTAGCCTGCATGCCAATGGCGTGTGCACGGTCAATCTTCTGGAAGCCATGCGTCGTGCCGCGCCCAATGCGCATTTCGTGCTCGCCTCCAGTGCAGAAATCTTCGGCACCCCTGCACAGGTGCCACAGGACGAGAACACCCCGCTGCGGCCGGACTCTCCCTATGGCCTGTCCAAACTCGTCGCGCACGCCGCCATGCACAGTTGGCGCGCCAGTTTCGGCCTCGCCGCGAGCAGCGCCATCCTTTTCAATCATGAGTCGGAACTGCGCGATGCCGCGTTCGTGACGCGCAAGATCACGCGTGCCGCCGCCCGCATCCGCCTTGGACTGGATACCGAGGTCGCCCTCGGCAACCTGGATGCCCAACGTGATTTCGGTTATGCCCCGGAATACGTGAGTGCGATGGCCATGATGGCCGAAGCCGAGAAGGGCGACGATTTCATTCTCGCCACCGGCGCGGCGGCGAGCATCCGCGAGTTTGCCTCGGCGGCATTTGCCGCAGCCGGCATGCCCCTGGAGTGGCAAGGACAAGGCGTCGACGAAATGGCCGTGGAGCGTGGCAGCGGCAAACCCCGCATCCGCATCGACCCCTTGTTGCTGCGGCCAGTGGATTCGCCGCTGCTGGTCGGCAACTCCGCCAAGGCAAGACAGCGCCTTGGCTTTGCACCGCGGATCCACATGGCCGAACTGGCTCGCCGCATGCTTGAAGCCGATATGGCCCGCGAACGCCAGGGACGACCCGGCTAGTGCGCGTCATCTTCAACGTCGATGCAATCAGTGCGCCGCTGACCGGGATCGGACGCTACGCGCTGGAGTTGGCCAATGGCCTGGCCAGTCACAGGGACATTGAATCCCTGCGCCTGTATTCGGCGGTACGCTGGGTGGACGATCCAGCCGAAGCGCTTTCTTCGAATCGCCTGTTCGCAAACCTGCGCAGGAACCTGCCGTTCAAGACGCGCGCCCTGCAAACCTATGCAAGCCTGCGCGACCTGCTGTTTCGAGCGCATACCCGCAATTTGAAAGGTTACCTGCTGCACACGCCCAATTACATCCTGATGCCGTTCGCCGGGCCCAGCCTGACCACGGTGCATGATCTTTCCGCTTTCAACTTTCCGGAAACCCATCCGCCCGAACGCGTGCGCTTTCTCGAACGCCGCTTGCCAGAAACACTCGCGCGTGCAGACCGCATCCTCACCGATTCGCGCTTCATCGCCGACGAGATCCGCGACAAGCTCGGCGTTGCCGAGCACAAGCTGCGGGTGGTGCCGCTGGGTGTGGATTCCCGATTCGCGCCCCGTCGGCCGCATGAGATCAACGAGGCCATGCAGCGACACGGACTTGTCGCCGGTGAATACCTGTTGGTGGTGGCAACCCAGGAGCCGCGCAAGAACCTGGCTCGACTCGCACGTGCCTATGCAGCCTTGCCGGGAGATGTGCGCAAACGTCATCCGCTGGTGATCGTCGGTGCGCGCGGCTGGTTGAGCGCGGAACTCGAGAAACCCCTTGCACCCCTGGAGGCCAGCGGCGCCAGCCGCCGCCTCGGCTATGTCAGCGAGGAAGACCTGCCGGTGATCTATTCCGGCGCTCGCGCCTTTGCATTCCCTTCGCTGTATGAGGGATTCGGCCTGCCGGTGCTGGAAGCCATGGCCAGCGGCATTCCCGTGCTCACCTCCAGCGTCTCGTCACTGCCGGAAGTTTGTGGCGACATTGCCCTGTGCGTCGATCCACTGGACGAGGATGCACTGCGCGAGGGATTGCGGCGATTGCTTGAAGACGAGCCCTGGCGCCAGCATTGCGCGCGTGATGGCCTCGTGCATGCCGCCGGATTCCCCTGGTCGCGCTGCGTCGAGGAAACGGTCGCGGTGTATCGCGAACTGCAACCCGCATGAAGAATGATTTGGTGCGAAACCCGGATTCGAATAGTCGCCCTGTCTGTCGGTTGTTGCATGGAATGTAGTGTTCAATCTTGCGGGCATGCCCCCGCAAATTCCCAAATCCGGGAATGTTGTCCGCCATCTCGTGCCGCTCGCAATTGCGCGCTGTTTGGTCAGACGCTCGTCTGCATGGCGATCGGGCGAACCTTCGCGCGGAAGGTCTTGGCCGCATGCCACATGTCGTAGTTGGCTTGCATCCCGTACCAACTCCCCGGCGTGGTGCCAAGTGCTTTGGACAAGCGCAGGTCCATTTCCGGGCTGATTCCGGCCCCGGCGTTCAGCACGCGCGACAAAGCCGCGCGAGTCACGCCCAGGCGTTCGGCGGCTTCGGTAACCGTGACGCCTTCCAGCCATTCGCGCAGGACTTCGCCGGGGTGCGGCGGGTTGTGCATCATGGTCATGGTTGTTCAGCCCTCAGTGATAGTCCCGATAATCCACCAGCTCGACATCGCCATTCGAGAAGATGAAGGTCATTCGCCAATTTCCACTCACCCATACCGACCAATTCCCGGCCAGCGAACCTTGCAGCGGGTGCAGTTTCCAGCCCGGCGCGTTCATGTCGTGCGGCCCGCTGGAAACTTCCAGGCGTGCCAGCTGCAGCCGTAGCCGCTTGGCGTGCTTGGCTTGAATCCCGGCAGTGCTACCCGTTCGGTAGAACCGTTCCAATCCCTTGTGCCGGAAGCTGCGGATCATGGACAAACTGTATAGCGATACGTTACGGGATGCAATCGAACAAACCGGGACGTTCAGTCTGACTTGCGCTTCATCGGCACCACGTTCGCGCCAGCGCGCAGCCGGTCCAGATATTCAGCCCATGCCTGCATCCTTTTGCGGCGTCCGTCATGTACTGCCCGCCATTGGCTTGCCTTCAGACGCGGGATGCAATGGGACGCAAGGAATCAAACTGGCACAAAAAACCCGCTGTTACGCGGGTTCTGAAGGTCTTTTGGGACTTTGTGGGACGCCTTGAAACCCGCTTTTGGTGCCGACACCCGGATTCGAACTGGGGACCTACCGCTTACAAGGCGGTTGCTCTACCAACTGAGCTATGCCGGCGCGGGCGGCATTCTACCCGGATCTTCGGTGAGGCCGCGATAAATCTGCCGCCGGTGCGACACCTTGCTGTTTCAGAAACAGGTGATGGTGCGTTGCTCGAGGTCCGCGGCGCCTGAGATCGCGGCCTGCCAATCGCTGCCGCCATCCGCGGCCACGGAAAAATCTATCCAGTAGACCGGCAATTGTTCGGTTCGCTCGATGAGTTGTGGCGAAAAACCCATGCCTGCAATTTCCGATTTGCGGCGCTCCGCGTTGGCACGCTCGCGGAACAAGCCAAGCGAAATGGTGTTGAGCTGTTCGCCTGCGGTGACCACGTAGTAGTCACGCACGCCGCGTGATGACAGGTTGCGCGCCACGCCCAAGGCTTCTTCGCGCGACTTGAGCGCCGCAAGGTACACCCAGTATCCGCGCGACTGGGTGGCCACTTCGTTGCGATACTGGATGCGTCGCACCTTGGGTTTGAGCGAACCCAGCATTGCGCGCATGTCGGACTGGGTCTGGAACGGACCCACGCTGACGCAACGTTCATCTGCGGAGGCAGGCAACGAGTTCACCACTTCGGCCGCACCTGCCTGGGCAGGGCCACTGCCTTGGTTGGCTTCCAGTTCGGACAACAGCACCAGGGGCGTTACCCCCGGATCACTCGCTGGCACGGGCGCCGGCGCTTCCTCGGGGGCAAACGCAATCCAGCAGGCGCCTCCAATATTGAGGGCCAGCAGCAGCAGGAACAGGACTCTCGGCAGCATCCAGACTCGACCGGGACAGTGCGAGGAATTCTCGCAATCGCGGATTCTAGCCCGGAAGATTCATGCGCAGTGCGCGGGCTCGACATGGAAATCCACTCCAGGTCCGCGCCAGCCGGCTGGATGCCGCGCCCATTCGCGCATTCACGCGCACGCATGTTCGGCCCAGAGCGCGAGGCCGCGCAGCACCAGATCCCGTTCACGCTGAAGGTCGGGCAGCAGTGGCAGCAGTTCTTCGATACCGCCGCCATCACCGATCAAGGCAACCGGCATTCCCATGCTCCGTTCAACGCCGCACTTGAACCGCCTGATCAGGGCCGCGGCCGCAAGCAGGCTGCCTGAGTGCACCGCATCCGCGGTGTTGTCCGCGATCTCGGTGAGCATGCCGCGCGCGCCACCGGCGCGTGCGGTGGAGCGACCGAGCGCCTCCCGCATCAATTGGGGTGAAGGTGCAATCAATCCGCCCAGATGACGGCCATCGGCGCACAAGGCATCCAGGGTCAGGGCGGTGCCGCAACCAACCAGTACCTGACCTTGCTTCGAGGTGGCATGCAATGCGGCAAGCGCGAGAAAGCGATCCACGCCCAGGCGCTCGTGCTCTGCATAGGCATTGACGATGCCGAGCGCGCTCGCGGGACTGCGCACAAATTGCGTTGGCCGGGCAAACATGCCGGCGACCAAATCTTCCAGCGCGTGTTCGAGCTCGGGTTTCACCACGCTGGCAACCAGCACCCGTTCGGGCCGCGGCAGACCTGTCCACTCGCGTTCCAGCATCGCAGGCAAGCTGGCTTCGGCGTGCGCGAACACGCCACCTTCACTCGGCTGACCTGCGATCCACGGCGCCCACTTGAGTCGCGTATTGCCGAAATCAATGAGCAGGTTCATGCCGTCTCCGCACCGCCACGCACGCTGATCTCGCCACTGTCCACGGCAAGCTCTCCATCCGGGGTCATCACGCGAAGTCGACCCCTGGCGTCGATCCCCAACGCCTTGCCGCCGAGGCCATTGCCGGCCAGCACCGGCCTTCCCTTCAGCGCGTCGTATCCGGCGTAACGATCGACGAAGGCAGCGAAGGTCGACTGCTCGAATTCATCCAGGGTGGTGATGAGCTCTGCAAGCAACGCTGCCGCGAGCCTGTTCCGATCCGGCGTTTGCCCTTCGGCAATGGCGGCCAGATCGATCCAGGGTTGGTCAATGTCGCGCCCTGCATTTTCATCAAGCCGGACATTGATGCCAATGCCGATCACCGCGTGGCAGGGGCCCAGTGCGTCACCGCCCAATTCAACGAGGATGCCCGCCAGCTTGCGACCGCCGACTTGCACGTCATTGGGCCATTTCAGCTGAACGCCCGCAAACCCCAAATGCTCCAGCGCCTGGGCAACGGCAATTCCGCAAACCAGACTCAAGCCGGCAAGGCTGCTCATCGGTTTTTCGAAATTTCTCAGCAGCGACATTGCCAATCCGCCACCCAGCGGCAGGTGCCAACTGCGCCCGTGACGTCCACGCCCTGCACTTTGCACTTCACACAGACAGGCGGCCATGGCATTCCCGCCGTGTTGGACATGGCGCAGCATTTCGCTGTTGGTGGAATCAAGCTGCCAATGCACCGCGATGGATTGCAGACGCCGCCCCAACTGGGCTGGCAGTGCGGCCATGATCGCGTCGCGATCCAGCAACTCAATGGGCCCAAGCAACTCGTAACCGCTACCCGCCTTGGCATGGATGGGTGCACCCAATGCACGCAGGTTTTCCACCTGTTTCCAGATTGCCGCGCGACTGACGCCGAAACGACGTGCAAGCTCGCTGCACGAGATCGGCACGCTTTCGGCGATGCACTGCAACAGCTGCCTTGCCTCGATCATGGCGTCGACGACCTGCCAATGCGCGGTTCGCTGCCTGCCCGCATGCGGGCGAGATTGGATCGATGCGTGAATGTGATGAGCGCAGCGATTGCAACCGCAAACAGCAGCAGCGCATTCGATACCTGTCCATCCAGCAACCCCGGCGCAGCCACCAGCAACGGAGCCGCCAGCGCGGTGAGCACGGTGGCGAGGCCGACATAGCGGCCGATCAGGATCAGCAGCACCCACAACGCCACCATCGCCAGCGCCAGCAACGGCGCAATCATCAGCACGGCCCCGAATGCCGTGGCGCCGCCCTTGCCTCCACGAAATCCGAAGAACACCGGCCAGCAATGACCCAGCACGGCCATGAAGCCGCATGCACAGGCCTGGGCCAGGGGATCCACCGCCGTTTGCAGGGAGTCGCCGGGGTCGGCGAATCCAAGCCATGCAGCCAGCACGCCCTTGCCGACATCGATGGCGACCACGGCAATGGCGAAGCGCCAACCGACCGTGCGCAAGGCATTGGTGCCCCCGGCGTTGCCGCTGCCCATGGTGCGGATATCGACGCCACGCAAGCGACCCACCAACAGGCTGCCGGAAAGCGAACCGAGCAACCAGCCGAGCACCAGTTTTCCAACCACCACCACTGCGTCGTGCATCCGCCAACCTGCTCAGGCAATTCGCGAAAATGATGACATCAGTTTTGCGCAACCGGCAGGCGCGGCATCAATGCCAGTACCACGGCGCCGCTTCCCGCATGGGCGCCGATGGCGCTGCCGGCATCGAACACCTGCGCACACTCGACTCCCGGCAATTGCTCAAGCAACGCGCTTCGCACCTGCGCGGCCTCCTCCGGGTTGCAGCAGTGCATGACCTGGGCGCGCCATGCCTGCTTGCGACCCACGCCGCGCAAGACCTTGCTCACGAAGCGGGCAGGCAAATCAGGCCGTCGCAGGCACACGCCATGGATATGCAGCCGACCGTCACGTCCGCCAATCCGTGCCAGCGGCACGAGTCGCAACCAGCGCGTGAGCGGCAACGACCAGGCGGGCACGCGACCACCACGTACCGCCGCGGTGAGATCACGCACGTAGGCAAACGTCGCCGTCTGCGCGCGCAACTGCTCCAACTCGCGCAGTAGCATCGTTATCGCAACCCCGGAAGCAGCACGCTCGGCAGCATGCACGGCCAACAGGCCCTGTCCGCCAGAAACATTTTCGCTGTCGAATACGTGCACACGCGAACCCAATGCAGCGCCGGCGCTTTCGCCGGACTGCAGGGTTCCGGAAATCGCGCGCGAAACGCCGACATACAGGACTTCGGCATGATGACTGAGCAGGAATTCGAACAGGCGCCGGAAATCCCCCGGCGGTGGCTGCGATGTGCGTACGACCTGATCGCTGTCGCGCAGCAAGGCATGGAACCCTTGCGGCGACAGCGACACCTTGTCGAGGTAGTCCGTGCTGCCAACGTTGATGCGCACCGGTACCACATGCAGGGATAGCTGCTCCAGGGAATCGCCGGGCAGGTCCGCCGCCGAATCCACCACAACCGCAATCGATCCGCTGGCATGCACCGCACGCTGCTGTGCTTGCATGTCGTCCGCCTTGGCCGCGCGCACCTCGCCGAATGATGACAAGGCCTCGAACAGCAGCGCCGGAGCATCCACATGCATGTGCACGCGCAGCTTCTCGCGCGTTCCCGCGATCACCAGGCTGGAGCCGGGAATCGCATCCAGTGCCGCCCGCACCGCGCTGCGATCGATATCGCTGGCCGATACCACGCATTCCGTGCACCAGCGATGACCTGAATCCGCTTCAACGTGCGCACCCGCGATTACACCCTGTTCGGTACTGATGGGGGCGGCTTCCACGGACTTCACATTACGCCCATGCCGAATGAACTCCTGGATCCCTTCCAGCAGATGCAGGAAACCCTGGGCGCCGGCATCCACCACGCCCGCCTTGCGCAATACCGCAAGCTGATTGGGGGTGTCGGCCAGGGCGTTCCGGCTGGCCACCAGCGCCCGTTCATAACCGGCACGCAGGTCGATCACTCCTTGTTCGCGTGCCAGCCCGAGCGACTGGGCAAAAACCTGGATCACCGACAGCATGGTGCCTTCGCGCGGCTCGGCAATGGCCTGGCGAGCCTGACGCGAGCCGCGCCCACTGGCTTCAGCCAATTGTTCCAGGGCCAGGTGGCGCTGTCCCGCGAATCCTTCGCTGACGCCTTGCAGGAACTGGGCAAGTATCGCCCCCGAGTTGCCGCGCGCTCCATCAATGGCCTCGCTGCCGACGCGTTCGAGGATGACCTGCACATTGCCGCCGCGAACCGCCAGCAATGCTTCTCGCACACTGGCCAGGGTGAACGCGAGATTGCTGCCGGTATCACCATCAGGCACCGGGAAGACATTGATTCGATTGAGCGGGTCGCGCTCCGCAAGGACGCGTCCGATGCCCACCATCAGGGCCCGCTTGAGGGTGCGCCCGCTTACGCGTCGGGCGATGGAGATGGGCGTTTCAATGGTCGAGGCAGACATGGGTTCGAGTCTATCGATGCGGCTTCCCTCTGGCGTGCTGCGACGCAACGTACGCCGGCGGTCACGGCACGCTTCGCGCCATGGTTGCCGCGCGAGCGGGCAGACGGTGTGTCACGAAAGCGGACACTTGGCCGTCCGCGACTGTCCGCCCGTGTCCGCTGGACAGTTCGCGTGATCGAGCCGATCCATGCAATTGCCTGATTTACCGGAACTTCGCGACTTTGGCATGGTCCCTGCAGACCAGAGTGGGGAAATCAGCCTTGGTCGGCACCCTGGCGAACTCGAATCGACGGTGCTGGAGTCCGCGCCTGGATCATGGGAAACTTTGCGGTCCACGGCTTGCAGGCAGTCCCGCACCACTACCGGAGACTTGGCATGAACGCGCACAAGCTCAGCATCTTCCTGACCGCCAGTTTTGGCTTGTTGATGTTTGCGACTGCGCAGGCGGGTGAACTGTCCATGGATGCGGGCCGCATGGTCGCATCGAACAGCTCTGCCGGCGCTTCCGATGCCGACTGCCCGAAGCCTGCCATCACGCGCGCCATCCAGCCGGAAGTTCGCACTGTTCAGCCAGCCAACTCCGCGCCCGCACTGGTCAGTGATGCAAGACAGTCACCTGCCGCCAAACCTGCCGTTGCTGCCGCCGATGCGGTACCTCCCACGGGTTCAAGCGCCAGCGGCGTCGGCACCCTGATCACGCCTTCCAAGCTGCGCGGCAACCGCTGGCAATCGCTGGTTCCTGGCGCGATCAAGTAGTTCCCTCTGCGCGGTGGTGCGACGGCATGCGCCGCATCCGCGCATGCGTGGCTGGGCCTGCGGCCAGCCTTGCCTTGCGATCCACCCATGCGCGGGATAGGCTGCACGACCCTCGCCGCGCGTAATCTCCTGATCGCAATGCCTTTGCCCTTGTTGTTGCGCACCTGCGCCTGCCTGCTGTTGCTGCTGCCGCTGTCATCCTTCGCCTGTACCGGCGAGGTGCATGTCGAGATCAAGCAATCCGCTGTCTACTCCATGTCCCATGCCGACGTGGTGGCTGCCCAGCCCGGACTTGCCGGCTGTTCCATCGACCAGCTCGCCATGACCACGGATGGCAAGCCGGTGCCCATTCGCATCGTGGATTCGGGTGATGGGCGTTTCAGCGAGGGCGACCGCATCGAATGGATCGGCGAGCAATTGCACGGCCCGATGAGCTGGTTCAATTCGTACAGCGTGAACAACACCTATGTCCTGTCCGCAAGTACAGGCACGCATCCGCGCATCGAAGATCGCGAAGCCTCCAACGCAGGCTCCGCGCGGCTTGAGCGAACCCTGCACCTTGAGCAGGAAAACCTGATGATCCGCCTCGATCAGAACCTGCACAAACCGGGAGATGAACCGGACCTGTGGCAGTGGGCCAAACTGACCCAGGCCGATGCGACACCGTTCGCCGCACAGCTGGATCTTGCGGACCTGGCCGTGCATGGGACCCATGCACACCTGCGCCTGAATTTCCGCGGCATCTCCTCGATCCATGTGCCCTACAAGGAAAAAAAGACAGCCCGACCGGACGAACACATCGTCGAGGTTCGCATCAACGGTCATCACCTGAAGACCCTCATCTGGAACGGACGCGAGGAATTCAACGAGACCCTGGAGGTGCCGCTCGCGCAATTGCGCGCCAAGGGCAACGTCCTGGACTTGGGCATTCCCAAGCGATCGCTGCCCTGGGACAAGGCCCAGACCGTGGTTGACGTGGTCATGTTCAATTGGCTCGAATGGCGCTATCCGATTTCCGGAAACATCGACGCCACCAGCTCGCCATTCCACACCGCATCCGGTGACGAACAACCCATCGAGCTGGTTTGGCAAGGCACGGACAAGCCGGTTCTCTTTGGCAGCGATGGCTTGCGCCGAACGGGGACCGCCATCGGCTCGAATCGCTACCGATTTGCCTCGGCTGCCAAAACCGTCAGCCTGTATCCGGTTCAGCCCGACACCTTGGCGAAACCCGCGCTTATCCGCGCAGTCAGCGCCAGCGACCTGCACACACCGGCACAGGGAGCGGACTATCTGATGGTCAGCCACGCCAGCCTGATGGAGGCGGCAAGGCCATTGGCCGAGTTCCATGAAAAGCGTGGACTGAAAGTGGCCTTGCTTGACATCAAGGATGTCTACGATGCCTTCAACCATGGCATCACCCATCCCAGGGCCATCCGCAACCTCGTTGCGCATGCCTGGAAAAACTGGCCGGATCCGAAACCGCGTTTCCTGCTGCTGGTGGGCGATGCCAGCTTCGACATCCGCAGCGAAACCTACAACGACCTTGCCTATGCGAAGTTCGCCAATAGCCCGCAGGAGTTGAATCCCGGACATTTCTCGGGCATCCCGGCCACCGCCTACGACAGCTCCAGCAAGACCATGGCCAGTCGCAACCTGATTCCGACCTGGCAATATCCTTCGCCGGAAGGACAGTCGGCCAGCGACAACTGGTTTGGCGCGGTGGATGGCGATGACTACCATCCGGTTGTCGCCGTGGGCCGCTTCCCGGTGGTGGAACCAGCCGAGGTTTCGGCCATCGTCAGGAAGACCATCGACTATCTGGTCAAGCCGACTCCAGGCGCATGGCGCCGGGATGTCATGTTCATCACCGACGAGTCCAGCTACTTCAAGAAAACCTCGGACACGATTGCCGACAGCATCGGCGAGCAGGGATTCCGCGCCGACAAGATCTACGCCAGCGAGGAGGAAGCCGACAATCTCGCGCACCAGTCCGCGATCAAGCAGGGCCTCAACGATGGCCAGTTGCTGGTCCACTTCATCGGCCACGGCGGTCGCTTCATCTGGCGCACCGGACCACCGGACCTGCGCAAGAACCATGATCTGTTCACCCTGGAAGATGTCAGCCAACTGGAAAACAGCGGGCGCCTGCCCATGGTGTTGTCGATGACCTGCTACTCGGCGCCATTCGACAATCCCACCGAAGACTCCATCGGCGAGCGCTTCCTGCGCGAGGCCGACAAGGGTGCTGTCGCGGTGTTTGCCGCATCCTGGCGCAATTCGCCGTCAACGGAATTCAGCACGCACCTGGTCAAGGAATTGCTGAAACCCGGTCAGACCATTGGCGAAGGCATCGTGCGTGCCAAGCAAGCCATCAACAACCGCGTACTCGTGGAGATGTACAACCTGCTTGGCGATCCGGCGGTGGTGCTTGAACGTCCGCGCGATGAGGCCAGGCTTGCACTCGACGCACAACGTTGGAATTCGGGCGTGCTGGTTGCAATTCCCGGAGCAAAATTCTCCGGTGAAGTGGCGCTGGACTGGCTCGATGAGAACAAGCAATTGATTGCCGGCAACATACGCGTGGCTCAGACCAATACTTTTCGGGTTCCGATTCCGCAATTTGCCGATGGCAAGGTCGCCAGATACCTGCAGGTCTACGCCAGTGACAGCCATGGGCTTCGCGATGCCTCAGCCGGCATTGAACTTGCGCGCACCGCGCGGCCCGAGAACCAGGGCAGTTGGCTTGACTGGCTTGTCGCCAAACCCGAGCGGCCACTGCCTGCCGATACCGTGAACCGGAACGGTTTCGAGCAGGATCCAGTGGTCGCGGGCGATCACTGAGCGTGCCTGCGCTTCAAGCCCTCTTCGAGCTTGCACGCCCTGGCCACTGGATCAAGAACGGCTTCGTTCTGCTGCCGCTGTTTTTCGCACACGCCCTGCTTGATGCGGCCGCCTTGCATGGCGCGTTGCTGGCGACACTTGCATTCTGCCTGGCTGCTTCCGCGGTCTACGCGCTCAACGACACGCGCGATGTCGCACGCGATCGCCTGCATCCGGACAAGCGCAATCGGCCACTGGCGCGTGGAGCCATCTCCGTCGCTTCCGCGCTGCGCATGTCCGCGCTGCTTGCCCTGCTGGCGATGGCCGTGGCTGCGCTCGCCAATCTGCAAGTGGTTGCGGTGATTGCCATCTACCTCGCCAGCCAGTTCGCCTATTCCATTTCGCTCAAGCACATTCCGTTTGTCGATGTGCTGCTGGTGGCCAGCGGCTTTGGCTTGCGCATCCTTGCCGGAGGCTTCGGTGCCCAGGTGCCATTGACCGGCTGGATCCTGCTGATGGCGGTGTTGTTGGCCCTCATGCTGGTGCTGGGCAAACGCCACGGCGATCTGGTCCACGATGTCCAGGGCCGGGCCGCACTGTACGATCTGCGCACGGTGGAGCGCATTCTGGTTGTGCTTGCCGCCAGCGTTCTCGGCGCCTATCTGCTCTATTCGCTGTCGCCCGACGTGATTGCCCGCCATGGACATGCCGCGCTGGTCTATTCAAGTCCCTGGGTCGTGCTCGGCATCGCGCGCTACCTGTTTCTCGTGCTCAAGCGTGGCGCCGGTGGCGATCCCAGCCGTCTGGCCACTCGCGACCCGCTGATGCTGCTGGCAAGCATCGGCTGGCTGGCGACCCTCGGGTACATTCTTTATGGCTGAGGGTCTGATCAAGTTCTCAAGCGCACCCGCTTGCGGCGACAATGGGCGCCGTGTCCATGCATGGAGCCGGTTGTGCCGGCATTTGCCTACCAGGCCCTAGACAGCAAGGGCAGCACCCAGCGTGGCGTGCTGCAGGGTGACACCGCGCGCGCGGTGCGCTCCATCCTGCGTGAACGTGGACTGCATCCGCTTGCCGTGGACGAAGTCGGTGAACAGGCCCGCGGTGGATTGCCCTTCGTGCGTCGTGGCTTGTCCGCCACCCAGCTTGCCTTGTTGACCCGACAGCTCGCAACACTGGTGCGTGCAGACCTGCCGATTGATGAGGCGCTCGCTGCGTTGTCCGAAGAAGATGACAACGAGCGACAACGCGGCCTCACCGTGGCCCTGCGCTCACGCGTCATGGAGGGCGCGAGTTTGGCCCAGGCCATGCAGGATTTCCCTGACACCTTCCCGGAAATCTTCCGCGCCTCGGTTGCCGCCGGTGAACAATCCGGGCATCTGGCCAGCGTGCTGGAACGCTTGGCCGAATATGCCGAGGCACGCGATGCCTTGAAGCAAAAACTGCTCGCCGCGTTGACCTATCCGCTGGTGCTTTCCGTGGTCGCGCTGGCCGTTGTTGCCGGACTGCTGACCTGGGTGGTGCCGCAGATCATCGGCGTGTTCGAGAACATGCAACGCAGCCTGCCCCTGGTAACCCGTGTGCTGATGTCGCTTTCCGACTTCCTGCGCAACTGGGCCTGGCTGTTGCTGGTGATCCTCGTCCTGATTGCATTTGCGGTGCGTTTTTCCATGCAACGCGAGTCGGTTCGCTATCGATGGCACCAGTTCCTGTTGCGCCTGCCATTGATCGGGCGTCTGACCCGCGCCGCCAATACCGCACGCGCGGCACGCACCCTCGCCCTGCTTGCTGGCGCCGCGGTTCCGCTGCTGGATGCCCTGGCCATTGCCGCCCAGGTCGTGCCCAACCTGCCGATGCGCGAGTCCCTGCGGCGGGCAGCATTCAAGGTGCGCGAGGGCAGCGGTTTTGCGCGCGCCCTTGCCGAGAGCCAGCAATTCCCGCCGATCGCCCTGCGCCTGATTGCCAGTGGCGAACGCTCCGGTGAACTGCCGCGCATGCTCGAGGAAGCCGCGGCCCAGCAACAACGCGAACTGGATCGCGCGCTTGGCCTGCTGTCGGCGACACTGGGACCGGCCGTGATCCTGCTGGTGGGCGCCATGGTGCTGTTCATCGTGCTGGCCATCCTGATGCCGATCTTCGATCTCAATCAGATGGTCAAGTAGCCGGGATTCGGAAATGGGGATTCGGGATTCGTCAAAGCCAAGTCAAGAGCAGCAACGTCGCGAATTCCTCCCTTTTCGTTTCCGATTCCCAATCCCCAATCCCCAATCCCCAATCCCCAATCCCCAATCCCCGATCCCCAATCCCCGATCCCCAATCCCAGCCCCAATCCATGATCCATTTCGATCAAGTCAGCAAGCGCTACCCCGGTGGTCATGAAGCACTCTCCAACCTCAGCTTCGAAGTGGCTGCCGGAGAAATGGTTTACGTGACGGGTCATTCCGGCGCCGGCAAGACCACCCTGCTCAAGCTGCTTGGCCTCATAGAGCGCCCTTCACGCGGCGAGATCACAGTCAATGGCGCTGCCCTGGCGCGAGTTCGCCAGCGATCAATTCCCCAGGTGCGCCGCGGTATCGGCATGGTTTTCCAGAACCATCGCTTGCTCATGGATCGCTGCGTATTCGACAACGTGGCCCTGCCGTTGACCATCGTCGGGGCTTCGCGAGAGGAAACCGCGCGCCGCGTGCGCGCCGCACTCGACAAGGTGGGCCTGCTCGACAAGGAACGCGCCTCCCCGGAAATGCTCTCGACCGGAGAACAACAGCGCGTTGGCATCGCTCGCGCCCTGGTCGGCAAACCGCCGTTGATCATTGCCGACGAACCCACCGGCAACCTCGATCCGCAACTGTCCGTGGAAATCATGAACCTGTTTGCGGAATTCCAGCAGGTGGGCACCACGGTACTGATAGCCAGCCATGATCTGCATCTGATCCGGCACATGGGCAAGCGCGTGCTGGTGCTCGATCACGGTCGCCTGATCGACGACTTCCGTCCACAGGTGGCTTGATGGCCAGTCGTCGCAATTCCAGCAATCGCTTGCGCGAGGCACCGGCCACGCAAGTTCCGCGCGAGCGACGCGCCTTGTCCGCGCGCCTGCAAGCCTGGCTCGAACACCACCGCGGCAGTTTCCGCTCCAGCCTGCGGCGCCTGCGTGATCGCGCATGGTCGAGCATTCTCACCGTGCTGGTCATGGGCATTGCCCTGGCCTTGCCGTTCCTGCTGCATGTACTGCTCGACAATGCGCGCAGCCTGTCCGGCGGCCTGCAGGAAGCACGCGAGATCACGGTCTTTCTCAAGTCCGACGAGGATGATGCCTCAGCACGGACCTATGCATCGGAACTGGAAGCGCGCAGCGACGTCACCAGCGTGACGGTTCGCACGCCCGCGGAAGGCCTCGCCGAATTCCGCCAGCTTTCGGGATTTGCCGAGGCCCTCGACGTACTCGATGGCAATCCGCTGCCCGGCATGCTGGTGATCAAGCCGCGCGACCAGGCATTGGCCGCAGATCCTGCCTTGCTCGCCGATCTGAAGGCTGATCCGCGCGTGGACATGGTCCAGTACGACGCTGCCTGGCGCCAGCGGCTTTCCGCGATCCTGCGCTTTGGCGAGCGCAGCATGCTTGCCCTGATGGGACTGCTGGGCCTTGCCAGCCTGCTGGTGGTCGGCAATACCATCCGCATGGACATCCAGGCGCGCGCCGAGGAAATCGCCGTGGTGCAACTGATGGGGGCCAGCGATGGCTTCGTGCGCCGGCCATTCCTGTATGCCGGATTCTGGTATGGGTTGATCGGCGGTTTGCTTGCCGTGCTTGCGGTCGGTATTGTCGAGCTTTCGGTGCGTGCCCCCCTGCTCGACCTGCTGGCCAGTTACCAGAACCGCTTCGCCTTGCACGGCTTCAACCTGCTCGAAGCACTCGCGGTGGTCGCCATCAGTTCTCTGCTCGGTTGGCTTGGCGCCTGGATTGTCACCACCCGATATCTCTTGACCGGTCGACCCAAGACGTGAGTGCAAACCCAAAGCTGACCCGTCACCTGTCCACCGACAACCCGCGCGTGCTGGTGGTCGATGGCTCGCGCGTGGTTCGGCGCCTGATCGAGCAGACCCTCAAGGCGCACCTTCCGGGCGTCAGCGTGCTGGCCTGCGAAACCGGAGCCGAGGCGCTGGCGCAACTGGGCGCCGGCGTTGTCGATTTCGTCACCACCGCCCTGCGCCTGCCGGACATGGATGGACTCGAACTGGCCAGGCAGATCCGCCTGAATTCACCCCAGGCCTACATGCCGATTGTCGCCGTGTCCGGAGACGTGCAGGAACGCCTGCTGTCGCGCGCGCTGAGTGAGGATGTCACCGACTACTTCGACAAGTCGCTGGGATTCCAGGCCCTGGCGGAGTTCATTCGCGGCTATGTGCAGCCCACCGAATCCACATCCGGCGAAGTGCTGTACGTGGAAGACAGTCGTGTGGTCGCGGTTGCCACCCGACGCATGCTGGAGAAGCACGGACTGACCGTGCTGCACGTGATCTCGGTCGAAGATGCGTTGGCCATGCTGGAAACCGCGCAAACCATGAATCGCATCGGCGCCGACATCGTTCTCACCGACGTCAACCTCAAGGGCGCGTTGACCGGCGGCGACCTGCTCGAGCGCATCCGGCGCCAACTGGGTTACGGCAAGGGTCATCTGCCGGTGATCGTGATGACCGGCGATGACAATCCGGAAAACCAGGCTGCGTTGCTGCGTGCCGGCGCCAATGACCTGGTTGAGAAACCCATCGAGGAACGGTTGCTGGTGACCAAGCTGCTGTTCCAGTTGCGGGTTGCGCGCAACCTGCGGGCACGCGCTGATCGCGAATCGGCGTGAGTTCTCACCCGATCCGGCTCGAGGCCTCCTGGAAATCGCGCCTGGAGGATGTGTTCAAGGATCCCCGCATGCTGGCGCTTGGAGAATTCCTGCGCGCACAGAAGGCGGCGGGCAAGGTCATCTACCCGCCGGGAGCACGGATCTTTGCCGCCCTGGATTCCACGCCCTTTGATCGGGTCAAGGTGGTCATCCTCGGCCAGGATCCCTACCACGGCCCGGGTCAGGCGCATGGCCTGAGCTTTTCCGTGCCCCGCGGCATTCCGGTGCCGCCTTCGCTGGCCAACATCTACCGCGAAATCGAGCGTGATCTTGGTCTTGCCCCGCCCCGGCACGGCTGCCTGGATGCCTGGGCCGGGCAAGGCGTGCTGCTGCTCAATGCGGTGTTGACCGTGGAGCGAGGACAGGCCGGCTCGCACCAGAACAAGGGTTGGGAGTATTTCACCGACGCCTGCATCGAGGCGCTGGGCCGTGAGCGTGAACACCTGGTGTTCCTTTTGTGGGGCAGCTACGCCCAAGCCAAGGGGCGACTGATCGACGCCAAATGCCACCGGATTCTCAAGGCCCCCCACCCCTCACCGCTTTCCGCGCATCGGGGGTTTCTTGGATGCGGTCATTTTTCCTCTGCAAATCAATATCTTGAGGAGATAGGCCAGACCTCGATCAACTGGCAACTGCCCGCCGACTGAGGCTGCGCCTGCCCCGTTCCGGCTGGATGAATATCCCGATTGTCTACAAATCGGGATGGGTTTGATGCCCGCACGGCCAGCGTTTTCAAGCTACTATACCGGCCAGTTCAGTTATTTTTGATCGAGCCCCGCAAAGCGGGAACTCCCGGTCTGTTTTAGCACTCCAACTACCCGAGTGCTAAACTCGGCCCCATTGATGAGGAGATGCGCATGAGCAACGCCGTGATCGCCACCAACTTCCCGGTCCCCAGTCCGCTGGGCAGCCTGGATGCCTACATTTCGGCGGTACACCAGGTGCCCATGCTGAGCCCGGAAGACGAGCAGGCCCTGGCGCGCGACTACATCGACAACGAGAACATCGAATCCGCACGCAAGATGGTCATGTCACACCTGCGTTTCGTGGTCCATGTTGCCCGCGGCTATTCCGGTTACGGCCTGCAAATCTCCGACCTGATCCAGGAAGGCAATATCGGCCTGATGAAGGCGGTCAAGCGCTTCGATCCGGATCAGGGTGTGCGCCTGGTGTCCTTTGCGGTGCACTGGATCCGCGCCGAGATGCATGAATTCATCCTGCGCAACTGGCGCATCGTCAAGGTCGCCACCACCAAGGCGCAGCGCAAGCTGTTCTTCAACCTGCGCAAGTCCAAGAAGCGCCTCGGCTGGATGAACAACGACGAGGTCAATACCGTGGCCCGCGAACTCGGCGTTCCCGCCGCCACCGTGCGCGAGATGGAATCCCGCCTCAGTGGTCGCGACATTGCCTTTGACGCGCCGGTAGACGATGACGAAGACGCCAAGCCGTCGCCGGTCATGTTCCTCGAGGATCACCAGAACTCGGACCCCTACGATTCCCTCGAAGGCGACTCCGAGGAGGAATCCTCACTGGACACCTTGCAGCGCGGCATGGAAAAACTCGATGCACGTTCACGCGACATCATCCAGCGGCGCTGGCTGATCGAAGGCGAGACGGCAACGCTGCAAGACCTGGCCGACGAATACGGCGTTTCCGCCGAACGCATCCGCCAGATCGAAGCCAATGCCATGAAGAAGATGCGCGCATTGTTCGTCGCCTGAAGCAACCGCATTCACTCCGACCCGACCCCGCAACCGCGGGGTCTTTTTTTGCCCCGCAAATGGATCGCCTGTTTGCGCAGGCACCAATTGGACTTGGGTAGTGGTTCCGACGGTCAGCATCTCATTGCGAGCCGCCGCGACTCAGGGCAACGCTGCTCCAACCTGCGCGCCCGCGCGTTCGGCCAGGTCCAGGTGCAGGATGCGGCGCAGCTCAAGGATGGCCGGCGCCGTCTGCTGCACGCTGTGTCCGGATTCGATGACCTTTTCCGACAGCGCGCCGTCAAGATGCGCGCTTCGATAGGGCACCAGTCCGTCATCGGATTGTTCAAGCGGAACCGAACCATCGCTG
This sequence comes from Gammaproteobacteria bacterium, assembly GCA_004295005.1. Lineage (GTDB taxonomy): Bacteria > Pseudomonadota > Gammaproteobacteria > Xanthomonadales > Rhodanobacteraceae > Dokdonella. Next base: position 25,658 of record SHNG01000042.1, read on the forward strand.
CGCGCAATGATCGAGTGGTAGCGCACGCGCGGCGAGATTGGCAAATCGGCACTCGCGCGCACGAATGGATCATGCTCGTCGAGGTTGTCGATGCTGTTGGGCAGGCGCACCGGCGCATCATCCGGCGCCTGCGTTGCCTGCGCTACAGGTGCGAACTGCAGGAGCTCGGTGAAGCCTTGCAGCAAGGTCAAGGGCAGGCGCACCAGCCTTGAAAGCCAGCGCCCAAGCCGCTTGCCGGCCACGACGGTGCCGCGATGCGGCGTTGCGATGAACACCACGCGTTCAAACTGGGGCATGGGATCGAAACGCAGCAGAACATTCATCCGCGAACGCATCGCGTCCTGCTGCTTTGCATCCAGTCTGTACTCACTCTGCGCCCAATGCCACAACTGTTGGTCAGCCTTCGACACCATCAGGCGCGCGATCACGCCGCCCATGCTGTGTCCGACCAGCACCATGTCACGTGACGCCGGTGCAGTGCCGCCCGGGTCGAAGTGCTGGAGCGTGCGTGAGAGCACGCGACGGATCGCGGCATGGTTCAACAGCACCGGCGCATTGGTCGGGTAGTACACCTGCCAGATCTGGAAATTCCGGCGCAACACGGGGTCACCCTGGATTTCGTTGGCGACATTGACCCAGGCTTCCGGGCTGCTGGCGATGCCATGCAACATCAGGATGATCCGCCGCTGCGGGTCGTAGGGTTGCATCAGGTAGAGATGCGGGCGGTCGATGCCCTTGTCGCGCCCGAACAGGCTGCGCAGCGACTGCCGATTGAAGCCCGATCGCGCCAGCCACAATCCGTAACCCGCAGTGAAGTTGGCCGCCAAAGGCAACGTTTGCCCACGCAACGCAATGCTGTCTTCGTTGTAGGGATCATGCACGCTGACCTGCACTTCGCGCGTGGCAAGCACGTCCGCCAGGTTCTCGCCCGGGAATCGGAACAAGACCGTGATGCCGGGTGATGGCATCTCGCTCCACAGCGGCACGCGCCGATGCGGGTGTGCGGATTCATCAGGCAGCGAAGCCACGGCAGCAACCGGGTCGTCTTCAATCACCGCCACCAGCTCGGCACCGAAGCCATCGCGTCGCCAGGTGCTGCGCATGCCCTTGAATGCCAGCGATGAGGCCGGCAGCAACTCTTTGGGTGCCTGCACACCAACGGGCAGGCGAATGCCGGAAAGATCGATTCGATAGCTCCAACCCGCGCGCGTGATGCGTCCTCCTGCGGCGGGCTCCGGATTTCCGGCGGCGCGCAGGCGCAGACTCTCCTCAAACAGGAGCGTGACTGCCTCCTGCACGGCATAGTTGTACCAGTCGCGCACCTGTACCTGGCGATCCTCGAACGCACGCTCCCCGGGGTTGCGCCCGCTGAAGAACAGGTAGGCATAGGCATGTCGCGCTGCTTCCAGCCAGGCCCCGATACGTTCATCGTCGTTGTCGCTGGTGCCTTTGATCGACATTGCATGTTGAAGCCAGAGTTCCGACAGGGCCGACATGCGTCGCTCGTCGCTGATGCCTGGCGCAATCTTCATTCCCTGGATGCAGTCGGGCGTGGAAATCGCGCAAGCACCCACATCCAATCCGGTGACACGGATGGACTGCGTGGTCATTGCACTGAGGTTGCCGGTTGTCAGCATATCGCCACGCTGAAGCGTGATGTACTCGCCTGGCGTCATCGGCTCCAGCTTCACGACCGGCGCAAACTGGCGCAGGGTCGCGCAACCGGCCGCGGACAGGGCGAGCAGCGATGCGATGAAAACGCGAGTCCAGTTCTTCATGGCACCTCGTCGGCCTCACCTTGCGCGATGTCGACTAGCAGCGCGATCAAACACTCCATGCCCGGCCCATTGAGGGAACGGACGTTCACGCATTTCACCTTGGTTGCAGTTGATCGAGCAACATGGCGCGATGAATCTGGCGCACCTGGTCCAGCGGGAATTCGCCATCCTTGCGCAGGATCAGCTTGCTCACCAGCCACAGGAAGGCCGGTGCAGTGGAAAGCGCGAACAGCTTGGTCAACGGACTGTTTCTCAACAGCCCCGCTCGCACGCACGCGTCGATCAAGGCCTGTTCCTGGGCGCGGTACTGAATCACGACTTCTTCATGCCAATGCCGGATCAGATCCGGCACCCGATTGCTTTCGGTCAGCAACAAGCGGAACAACTCGGTGAATACCGGGTTCTGCACCATGCGATACAGACGATCAAGGTAGGTATCCACCATTTCCTCCAGTGATTCCGACCCATCCGGCTTCCAAACCACCTTCGAATCCACCCCCGCAACCTTCAGCGCCTCGGTGAGCAGCGCCTCGAAGATGGCGTCCTTGCCCCGGTAATGCGCATAGACCCCGGTTTTGGTAAGGCCGGCGCGGGCGGCGATGTCTTCAATGCGGGTATCGGTGAAGCCATTGGCACCAAATTCCACCCGCGCGGCTTCCAGAATCAGGCGCGAGCGGTCTTCCGGCCGGAGCCGAACCCGCTTGCGTTGGCTCGTGGAGGATGAATTTCCATTCATGCGCATACTCTACCTGCTATTGACCCACTGGTCAGTATAATACGATAATGACCCGTGATTCATTTATTGACCTGAATCAAGGCGCCTTCGCTCTCCCGGCAATACATTGCAACCCGAAGGGCAGCCGAACCGGCCATGCACCCGACCAACCCCGACCAGTCCTGCGAAACCGGACTGAGGCAGCAACAAAAACCATGATTCCTTCCTTGAAACGCCAAGCCAGCCAACCGTCGAAGTTGATTCTTGTCGCCTGCATCCTCGTGGCCAGCCTGACCGGCTGTGTGTCGATGGCACCGCGACACACCACCCCGCCACTTCCGGTTCCGGATAGCTGGGACACGGCCAGCGATATCAAAGGGATGTCTGCCACTGATCTGGCCTGGAGCGTGTATTTCACCGATCCACTCCTGCAACAACTGATCAAGACGGCCCTCACCAACAACCGCGACCTGCGAATTGCCGCCTTGCGCAGCGAAGAAGCACGTGCCGCATTTCGCATTCAGCGCGCCGACCAGTTTCCCACGCTCGGCCTGGCCGCCCAGGGAGCAAGAGCACGGGTACCCGGCGACTTGAATGCCGCAGGCGTCTCCGCCCTCGGCAGCGAATATCGCGCGGAAGTCGGTTTGAGCAGTTGGGAGATCGACCTGTGGGGACGCGTGCGCAACCTGAAGGAGTCCGCCCTGGAACGCTGGCTGGCAACCGAGGCCGGCCATCGCTCTGCCGAACTTGCATTGATCGCCCAGGTCGCGGATGGCTATATCGGCCTGCGTGAATTTGACGAGCGCTTGCAACGCGCACGCCACACGGTTGAAACACGCGAAGAATCCCAGCGCATCTTCAGCCGTCGATTTGAACTTGGCGCAGCATCCAACCTCGAGTTGCAGCAGGTAAAAACCCTGTTGGCCCAGGCCAGGTCCCTGCAACTGCAACTGGAACAACAACGCGCCGCGCAACTGCATGCGCTAGGCCAACTGGTCGGCGCACATCCCGGACCGTTGCCGCCGGCTTTGTCGTTCGAGAAATCCGCCGTACTGGCCGAGCTTTCAACGGGTCTGCCTTCCGACCTGCTGCTCGCGCGCCCGGACATCATCGCTGCCGAACACAAGCTTCGCGCCGCCAACGCCGATATCGGCGCCGCGCGCGCCGCCTTCCTGCCGCGGATCGCATTGACCGGTTCATTTGGCAGTGCCAGCGCGGAACTCGAGGGGCTGTTCGAATCCGGCAGTCGGGCCTGGTCCTTCGCGCCAGTGCTGTCTTTGCCGATCTTCGATACGGGTCGCCGGCGTGCCAACCTTGAGCTCAGCGAAGTTCGTCGCGACATCGCCGTAGCCGAGTACGAAAAAGCCATCCAGACCGCATTCCGCGAAGTTGCCGATGGCTTGAGCGCACGTCACTGGCTCAGGCAGCGACTCGACGTGCAGCACACGGCATTGGACGCCCAGGCCGAACGCGCGCGCCTGGCCCAACTGCGCTACGCCAACGGTTCGGCCACGTATCTTGAAGTGCTCGACGCCCAGCGCGATCTGCTCGAAGCCGAGCAACAGCAGGTACAAGTGCAGCGCGCGTTGTTGTCCAGCCAGATTGCACTTTATGCGGCACTTGGCGGCGGCACGACATCACCCTCCACCTCCACCGAATCTGCGCAACCAGAAAATCCGTAAGGCATGACGATGAAATCCGCATCCAACAAGAAAACACTGATCAAGCTCGCCCTCGTTGCGGGCGTCCTGATACTTGCCTGGTTCGGCTGGTCCAAACTTTCCACCGACGCCATCGACAAGGGCTTCATCAGCGGCAATGGCCGTCTGGAAGCGGTGGAGGTTGATGTCGCCACCAAGCTGCCAGGCCGCGTGGAAGAAATATTGGTCAGCGAAGGCGACTTCGTGACCAGCGGACAAGTATTGGCCAGAATGCAACTGGATACCCTCGAGGCACAAAGCGCGGAAGCCGAGGCCGGTCGACGGCAAGCCGAGCATGCTGCCACCGCCGCCGAAGCGCAGGTATCCCTGCGCCAGAGCGACGTGCTCGCCATGAAGGCGCAGGTGGTCCAGCGCGAAGCAGAGCTGGATTCCGCTCGCCGCCGCTTTTCACGATCCGAAACACTCTCCAGGGAAGGTGCCGCGTCGCTGCAGGAACTCGATGACGACCGTGCACGCGTGCGTGGTGCCGAGGCGGCATTGAACGCGACCCGCGCCCAGGTCGCAGCAGCCGAAGCCGCCGTGGTTGCCGCGCAGGCGCAGCTGGTTGGCGCGCACTCCAGCGTCGATGCCGCCGCCGCCACGGTGGAGCGCATCAATGCCGACATTGCCGACAGCGTGCTCAGGGCGCCGCGCGACGGGCGCGTGCAAGTGCGCGTGGCGCAGCCTGGCGAAGTGCTCGGCGCAGGCGGGCGCGTGCTCAACCTGCTCGACCTGTCCGATGTCTACATGACCTTCTTCATTCCGGAAACGATTGCCGGCCGCATTGCGCTCGGTAGCGAGGTGCGCATAGTGCTCGACGCGGCGCCAGGCCTGGTGATTCCCGCGAAAGTGTCGTTCATCGCCAGCCAGGCCCAGTTCACGCCGAAGACCGTGGAAACCGAGAGCGAGAGGCAGAAGCTGATGTTCCGTGTGCGCGCGCAGATCGCGCCGGAACTGCTGAAAAAATACATCGAACAGGTCAAGACCGGCGTACCCGGAGAGGCTTGGCTGAAACTGGACCCGAAGGCGCAGTGGCCGGCATCGCTGGCACTGGATCCGCGCACAACGGCTATGCCAAAGGACTGAGCCGATGTCCGCACAGGCCATCCGCGATCCGGTCGCACGGCTGCGTGGCGTGCGCTTGCGTTACCGCAAGGTCGAAGCACTCGCAGGCATCGACCAGGATCTCCCCTCCGGCTGCATGGTCGGACTGATCGGCCCGGATGGCGTCGGCAAGTCGAGCCTGCTTTCGCTGATTGCAGGCGCGCGCAAGATCCAGGAAGGCACGGTGGAAGTGCTCGGCGGCGACATGCGTGAGCGCAGCCATCGCAATCGGATCTGCCCGCGCATCGCCTACATGCCGCAGGGATTGGGACGCAATCTGTATCCAACCTTGTCGGTGGAGGAAAACCTCCAATTCTTTGCGCGCTTGTTCGGACACGATGCCGACGAACGGCGGCGACGCATCGACGATTTGACCAAATCCACCGGCCTGCACAAATTCCTCGGCCGTCCGGCCGGAAAGCTTTCCGGTGGCATGAAGCAAAAGCTCGGCCTGTGCTGCGCTCTGATCCACGATCCGGACCTGCTGATTCTTGATGAGCCAACCACCGGCGTTGATCCGCTGGCACGCGCGCAGTTCTGGGAACTGATCGACCGCATCCGCGGCCAGCGCCCGCACATGAGCGTGCTGGTGGCGACCGCCTACATGGACGAGGCCCAGCGCTTCGACTGGCTGATGGCGATGGACGACGGCAAGGTGCTAGCCGCCGGCACCGCACAGGAATTGTTCGAACGCACCGGCACCGATTCGCTGGAAGCGGCTTTCATCGCCCTGCTGCCGAAGGAGAAGACCCGCGACCACGTCACGGTGACGATCCCGCCACTTGAGGCCGACGCTGATGACATCGCGATCGAGGCCAAGGGTCTGACCATGCGCTTCGGCGATTTCGTCGCCGTCGACCATGTGTCTTTTCGCATTCGCCGCGGCGAAATCTTCGGCTTCCTCGGCTCCAACGGCTGCGGCAAGTCCACCACCATGAAGATGCTGACCGGCCTGCTCGAAGCCAGCGAGGGCCAAGCGTGGCTGTTCGGCCAACGGGTCGACTCGAAGGACATCGAAACGCGCCGACGCGTCGGTTACATGTCGCAGGCGTTCTCGCTGTATGGCGAACTCACCGTCGCGCAGAACCTGGTGCTGCACGCACGCCTGTTCAGTGTGCCCGATGCCGACATCCCGGTGCGGGTGCAGGAAATGGCCGAACGCTTCGACCTGATCGAGGCGATGGACAGCCTGCCCGACAGCCTTCCGCTGGGCATGCGCCAACGCCTGTCGCTGGCGGTGGCGATGGTGCACAAGCCCGAGATGCTGATCCTCGACGAGCCAACCTCGGGCGTGGACCCGGTGGCGCGCGATGCCTTCTGGCGCCTGCTGGTGGAGCTTTCGCGGCGCGACCAGGTGACGATCTTCATATCCACCCACTTCATGAACGAGGCCGAACGCTGCGACCGCATGTCGATGATGCACGCCGGCAAGGTGCTCGACAGCGACGCACCGGCGAAGCTGGTGGAAAAGCGCGGCGCGAAGACGCTTGAAGAAGCCTTTATCGGCTATCTGCTCGAGGCCGAAGGCACGCAGGATGCCGGCAACACGCCACCCGCGCCGGTGCAGGCGAAAACTTCCGAAAGCGCTGCCGATGCGCATTCGCGGCGCGCGCCGTTCAGCCTGCAACGCATGTTCAGCTACCTGTGGCGCGAAGCGCTGGAACTTCAGCGCGACCCGATTCGCGCAAGCCTGGCATTGGGCGGATCGATCCTTTTGATGTTCGTGATCGGTTTCGGCATCAGCATGGACGTGCAGGATCTGCGCTACGCCGTGCTCGACCGCGACAACAGCACGCTCAGCCGCGACTACGCGCTGCAATTGTCGGGCTCGCGCTACTTCATCGAGCAGCCGGCGGTCAGCGACTACGACGACCTGGATCGGCGCATGCGCAGCGGCGAGTTGTCGCTGGCCATCGAGATTCCGCACGGCTTCATGCGCGACGCGCTGCGTGGCAACGGCGTGCAGATCGCTGCCTGGATCGATGGCTCCATGCCTGCCCGCTCCGAAACCGTGCAGGGTTACGTGCAAGGCATGCACCAGACCTGGCTGGCCACGCAGGCGGCGGCCATGGGAATCGGCATGACATCCGCCGCCAGCGTGGAGACGCGCTTCCGCTACAACCCCGACGTGAAGAGCCTGCCGGCGATGGTGCCTGCGGTTATCCCGATCCTGCTGCTGATGCTGCCGGCGATGCTGACCGCGCTGGCCGTGGTGCGTGAAAAGGAAACCGGATCGATCACCAACCTCTACGTCACCCCGGTCACCCGCAGCGAGTTTCTGCTTGGCAAACAGTTGCCATACGTCGGCCTCGCAATGATCAACTTCTTCCTCATGTCACTGCTCGCGGTGACCGTGTTCGGTGTGCCGATCAAGGGCAGTTTCCTGGTCCTGACCCTGGCCGCGCTGGCGTTCAGCTTCGCCGCGACCGGCATGGGCCTGCTGGCCTCTTCGGTCACCAAGAGCCAGATCGCGGCGATGTTCATCGCCATGATCGGCACCATCATTCCGGCCACGCAGTTCTCCGGGCTGATCGATCCGGTGTCCTCGATGGAAGGATTCGGCAAGTTCATCGGCGACATTTATCCGGCCACCTACATGGTCACGATCAGTCGCGGCGTGTTCAACAAGGCGCTGGGTTTCGCCGACCTGGGCGGATCGCTGTGGCCGATGCTGTTGTCGGTGCCGGTCATCCTCGGTGCGGCGATCGCGCTATTGAAGAAGCAGGAGCGCTGAGATGGATCGTAGCGAATCCCTGGCGCGCCACCTCGCCAACATCTACCGGCTCGGGATCAAGGAGTTGTGGAGCCTCGCCCGCGATCCGATGTTGCTGGTTCTGATCGTGTATGTGTTCACGTTGGCGGTCTACACCTCGGCCACGGCGATGCCCGACACCCTGCACAAGACGCCGATCGCGATTGTTGACGAGGACGACTCGCCACTTTCGCAACGCATCGTCTCGGCGTTTTACCCACCGCAGTTCATCACTCCGCGGGTAATCAGCATGGCCGAGGTCGATCCGGGCATGGACGCCGGGCTGTACACCTTTGCCCTGCATATCCCGCAAGGCTTCCAGCGCGACGTGCTGGCCGGACGTGCACCGCAGCTCCAGCTCAACGTGGATGCCACGCGCATGAGCCAGGCCTTTACCGGCAGCGGAAGCGTGCAGCAGATCGTGGTCGGCGAAGTGAACGAGTTCGTGCAGCGCCAGCGCGGCACCGCCACTGCGCCAGTCGAACTCGCGTCGCGCGCCCGCTTCAACCCGGCGCTGGAGAAAGGCTGGTTCGGGGCCCTGAACAGCATCATCAACCAGATCACCATGCTGTCGATCATCCTCACCGGCGCCGCGCTGATCCGCGAGCGCGAGCACGGCACCATCGAGCATCTGTTGGTGATGCCGGTCAACCCGACCGAGATCATGCTGTCCAAGGTCTGGTCGATGGGATTGGTTGTGTTGGCGGCTTCGGCCCTGTCTCTCAACCTTGTGGTGCGCGGAATGCTGCATGTTCCGGTGGAAGGCTCGCTGCCACTGTTTTTCACCGGCGCCGCGCTGCACCTGTTCGCAACCACCTCAATGGGCATCTTCATGGCCACCGTCGCCCGCAACATGCCCCAGTTCGGCATGCTGATGGTGCTGACCATCCTGCCGCTGCAGATGCTCTCCGGTGGATCCACACCGCGCGAAAGCATGCCCCAACTGGTGCAAGACATCATGCTCGCCGCACCGACCACCCACTTCGTCGAGCTCAGCAGCGCGATCCTGTTCCGCGGTGCCGGCATCGACGTGGTGTGGAAGCAGTTCCTGGCCCTGGCGGTGATCGGTGCCGGGCTGTTCGCGCTTTCGCTGGGCCGCTTCCGCAAGACCATCGCGCAGATGGCCTGATCCGTTCCGAGCCGACTTTATTTGTCCAGGATTCCAAGAAAGGAGAACCGCGATGAACAAGACCATGAAAGCCGCCGTCGTGCGCGCATTCAACCAACCGCTGAGCATTGAGGACGTGCCAGTGCCGCGTCCGGGCACGGGCGATGTATTGGTCAAGATCGAAGCCTGTGGCGTCTGTCACACCGACCTGCACGCCGCCGAGGGCGACTGGCCGGTGAAGCCGAATCCGCCATTCATTCCCGGCCACGAGGGCGTGGGATTCGTCGCCGCCGTGGGCGCCGGAGTCCGCCACGTCAAGGAAGGTGACCGCGTCGGCATCCCCTGGCTTTATTCGGCCTGCGGACATTGCACGCATTGCCTGGGCGGTTGGGAAACCCTGTGCGAATCGCAGCAGAACGCGGGCTACTCGGTCAATGGCGGTTTTGCCGAGTACGCGGTGGGCAATGCCGATTTTGTCGGCCATTTGCCCGCCAACGTGGGCTTCGTCGAGATTGCGCCCGTGCTGTGCGCCGGAGTCACCGTGTACAAGGGCCTGAAGATGACCGACACCAAACCCGGCGACTGGGTGGTGATCTCGGGCATCGGCGGCCTTGGCCACATGGCCGTGCAATACGCCAAGGCCATGGGCTTGAACGTGGCCGCGGTGGATGTCGATGATGCCAAGCTCAAGCTCGCCGAACGCCTTGGCGCCTCGGTCACGGTCAACGCCAAGGTCACCGATCCGGCGGCCTTCATGAAAAAGGAAATCGGCGGTGCCCACGGCGTGCTGGTGACGGCGGTATCACCAAAGGCCTTTGCCCAGGCCTCCGGCATGTTGCGCCGGGGCGGAACCATGTCCCTGGTTGGATTGCCGCCGGGTGATTTTCCGCTCGACATCTTCGGCATGGTGCTCAACGGCATCACCGTGCGCGGGTCCATCGTCGGCACCCGCCTGGATCTTGCCGAATCGCTGGCCTTTGCCGAACAGGCCAAGGTTGCCGCCACCGTCAGCAGCGATCGCCTGGACAACATCAACGACATCTTCGCGCGCATGCACGCAGGCACGATCGAGGGCCGCGTGGTACTCGACATGAATGCCTGAGCCGCGCGGTCCGCAAGAGGAAATCGGCATGAAGCAAAAGCCATTGCCACCCACCAACTCACCGGCCATGCTGCTCAATCCCGCGCAACTTGCGCGCGCTGCTGCCGACTACGTCATCGATGCCGGACAACGTTCGGTGTTGTTCGCCGACATCCGTCGCCAGCGTGGCAACCAGTACCGCGAACATCTGCAGGAAACCGCACCCAACGTGCTGAACTTCCCGTCGGAGCCGGTGATGTCCGGTCGTGAATTGCCGCGACCGGTGAACTATGCCCTGGCGCGGATCATTCCCGATGCGGACACGCCAGCCGATTCGCGCAAGCGTCCGTTCATCGTCGTCGATCCGCGCGCTGGCCATGGTCCAGGCATCGGCGGCTTCAAGCCCGACAGCGAAATCGGTGCCGCGCTCAAGGCCGGGCATCCCTGCTACTTCGTTGGCTTCACGCCCGACCCGGTGCCCGGCCAGAGCGTCGAGGACGTGATGCATGCAGAGGCCGCCTTCGTGCGCAAGGTGTCGCAGTTGCATGCGGATGCCATCGGCAAGCCTTGCGTGATCGGCAACTGCCAAGCCGGTTGGCAGGTGTTGATGACCGCCGCGGTTTGGCCGGAACTGTTCGGCCCGATCATTCTCGCCGGCGCGCCGCTGTCGTACTGGGCCGGCAAGAATCCGATGCGCTACGCCGGTGGCTTGCTTGGCGGCAGTTGGCTCACCGCAATGACCAGCGACCTCGGCAATGGCCGCTTCGATGGTGCCTGGCTGGTGCAGAATTTCGAAAACCTGGATCCGGCCAACACGCTGTGGTCCAAGCAATACGACCTGTACGCCAACGTCGACAGCGAAGGCCCGCGCTACCTTGGCTTCGAGAAGTACTGGGGTGGCCATGTGTTCCTGGAAGGCGGCGAAATGCAGTACATCGTCGACAACCTGTTCATCGGCAACAAGCTCGCCACCGCCGGCCTGATCACCTCCGAGGGCGTACGCATCGACCTGCGCAACATCCGCTCGCCGATCGTGGTGTTCTGCTCCTACGGCGACAACATCACGCCACCACCACAGGCGCTGGGTTGGATCACCGACCTGTACCGTGATGACGAGGACATCATCGGCCACGACCAGACCATTGTGTTTGCCACCCACGACAGCATCGGGCATCTGGGCATTTTCGTTTCCGGCAGCGTCGGAAGAAAGGAACACCGCGAGTTTGCCGCCAACATCGACCTCATCGACCTGCTGCCTGCCGGAATCTATCGCGCCGAAGTCAACGACCGTCCCGCCAACGCGCGTGAATCCGATCTCGCAGTCGACGACTACCTGATGACGATCCGTGGCAGCGGCATCGAGGAAGTGCGCGCCATCGTCGAGCCCGATCCAGCCAGCGAGCGCCGCTTTGCCGCCGCCGCGCGCGTTTCGGAAATCAACCTGGCCCTGTATCGGAACCTGCTGCAACCCTGGGTGCAGCGCATGGCCACTCCGCTTACGGCACGCTGGTTGCAGGCCTTGCATCCGCTGCGCATCGGCTACGAATGGTGGTCCGACCAGCATCCCCTGGCGCCGCTGGTAAAACAGCTCGCGCAACAAGTCGATGAAAACCGCCACCAGGTAGGCGCTGGCAACCCGTTTGTGCAGGCGCAATCGCTGTTGTCGAGCACCATCGAACAGGTGCTCGACAATTGGCGCGATCGGCGCGACGGCCTCTACGCGACCACCTTTGATGCCATCTACGGATCGCCCACGGTGCAGGCATTGGCCGGCCAATCCATGCGCGATGAATCGCCGGTGCGCCCACACCCCGGGAATTCACCCGAGCATTGCGCATTCCTGGCCGCGGAACTGGCCGGACTGGATGCAGATACCCGGCGCGGAGGATTGCCTGAAGCGTTGGTGCGCGGCCTGTTTTTCGTGTTCCAGACGCGCGGCGAGGCAGACGAGCGCCACTTTCATCACGCCCTGGAAGTCGTGCGTCCGCATTTGAGCAAGAATGGTTTTGATCGCTCGGCCATGGCCCAGTTCCGTGCGCTGGTACGGCGCCAGGCCCTGCTGATCAAACGCGATGCGGAATCGGCACTGGCCGCCATACCGCATCTGCTGTCCACGCTGTCGCCCAAGGTTCGCCGCGACGCCGCCCGCTTCATCTCCGACATGGTCACGCATGGAGACCGTTTGTCCGGCAAGGAGCGTGAAAGCCTGCGCCGGGTGCTGGACTTGTTCTACCGTGACGCGTCATTGTCGCCACCAGACGCGCGCGTCAAGCGCAAACCGCGTCGCAAGGCTTCGAGGAAAACAAGATGAGCACGCCAGCCGCAGACGCCACCAATCACGCCTTCGATCTGCAACACCTGCTCGCGCACGTTGCGGGCATGCCGCCGATCCGCGTTGCGGTAGTGCATCCCTGCGATGCACCCAGCCTGGACGGCGCGCTCGATGCACGTCGCGCCGGACTGATCGAACCGGTACTGGTCGCACCACGCGCAAAGCTGGAGAGCGTTGCCGCGGCCGCGGGCTTCGACCTTTCCGGCATTGCCATCGAGGACGTCGCGCACAGTCATGCCGCCGCCGCGCGTGCCGCAGAACTGGCCTGCGAGGGCAAGGTCGAGGCATTGATGAAAGGCAGCCTGCACACCGACGAGTTGATGTCCGCGGTGGTCGCGCGCGAATCCGGCCTGCGCACCAAGCGCCGGGTCAGCCATTGCTTCGTGCTGCGCACGCCGCGTTATCCACGACCGTTCATCGTCACCGACGCGGCGATCAACCTCGCTCCCGACCTTGTGCAGAAAGCCGACATCGTGCGCAACGCAATCGACCTCGCACACGTGATCGGCGTGAAGTTGCCGAAGGTGGCGATCCTCGCCGCAGTCGAAACCGTCAACCCGATCATGCAGGCCACGCTGGATGCCGCCGCGCTGTGCAAGATGGCCGACCGTGGCCAGATCACCGGCGGCTTGCTCGATGGTCCACTCGCATTCGACAACGCGGTCTCGCCTGAGGCTGCGCGCACCAAGGGCATCGTCTCCGCGGTTGCGGGCCAGGCCGACATCCTGGTGGTGCCCGATCTGGAAAGCGGCAACATGCTGGCCAAGCAACTGGTCTACCTCGGCGATGCAACCAGCGCCGGCATCGTGCTTGGCGCGAAAGTACCAGTGATCCTGACCAGTCGCGCCGATCCCGACATCTCGCGCATCGCCTCGTGCGCAATCGCGCTGCTGCTGGCGCAACACTATCGGACTTCCCCGCCATGAGCCGCGTTGCCGCTGCAAGCGAAGTACTCGTCGTGCTCAATTGCGGCTCGTCGAGCATCAAGTTCGCGGTGTTTGACGCAGCGGCCAATCCCCTGCCGCGCAAACCGTTGTGGAACGGCAAGGTGCAAGGCATCGGCGGAGCGAAGCCCGATTTCGGCGAAACCGGCGTTGCGCCGTTTGCGATTGAACTCGATGCCACGCACCCCTATCGCTCGGCGCTGGCGCTGATTCGCGAGCGCATCCTCGCCCGCCTTGATGACAGGAAGATCGTCGCCATTGCGCACCGCGTCGTCCACGGTGGCAGCAAGTACTTCAAACCGACCCGCATCGATGCGGCGGTGCTTGCCGATCTCAAGAGTTTCATTCCACTGGCGCCGCTGCACCAGCCTTTCGCCCTGGAAGCCATCGAGATCCTGCTGCGCGAACAACCGCAATTGCCGCAGGTCGCCTGCTTCGACACCGGTTTTCACATCACCTTGCCCAAGGTCGAACAGTTGCTGCCACTGCCGCATGCGTTCTGGGAACGCGGCCTGCGCCGCTATGGATTCCACGGGCTGTCCTACGACTACATGGCCACTGCCCTGCCCGAGCGTCATGGCGATCTGGCCCGTGGCCGGGTGATCGTCGCCCACCTCGGCAGTGGCGCCAGCCTGTGCGCCATGCAGGATCTGGCCAGTGTGGCCACCACCATGGGCTTCTCTGCGCTGGACGGACTGATGATGGGAACGCGCACCGGTGCGCTCGACCCTGGCGCCGTGATTTACCTGATGGAAATCGAAAAGCTGAGCCTTGAGGACGTCGGCCACCTGCTCTATCACCAGTCAGGCTTGCTCGGCGTGTCGGGAGTGTCTCCCGAGCCGCGCGTGCTGCAACCGCTGGAAGCCAACGCCTATGAAACCGGCGCGCGCGCGCGCGAGGCGCTGGCCTTGTACGTGCGCAGGATGGTGCGCGAGATCGGCGCACTGGTGGCGGTACTCGGCGGACTCGATCTGCTGGTGTTCACGGCCGGTGTCGGCGAACACAGCGCAGACATCCGCGAACGGGTGTGCTCATCGCTTGGCTTCCTCGGCATCACCCTCGACCCAGCCGCCAATGCAACCAATGCACCCTTGATCTCCGCCGCCAACAGCCGCGTGCGCGTGGGCGTGGAACCAACCAACGAGGAATGGGTTGCAGCGCGGGATTCACTCGCCTTGATCGGCAGCGGGCGCTATTGAAGGCTTGATGCAATCAATCCGTTGCCTTGGCTTCGGTCGCCTGGCGTGGATTTTCAGCGCGCTTCGCGACATGCCGAAATTCCTGAGCTACGAAAATCGGGATGTTCGGATACAAGGCATGTGTCTCCGGCAACGCCAACGCACTGCTGAATTCTGCTCATCAGTCCATGTGCTTTGAACTCCTTAATCCCACCTCGATTCAGGACTAACGTAGGCCATCGAATTCGTCCACCGGAAGCACGGTTTGGAAATCCAGTACAAGGGTTCGCGAGCACCCAGCACAGGGCCGGCCGGACACATACCCACACGCTCACGATCCGTCCTATCCGCAAGGCCAGGAGAATCATGATGAACAAGACGCTGTTTGGATTTGCGATGTGCGCGATGACGACCAGCCCGATCGGCAATGCCGGCGAACCTGCGGCATCCCAACAGGTTGCGCGAGCAGGCACGCAAGCCTCGACCATCGGACCGGCGGAGTTCTTCACCGGGCGCGTGCGCGTTGATCCGCTGTTCGCCGCCAGCAACGCCATGAATGCTTCTGGTGCCTACGTCAGTTTCGAGCCGGGCGCACGTTCGGCCTGGCACACGCATCCCGCGGGCCAGCGCCTGATTGTCGCCTCCGGCGTGGGCCTGGTGCAGGAATGGGGCAAGCCGGTGCAGGAAATCCGACCCGGCGACGTCGTCACCTGTCCACCCGGCGTCAAGCACTGGCACGGCGCCACAGCGACGACCGCGATGACGCACCTGGCCATCACCGGCTCGGTCGAGGGCAAGAACGTCGAATGGATGGAGAAGGTCAGCGATGAACAATACAACGCCCGTTAGACGCAGCGTGGTCGCGTTGGCAATGTGCCTCGCATTGACGACCGCGCCGGCCCTCGCCGCGCAACCGCAAGCGGAATCCAGCATGACATCCACCGCGCCCGCTTCGGAAACCCTGTCGGCCAGGCAACAGGCCATTCCCTTGATTGCCGCGACGATGGCCGTGAGCGACATGCCGCGGCTCAACGCCGCCTTGAATCGCGGACTCGACGCGCAGCTCAGCATCAGCGAGGCCAGGGAAATCCTGGTGCAGTTGTACGCCTACACCGGCTTTCCGCGCAGCCTCAACGCGCTGGGCGAATTGCTGAAGGTGGTCGAGGCGCGCAAGGCACGCGGCATCGTCGATGTGCCGGGGCGCGAACCGAGCAAGCCGATTCCAACCGGTGATGCGCTGATCGTGGCCGGCACGGCAAACCAGACGAAAATCTCTGGCGCGCCGGTCATTGGTCCGCTGTTCGACTTCGCGCCCATCATCAACCAGTACCTGCAGGCGCACTTGTTCGGCGACATCTTCGAACGCGACAACCTGGACTGGCAGAGTCGCGAACTGGCCACCGTCGGTGCGCTGTCCGCAACACCCGGCGTGGAATCCCAATTGCGCTCGCACATGGCGGCCAGCCTGCGCGTGGGCCTGAGCGCTTCGCAGTTGCGTCAGCTCATCCAGTTGCTGGCAGAAGGCGGCAACAGCGAAGCAGCGCGGCGCGCCCGCGACGCGCTGGATCAGCACCTTGCACAGACCTCAAGCTCCTGAACAACACGCATCCATTCGGGAGAGCGCCATGCAAACCTTTACCTTGAACAATGGCGTCACCCTGCCGGTGCTGGGCCTCGGCGTATTCCAGACGCCGCCTGCGCAGACTACTGCCGCCGTGCTCGCCGCACTGGAGACCGGCTATCGCCACATTGATACCGCGGCGGCCTACGGCAATGAGCGCGAGGTCGGCGAGGCCATCCGTCGCTCCGGCTTCCCCCGCGACGAAGTCTTCATCGAGACCAAGCTGTGGGTCACCGACTACGGCTTCGATGCGGCACTGCACGCCTTCGACAAGTCGGCCGCCAAGCTCGGCTTCGAGGTCATCGACCTGCTGCTGTTGCACCAACCACGGATAGAGAACTTCGACCTCACCCTCGCGGCCTACAAGGCACTGGAGAAGCTACTTGCCGATGGCCGCGTGCGCGCGATCGGCGTGAGCAATTTCACGCCGTCGATCCTGGCGCGCTTCCTGCCTGAAGTCGCAGTGGTGCCGGCGGTGAACCAGATCGAGCTGCATCCCTATTTCAGCCAGCGTGCCAACGTGGCGGCGAACACTGCGGCCGGCATCCTCACCCAGGCGTGGTCACCAATCGGCGGCATCACCCATTACTACGGTTCACAGGCGACCAGCACCTTCACCGACGCAAGCCTGGTGGAGATCGGCCAGCGCCATGGCAAGACGCCGGCCCAGGTGATGCTGCGCTGGCACATCCAGCAGGGTCGCCAGGTCATCCCCAAGTCGACCCGCACGGAGCGCATCGCCAAGAACTTCGACATCTTCGACTTCGCGCTCGACGGTACCGAACTCGCCGCCATCGATGCGCTCGACAAGGGTGTTCGCGGTGGCCCCGATCCGGACCAACCGCAAGCGGCGTTCTTGAAACTCACGATTCCCGAAGCATGATCTCGCGGGTGTAGCCAGGACGCCCGCCTGCAGGTCAGCGCAGCGGTGGGTTCGAGCGCGGCGTTGTTGCAGAATGACGGGCGATCATCCGGGGAGTGCGCGCATGCATCCAGTTGAAACGTTCGAACTGGTGCTGGTTCTGCTGGCGACCGTCATCGCCTTGCATTGGCTGGCGACACGGGTCGGCTTGCCGCCCTCGGCTGCGCTGCTGGTCGGTGGTGGCGCGCTCGCTTTCCTGCCCGGCATTCCCGAAATCTCGCTCGATCCGGAGCTGGCATTGGTGCTGTTTCTGCCGCCGCTGCTGATGGACGGCGCCTACTACACCGCCTTCGGCCGGTTTCGTCGCCACCTTCCGGGCATTCTGTCGCTGGCGGTGGGCGCGGTGCTGTTCACCACGCTGATCGTCGGCGTGGTGATCCACTGGATCGTTCCCGCCTTGCCGTGGGCGGCCTGCTTCGCCCTTGGCGCAATCGTCTCGCCGCCGGATGCGGTCGCGGCGCGCGCTGTCTTGCAGCGGGTGAAATTGCCGCGCCGGCTGCAAGCCTTGCTGGAAGGCGAGAGCCTGCTCAATGACGCCACCGGCCTGGTCCTGTTCCGCTTCGCCGTCGTCGCCACGCTCAGCGGCGTCTTCGATGCCGGCGAAGCAGTCACCAGTTTCGTTCTGGTCGGGATCGGAGGCGTCGTTGTCGGAGGGGTCGTGGCAACGGTCTGGCTCGCCCTGATGCGCCGCCTCATGCACGACGAATTGCTGGTCATCGCGTTTGCCACCTTGCTGTGCTGGGCCAGCTACCTGGCCGGCGAGGCCTTGCACGTGTCCGGCGTGATCGCCACTGTCACTGCCGGGATCGTATTCGGCTGGCGCCAGCATGTACTTCTTCCGGCCAAGATGCGGATGCAGGGCAGTGCGTTCTGGCGCACCCTGGTGTTCGGTCTGGAAGCGCTGGTGTTCATCCTGATGGGCTTTTCACTGCGCGGCGTACTGGAGCGCGCAGGTGGCGTCGACGCGATCCTGAGCAGCATGGCATTGCCGGTGCTGGGCGTGATTGCGGCCGTGCTGCTGGTGCGGTTCGTCTGGATCTTTGCCAGTGATGGCCTGCTCGTCGTGTTGCGGCGGGCGGGGCTTGCACGAGCCCGTCCTCTCGGATGGCGACAGGCCAGCATCCTGGCCTGGGCAGGCATGCGCGGCGTGGTGACCCTGGCGGTGGCGCTCACCTTGCCGGCCGATATGCCCGGTCGTGATCTCATGCTGGTGGCGGCATTCGCGGTGATCCTGGTCACCGTGGTGCTGCAGGGATCAAGCCTGGGATGGCTGATCCGGCACGTGCGTCCGGAGGACCAGGACCCGCCCGCGATGATCGACTCGGCCGGAGCGGAAGCGGCGATCGCGCACGCCATGCACAAGGCAGTCGAGGTGCACGCGCACGCAGCGGACGGCAGCCTCGTGCATCCGCGTCTGCTGGAGGAGTACCGCAAGCGTGCGCAGAACACGCAGCGCTATGCCGGTGATGCCAAGGCGTTCATGCCGGAAGTCCGAGCACATTTCCATGTCGTGCTGGCGGCGGTTGCGGCGGGGCGCGCCGAACTGGTCCGCCTGCACCGCGAAGGGCAGATCGAGGATGAAGTGCTGCATGACCTGGAACGCGACCTCGACCTCGAGGAGTTGCATGCCCTTTATCAGCAAGGAGAATGAGGCGCGTTCCTGGGTGAACGAAACCGCTTGTCTGGCAATCTGCCAGTCGCGCTTGAATCACATCATTGGCCAAGCGCCACACACGCGAACGCCTGGTGCGCGCCACGTGTTTCCGGAAAAGCCGACCAGGAATGAAGGGACATCTGAATCGTGCGCAGCGGCGGACGGCGATCAGCGGGGGCCTTCGCTGCGCAAGGTATCCACCACCAGCGAGAACGCCTGCGAGGGTCGGCGCCGACTGGGGTAGTACAGGTGATAACCGGAAAACGGTGGACTCCAATCCTCAAGCACTTGCACCAGCACGCCGCTGGCCAGATGCGATTCAACCCGATCACGCATCACGTAGGCGATGCCCACGCCGTCCACTGCCGCGCGCAGCGCATGGTCGATGTTGTCGACCACCAGCGGGCCCTCCACCTGGACGCGGGTTTCGCGGTCGTTCTGTTCAAACTCCCACGCATACAGGTCGCCCTGGGTCAGGAAACGCAGGTTGATGCAGCGGTGCCCGGCCAGTTCCTGCGGGGTAACGGGCGGTTGCCGCCCCGCGAGATAGCTCGGCGAGGCAACGGCAGCCATGCGCAGGTCCGGGCCGATGCGCACGGCGATCATGCCCGGTGCCAGTTGCTCGCCCAGGCGCACGCCGGCATCGAAGCGGTCGGCAGCGATATCGACGAGGCGCGAGTCGGCGCTCAACTCCAGACGAATGTCCGGATATTGCGCGAGCAACGGCCGCAAGCGCGGCCACAACAGGGTGTCGATGGCATGATTGCTTGCCGAGATGCGCACCGTACCACTGGGTGCGTCGCGCAGTTCGCCGACCCGGTCGAGCGCGCTTTGGATATCGAGAAAATGCGGTTCCAATTGGTCGCACAGGCGCTGGCCGGCTTCGGTGGTGGTCACGCTGCGCGTGGTGCGATTGAGCAGGCGCAGGCCGACGCGCTCCTCCAGCCCGCGGATGGCGTGGCTCAGGGCCGACGGGGTCACGCCCAGTTGCGCGGCGGCACGGGTAAAGCTGCCCTCGCGCGCAACCACAAGGAATGCAGCCAAGTCCTGGTAGGCCGGTTGCGACATGCCGTGATCCCCGCTTCTGTGTGTCATTGCTGAAATTGACTCAGCAGTGCGATGAGCATAGCCCGCTTTTTCGGCAATGAGCCAGCGCGCAAGCTGCCTGCGTCTCGTGAGGCAACTTCCCCGGAGAATGGCAATGTCCAAGGTGCAGGAACCTGCGTTTCGATCCAATGAGCTGAAGCAACCCCATCGTCGGCGTTTGCTGGCCCTGGGGGCCGCAGTGATGGCCGCGCCACTGGCAGGCGGCATGTTTTCCGCCGGTGCACAAGCCGGCAAACCGCCGTCGGCACCAGCGACGGACGCTTCACAAGCCGCGCCGCCTGCTTCCCGCACGACGCTCGCCAAACGCAAGCTCGGCCCGCTGGAGGTCTCACCCATCGGTCTGGGCTGCATGGCGATGGCGCCGGGCTTCTACAACCCCGCGCCCGATCACGCGGCGATGGTGCGCCTGATCCGCGACGCGCACGCCATGGGCGTCACCTTCTTCGATACGGCCGAGGTCTACGGCCCCTTCATCAGCGAAGAGATCGTCGGCGAGGCGCTGGCACCGATCCGCAACGCGGTGGTGCTGGCGACGAAATTCGGTTTCAACTACAACGGCAATTCCGTCAGCGGTCGCAACAGCCAGCCTGCGCATATCAAGACGCGGGTCGAAGGCATGCTCAAGCGCCTGCGCACCGATCGCATCGACCTGCTCTACCTGCACCGCATGGACCCGAACGTGCCGATTGCCGATATCGCCGGCGCGGTGGGCGAGTTGATCGCGGCGGGCAAGGTGCGTGCCTTCGGCGTGTCCGAGGTGAACCCGGAAACCCTGCGCGGCGCGCATGCGGTGACGCCGGTGGCAGCCGTGCAGAGCGAATACTCGCTGCTCGAACGCCTGCCGGAGATCGCCATGCTCGACACCTGCGCGGAACTCGGCATCGGCTTCGTGCCGTGGGGGCCGACCATGCGCGGACTGCTGGCCGACGGCTTCAATGCCTACAGCCGCTTTGACTCCCGCGATCGCCGCGCCAGCGTGCCGTTTCTCGCGCCCGCGGCGCTGGAAACGAACATGAAGATCGTGGCACTGGCCCGCGAGTGGGCGCAGCGCAAGAACGCAACACCGGTACAGATCGCCTTGGCCTGGCTGCTGGCGCAGCGCGATTTCATCGTGCCGATTCCCGGCACCACCAAATGGCCGCATCTGCGCGAGAACATGGGCGCGCTCGACCTGCGCTTCACAGCCGCCGAACTGGCCGAGTTCCGCAGCGCGCTTGCGGCGCTTCCCATCGTCGGCAACCGCCCCGCCAGCAAGGCGAAGGAGAACGAATGAAAATCCCTGCCTTGGCCATCGTCACTGCCACACTCGCGCTGTGCCTGCTTCCGCAAGCTTCCCCTGCCCAGAGCAAGGCCGAACCCACGCTCAGCCAACGCCTCCAGCAACTTGAAGATCGAGCTGCGCTCAAGACCCTGGTCGATACCTTTTCCAACCTCGCCGACACCAAGTCGGTGGACGCGCAAGTACTTCTGTTCACCGAGGACGCCAGCGTCGATTCCTGGTCCGAAGGCAAGCAAGTGTCCTCGTTGAAGGGACGCAAGCAGATCGGCAAGTCGTTCTCCGACTACCTCGCCCTGTTCGATACGGTCTATCACATGAACGGCCAGCAGACCGTCGAGTTGCACGGCGACCGTGCCACCGGCACTTCGTATTGCCTGGTGGTGCTGATCGGCAAGGAAGGCGACCAGCGCTACCGCAACACCTCAGGCGTGATCTACCGCGACGAATACGTCCGCCGCGACGGCCGCTGGCTGATTGCAAAGCGCGTCTCCAACTTCAGCTGGCGCAGCCGCGAGGACGTGCCGGGGAGGTGAGGCCCTGCAGCCCAGGGAAGATCGGACTCCAGTCTGGGCGCGGACGGGAGTCGGCACTTCCCGTGTTCAGGCGAACCACCGTTCCGGAGTAGTTCCGCTCCGTCGGCCCTCCACCTCGGTGACTTGCAATCCTTGCGATTCAAACCGACTCTATGCGATCCAGACTATCGTTGTCGGATCGCAGCCATGACCGCAGAACCTTGGTTGTCCGTAGACCAGATCGCCGAGCATCTGGGCGTCACTCGCGACTCCATTTACCGCTGGATCGACCGCAAGCACCTGCCGGCGCACCGCGTCGGGCGGCTGTGGAAGTTTCAGCGCGCCGAGGTGGATGACTGGGTGCGCGCCGGGGGAGCGGATGAAGCCGAAAAGGTGAGCGACGACCATGGCCGATAGCAGCAAGCACCACTCGGGTATCCGTGACAATCACAGCCGCGGGAAAGTGGCCGAGTTCCTTGCTGACAAGCTCAGCGCCAATAGTCGGCTCTCCGTTGTCTCGGCCTACTTCACCATCTATGCCTACGACGCTCTGGCCAGCCAACTCGACCAGATCGAGCAACTGCAGTTCCTGTTCGGCGAACCTCGTTTCATCGCCTCACTGGATCCGGACAAGACCGACAAGAAGGCCTTCAAGATCGAGGACGAGGGCCTGGAGTTGGCCAATCGCCTGCAGCAAAAAGAAATCGCCCACCGTTGCGCCGCGTGGCTGCGGGACAAGGTTGAAATCCGTTCCATCCGCCAAGCCAACCTGCTGCACGGCAAGCTCTATCACATCGATGACGGCCGCCGCGAGCATGCCTTGCTCGGGAGTTCCAACTTCACCCGCCGTGGACTGGGTGTTTCGGCCACCTCCAACATCGAGCTGAATCTTGTCGTCGATGGCGACCGCGATCGCGCCGATCTCAAGGC
Source organism: Gammaproteobacteria bacterium (assembly GCA_004295005.1). Taxonomy (GTDB): domain Bacteria; phylum Pseudomonadota; class Gammaproteobacteria; order Xanthomonadales; family Rhodanobacteraceae; genus Dokdonella. The sequence continues at coordinate 48,375 of SHNG01000042.1, forward strand.
CTGGTTCGATGAAATCTGGGCCAACGACAAACTGGTGGAGGACGTGAAGGCTGAGGTTCTGCGTTACTTGGAACAGCTTTACGTCAACCACGCGCCGGAATTCGTCTATTTCAAGACGCTCTATCACGTCTTCGAGCGTTTTCTTTCCGGGCAGGAAGCAGACGCCGCGCTGTTCGACCAGACCGCCATCATCGACAGCGATATCTGGAAGGCCTTGTTCGACTTCCAGAAAGACGGCGTCAAGGGGGCCATCCACAAGATCAACACTCACAACGGCTGCATCCTGGCCGACAGCGTGGGCCTGGGCAAAACCTATTCGGCGCTGGCCGTGATCAAGTACTTCGAGCTGCGCAACCACCGCGTGCTGGTGCTGTGCCCGAAGAAGCTGCGCGACAACTGGACGGTCTATCTCGCCCAGAACAACAGCGAGCTCAATCCCTTCCTCAAGGATCGTTTCGCCTACACCGTGCTCTCGCACACCGACCTGTCCCGCGACAGCGGCCGCGTGGACGGCGTCGACCTGGCTACGCTCAACTGGGGCAACTTCGATCTGGTCGTCATCGACGAATCCCACAACTTCCGCAACAACACCAAGGGCAAGCACGACGAGGACGGCAATCTCATCCGCAAGAGCCGCTACGAGCGGCTGCTGGACGACATCATCAAGGCAGGTGTCAAGACCAAGGTGATGCTGCTTTCGGCAACACCGGTCAACAACGATCTCAAGGATCTGCGCAACCAGATCTACTTCGTCACCGAAGGGCGCGACACCGCGTTTGCGCATGGCTTCGGCATCGGCAGCATCAAGGACACGCTTACCGTCGCCCAGAAAACGTTCATGGAATGGGCCAGGCGCTCCGGCGAACGGGACGCTCGCGATTTGATGGAGCGCCTTTCCGCCGGATTCTTCACCCTGCTGGACGAACTCACCATCGCGCGCTCGCGCAAGCACATCCAGAAATACTACAAGGCGTCGATGGCGCAGATCGGCCGGTTCCCGAAGCGCAGGAAGCCGGAATCGGTGTTCTCGGAAATCGACCTCAAGGGCCGCTTCCTTTCCTACGACAAGTTGAACGACGAGATCGACAACTACCAGCTTGCCATCTTCAAGCCGTCCAAATACGTGCTTGAAAAGTTCAAGGCGCAGTACGACGACGGTCGCGTGCAGAACTTCAGCCAGGAGAACCGCGAGAAATTCCTGATCGGCATGATGAAGGTGAACTTCCTCAAGCGTCTGGAAAGCTCGGTGCGCGCCTTCGCCATCACCATGGAGCGCACCGTCGCCAAGATCGAGGATCTGGAAGAACGTCTCAAGCGATTCCAGCAGCATCAGGCCTCGGCAGCGGAAGACATTCAGCCCGATTTCTTTGCCGAGCCGGGCGAGGAAGATGAAGAGCTGGCCGAGGCCTTCCAGGCCGGCAGCAAGCTCAAGTACCGCATGGAGCACATGGACGTGGCCGCCTGGCTGGCGGACCTGGCCACCGACAAGCAGCAGCTCTCACTGCTGGCCGACGCCGCCCAGGCGGTCGATGCCGCGCGTGACGCCAAGTTGGCCGAACTCAAGCGCTTGATCGAGCACAAGGTTCGCCACCCGGGCACCAATGCGCAGGGCGAGGAGAACCGCAAGGTGATCGTGTTCTGTGCCTTTGCCGATACCGCCGCCTACCTTTACGAAGAACTCGAAACCTGGGCGCGACAGCACCTTGGCATTCATATTGCTCTGGTCTCGGGCGGCACCCGCCCCAACCGCAGCAGCTTCGGCCAAGCCGAGTTCAGCCGCATCCTCACCAACTTCGCCCCCCGCGCCAAACAGCGCGCAAAGATGAAGTCGATGCCGCAGGAGGGCGAGATCGACCTGCTCATCGCCACCGATTGCATTTCCGAAGGCCAGAACCTGCAGGACTGCGACTACCTCATCAATTACGACATCCACTGGAACCCGGTGCGTATCATCCAGCGTTTCGGCCGCATCGACCGCATCGGCAGCCCGAATCCCGCGATCCAGCTGGTCAATTTCTGGCCCACGCCCGACCTGAACAAGTACATCAACCTCAAGAACCGCGTCGAAGCCCGCATGGCGCTGGTGGACATCGCCGCCACGGCCGAAGACAACATCCTGCAGGGCGAAGACCTGGAAGAGCTGATCAAGCAGGATCTGCGCTACCGCGACAAGCAGCTGTTGCGGCTCAAGGACGAAGTGCTGGATCTTGAGGACTTCAACGAGTCCGTTGCCCTCAACGAATTCACGCTGGATGACTTCCGCATGGAGCTGGCCGCGTACATCGAGGCCAATCGCGAGAAGCTGGAACAGGCACCCTACGGGCTCTATGCCGTGGTACCACCGCATGCCGAGTACAGCGCCATCAAGCCCGGCATCATCTATTGCCTGAAGCAGCGCATCGACGCCGCCGGCAACGAAACCGTGAACCCGTTGCAGCCGTACTTCCTCGTTTACATCCGTGATGATGGCGAGGTGCGTTACAACTTCACCGCACCCAAGCAGGTGCTGGAACTTTTCCGTGCCGTTTGCCAGGGCCAGACCGCGCCGCACGCCAAACTATGTGAACTGTTCGATATGGAAACCGGCAACGGGCAGGACATGAGCCGCTACAGCGGCCTTCTTGAAAAGGCCGTGGCCGCCATTGCCGCGCAGTTCGGCCGCAAGAACGCGGGCAACCTGTTCAGCGGACGCGGCGGCAAGCTGCTTGACTCGAATCAGGCCGTCAAGGCGACGACCGACTTCGATCTCATCACCTGGCTCGTAATCAAGCAGCCCACGGCCTTGAAAGGCGGCGAGCCATGACGGACAAGCGCATCAGCGCACCCCAGGATCCTGGTTTTGCCGACATCGCGCAGCTCATCGCGGTCGCCAAGCAACGCGCGGTGCAGGCGGTCAACACCGGTTTGATCGAGCTGTATTGGCAGATCGGCCAGCGCATCAGCCAGAAGATCGCCGCCGCCGAATGGGGCGATGGCGTGGTGGATGAGCTGGCCCGTTACCTGGCGCAGACCCAGCCGGGGTTGCGTGGGTTCACCCGATCCAACCTGTTCAGGATGAAGCAGTTTTACGAGACCTATGCCGACAACGAAATTGTCGCGCCACTGGTGCGACAAATTCCTTGGGCGCACCACCTAATCATTCTTGGGCAAAGCAAGCGCCCCGAAGAGCGTGAGTTCTACCTGAAGCTGGCTGCGCAGGAGAAGTGGAGCAAGCGCGAGCTGGAGCGCCAGTTCAAGACTGCCCTGTTCGAGCGCACCGTCCTGACCCCGCCAAAAGTGTCGCCGGTGGTGACACAAATGCACCCCGAAGCCGCCAGCATCTTCAAGGACAGCTATCTGGTGGAGTTCCTCGACCTGCCGCAAGACCATCTGGAAGCCGATCTGCATCGCGGCCTCCTGCTGCGGCTCAAGGATTTTCTGATCGAGCTGGGGCGCGACTTCTGTTTCGTCGGCAGCCAATATCCGGTGCAGGTTGGCGGGCGCGACTTCGCGCTGGACCTGCTGTTCTTTCATCGCGGCCTGAACAGTCTGGTCGCCATCGAATTGAAGGTGGGCCGGTTCGAACCGGAGTACCTGGGCAAACTGAACTTCTATCTCGAAGCGCTCGACCGCGACGCCAAAAAATCGCACGAACAGCCCTCCATCGGCGTGCTGCTGTGCGCCAGCAAGGACGATGAAGTGGTGGAGTACGCGCTCAGCCGCAGCACTTCACCCGCACTGATTGCGCAGTACCAGACCCAGTTGCCGGACAAGGCTCTGCTGCGCGCCAAGCTGCATGAGTTCTACCTGCAGAACACGCAGGCGCAGGATGAGGAAGCGAATGAACAAGCCTGGGAAACAGAATGAGCACTGACACCGCACTCAAGCAGGCCATCCGGCAGAACGTGCAGGCGTTTGCCGGCACGCCGTTGCGCAAGGCGGCGCTGTCGTTGTTCGCCACGCTGGGCTACACCTCCAGCCGCACCGTGGAAACCGCCTCGGTTGCCGATTTCCGCGCCCAGTTCGACCCGGACGGCAAGCTGGCGCATCCGGCCGCCATGGCGGACGAATGGCGCGCCGGCGAACTGCTGTTCCAGCTCACCGATGAGGAGTTGTCCCGTAACGCCACGCTGTTCAAGGACGATGCGGTTCGCACCTCGCTGTTGCAGTCGTATGTGTTCATCGCGATCGAACTGGCCGGCACCGACTATGCCCGCGGCAAGCTGGCCGGCATTACCCGGCAGATCAACCGCATTTTCCCGATGCCGGTCATGGTGCTGTTCAAGATCGGCGGCAAGCTGTCCATCGCCGTCATTAACCGCCGCCTGAACAAGCGCGATGACCACAAGGACGTGCTGGGCAAGGTCACGCTGATCCAGAACATCGGCATCGACAAGCCGCACCCCGGGCATCTGGACATCCTGGCCTCGTTCTCGCTGACTGAGCTGACCGAAGGCCGCCGCGTTATCCACAACTTCGATCAGCTGCATACCGCGTGGGAGGACGTGTTCAACGTCGAGTTGCTGAACAAGCGGTTCTACGAGGAGCTCTCCAACTGGTATTTCTGGGCGCGCCATCAGGTCCGCTTCCCGTCCGACCTGGAGCCAGACGAAGGCACCCGCAATTCCACCAGCGTGATCCGCCTGCTGACACGCTTGATCTTCTGCTGGTTCCTGAAGGAAAAAGACCTCATTCCCGACCGCCTGTTCGATCAGGCAGAGATGGCCAAGGCGCTCACCACGCTGGGCGAAGACGACAGCAGCTACTACCGCGCCATTTTGCAGAACCTGTTCTTCGCCACCCTCAACCAGCCGATGAATGCCGGCGGCAGTGAACACCGCAAGTTTGCGGTGGAGGGCAAGTTCCAGGACAACCGCGCCCAGCACGGGGTCAAGAACCTGTACCGCTATTCCGCCGCATTCGCACAGCCGGATCAGGCGCTGTCATTGTTTGAAAACATCCCGTTCCTCAACGGCGGCCTGTTTGCCTGCCTCGACGTGGAAGACGAATCCGGCAAGGTGCAGTACGCCGACGGCTTTTCGCGCAACCCCAAGATGCAGCCGCAGGTGCCCAACCGCCTGTTCTTTGCCGAGCCGCATACAGTGGACTTGAGCGGCAAGGACGACTTCGGCGACGCCAAGAAAAAGAAGGCCAAGGTGCGCGGCCTGCTGCATATCCTCAATGGCTACAAGTTCACCATTGCCGAAAGCACCCCGGTGGAGCAGGAAATCGCGCTGGACCCGGAAATGCTGGGCAAGGTGTTCGAAAACCTGCTGGCCAGCTACAACCCCGAAACCGGCGAAAGTGCGCGCCGCCAGACCGGCTCATTCTACACCCCGCGGCCCATCGTCGAACACATGGTGGACAGCACGCTCAAGGCCAGCCTGGCCGATGCGCTGTGCCAGCGCTTGCCCGCCACCAGCCGCGAAGACGCGCAGGCCGGGCTGGACATCCTGTTTGCCTATACCGAGAAGCAGCACGCCTTCAGCCCAGCCGAAAGCCATGCCCTGATTGCGGCCATCGATGCGCTGAACATCCTCGACCCGGCCTGCGGCTCCGGCGCCTATCCGATGGGCATCCTGCACAAGCTGGTGTTCGTGCTGGGCAAGCTGGACCCCAACAACCAGCAGTGGCACGCACGCCAGATCGCCAAGGCCGAAACCATCGAAGACGCGCAGGCGCGTGATTCCGCCATTGCCGCCATCAACGCGGATTTTGCCGACAACGCGCTGGATTATGGCCGCAAGCTGTATCTGATCGAAAACTGCATCTACGGCGTGGACATCCAGCCCATCGCCATCCAGATCGCCAAGCTACGATTCTTCATTTCGCTGATCTGCGACCAGAAGACCCACGCCGACAAGGCGCGCAACCTGGGCATCCGCCCATTGCCGAACCTGGAAACCAAGTTCGTGGCCGCCGACAGCCTGTTGGCGCTGGATCCGACCGGCAGCAGCGCCAGCATGGCCGACAGCGACCAGATCAAGGCGCTCAAGGTGCAGTTGGCCGGGGTGCGCCACCGTTACTTCTCCGCCCAGTCTCGCGACGAGAAAAATCGCCTGCGCAAGCAGGACGACAAGCTGCGCAGGCAGATTCTGGATGCGCTCACCCAGCTCGGCTTCGGCAGCGAGATCGAGCGCCGCCGGGTGGAATGGAACCCCTACGACCACCACGCCGTGGCCAGCTTCTTCGAGCCGGTCACCATGTTCGGCCCGCGCCTGCAGCAAGGCTTCGATGTGGTGATCGGCAACCCGCCGTATATCCAGATTCAGAAGTTTGATGCCGCGCATAAACAGGCCTGGCAGGCCCAGCACTACAGCACTTACGCTGCCACGGGCGATGTGTACTGCCTGTTCTACGAGCGTGGCGTGCGCCTGCTGAAGGACGGCGGGCAACTCAGCTACATCACCTCCAACAAGTGGATGCGGGCGGGCTACGGTGAGGCGTTGCGCAAGTTTCTGGCAACGAAGGTGGATACGGTTTCCGTGCTCGACTTTGGCATGGCGCAGAACTTTGGCGCCGCCACCACATACACCTGCATCGTTCACGCTATTCAGCGTAAGAGCACAGCCGCTACAAGCGCGTGTTACGTCACCAATGATGTGGCCGCCATGCACGACCCCGGCGCGTATCTTGCCAACAACGCCGTCACACGCGGTGATTTTGGTGCCGATTCTTGGGTGTTGCTGTCCTCCGAGCGCTACGCCATCAAGCAGGCGGCAGAGGCGCAAGGAGTACCCCTGGAGCGCTGGCATCTGCAAATCAACTACGGCATCAAGACCGGCTGCAACGAAGCGTTCTATATCACTGAGGCACAGCGCGACGCGTTGATTGCCCAAGACCCCAAATGCGCGGAACTGATTGTGCCCTTGCTGCGGGGGCGCTATGTCGATCGTTATGCCACCACATGGCATCAATTGAGTGACGAGAAGTGGATGATTGCCACCTTCCCTTCATTGGATTTGGCATTTGAAGATCTACCTCGGCCAATTCAAAAGCATCTCGCGAATCACGAAAGAGAGCTGAAGCCCAAGCCTAGAGGGTGGGCAGGCAGCAATTGGCCAGGGCGCAAGGCTGGTGCTTACGAATGGTTTGAAACGCAGGATGCCATCTCGTACCGCGAGGAATTCAAGAAGCCCAAGATCATCTACCCCAACATGACCAAGTACCTGCCGTTCTATCTGGACACGGAAGAGCATTTTTTCGGCAATCAGAAGTGCTTCATCATCACCGCCGAGGACGAGTCCCTGCCGTATCTGGTAGCGGTGCTGAACTCGTCCCTGTTCCGCTGCTGCTTCAAGGACAACTTCCCGGAGCTGATGGGAAACACGTACGAACTCAGCAAGATCTTCATGGACAAGGTGCCGATCAAGAAGCCGGATGCGGCACAAGCCGCCCTGTTCGAAGCACTGGTGCCGCTGGTACAGGCGGCCAAGGCACAAGCGCAGACCCGCGATGACAAGGCCTGTGTGCTGGCCGGCGACTTCCTTACCGAAGTGATCGACGCCTGCGTGATGGAGCTCTACTTCGCCCAGCACATGGCCGAACGCAAGCTGGCCATCACCGCCGCCGTGCGCGCCCTGCTGCCCGCCAACGTGGCCACGATGTCCCAAGCCGAACAGGCCGAGGCCGCGCTGGCTTTCCATCGCACAGCCAACGCAAGCAACCACCCCATCCGCAATATCCTGCTGCGCATCCCCGCCGACAGCCCCGACCTGCTGGCCGTGATCCAGCGCGAGGGCGCGGTATGAGCCAGCGTCTGCACCATATCGCCATCACCAACTTCAAGGCCTTCCGCCAGTTTGAACTGGCGCTCGAAGGCCGCCATCTGCTGGTGTACGGCGCCAACGGCGCAGGCAAGTCATCGCTGTACTGGGCGCTGTACACCTTCCTGCAAAGCGCACGCAAACGGCCCCGACACTGCATCGCCAAGTACTTCGACCCGGCCGACGCGCAGAACCTGCTGAACATCCACGAGCAGGCCGAAGCAGCGCCCAAGCCCGGCGAAATCGCGCTGAGCCTGCGCGATACCGCCACCCGCAACGACAGCACCTACCGCATCAGCCAGGCCGACCACGGCACCTTCAACCAGCCTGCCATCCTCAAGGGCGAGCTGGCCAGCGACTTCATCACCTACCGGTTCTTTTTCGGCTTCTCGCACTTCCGCAACTCGGAGAAGTTCAATCTCTGGCCGTTGTTCGAGCGGGAAATTCTTCCCTTTTGCGTGAGCACCGGCGGGCTGTCGCCTTACGACCTGTGGCAAAAAATCAAGTCGGGCGATCCAAATCCCACGGGCAGTCGAGGTCTTGGCGGTGCCTATTCATACGATGACTTCAAGCGAAATACCGGCAGCTTTGCAGCGATCCTGCCGAGAATCGTTGATAGCATCAGCGTCGAAGCGCAGCGCTTCTACGACAAGCATTTTTCGACAGGCGATTCGGCCAAGGTCACGCTCAAGCTGGGCGTCACCACCAACGCATCCGCGACCGGGAGCAGTCACTCCGACTTCCGGTTTGTTGCGCCGGAGATCGAGTTCGGGATCCAGATCGCCGGTCAGACCATCACGCGCCCGCAGAGCTTCCTCAATGAAGCCAAGCTCACCCAGTTGGCGCTGTCGGTGCGTTTTGCCGCGTCGCTGGTCAACCTGCACGACTCGGACCTGAAATTGCTGGTGCTGGACGACCTGCTGGTCAGCCTGGACATGAGCAACCGGATGCAGGTGGTGGACATTTTGCTGTCCGACACCTTCGCCGGCTACCAGAAGATCATCCTCACCCATGAACTGGGGTTCTTCCGCGAGTTCCGACGCCGGATCGGCAACGGCCACGCCGACTGGCGGTTCGTGCGCCTGCAAGGCAACGCCAAGCAACGCATAGAGGCTGTCAACGAGAAGAGCGACAAGGAGAAGGCGGAGGACTACCTCAACCGCCACGACATCGAAGAAGCCGCCATGTTCCTGCGCAAGGCGGCCGAGGACACCGCCAAACGCTATCGCGAATGGGCCGAAGGCAAGGCCTTGCCGCCGGGGAAGTTCTATTCATTGACCGACAACCTGCGTGCGGCGCGTAACAAGCTGCTGCAAGGCCTGCCGGCCTCGCTGTACGAAAGCGTGTTGAAAGGCACGCCCAAGGAATATCGGGAACTGCTGATATCGGGCGATGACACCGACCTGGACGCCAATGCCGCACTGCAACCGGCCGACCGGGACGAGCTGAAGAGGCAGCGCCAGAACCTTCGCAAGGCCCTGCAGGACGACGGCTGGGCCAGGATGGAAGCGGTGGAAGCCGTGGACCGCGTGCTGGAGATGACCGAGCGCGTGCTCAACCCGGCATCCCACGGCAGCGCCACGCCGCTCTACGAAGAAGAAGTCCGGCGCGCGATGCGGCTCATCGAGCACTTGGAACGCGTGCTGAAGGCATAGCGACCGCGCAAGGGTCGATCCAGCCTGGCACCTTGGGATGCCGGGAATGGTGGTATCTGCGGGTCGTACAGGCGCAGGCCGCGCCCATCGCACTTCATGTGTCCTGAATTACTGAAATCCCCTCAACAGTGCCTTGAGCCTTGCCCGCTGTTTCCACCGCAAGGGCCGGCGCATGCTGCGTGCACCACGAAAAGCCCTTGCGCCGCGCCGCGGGCACGGCTTCGCAAACCCCATTGATCCGGCCCGCAAAGGATCTCGATTTTTCGTAGGTCGGTTCAAGCCGCGAAGCGGCCGAACCGACAGGTTTTTAGGGGAATGTCGGTTCCGCGCCTGCGGCGCTTGAACCGACCTACGTTGGACAATTTAAGTGCCGGAACAATCAAGGAGTTGAACATGCAAACACGCACACTTGGAAACAACGGCCTTGCCGTTTCGGCGCTGGGTCTGGGCTGCATGGGGCTGAACCATGCGTTTGGCCCAGGGCTGGCGACGCATGAGGCCGTCGCCCTGATCCGCGCCGCGCACGAACGCGGGGTGACCTTCTTCGATACCGCCGAGATCTACGGCCCGTACAGCAACGAGGCCATCGTCGGCGAGGCGCTGGCACCGATTCGCGATCAGGTAGTCATCGCCACCAAGTTCGGTTTCGACATCGACGCCAATGGCAAGACGGTAGGCCTCAACAGCCAGCCCGCGCATATCCGCGCAGCCTGCGAGGCATCGCTCAAGCGCCTGAAGACGGATGTGATCGACCTGCTCTACCAGCACCGCGTGGATCCGGCCGTGCCGATTGAAGACGTTGCCGGCACGGTGAAGGACTTGATTGCCGAGGGCAAGGTGCGGCATTTCGGTTTGTCCGAAGCGGGTGTCGAGGTGATCCGACGCGCCCATGCGGTGCAGCCGGTGGCGGCGCTGCAAAGCGAGTACTCGCTGAGCTGGCGCGAGCCGGAGGACACCATCCTGCCGCTGCTGGAGGAGTTGGGCATCGGCTTCGTGCCGTTCTCGCCACTGGGTCGCGGCCTGCTCACCGGCGCAATCAATGCCGGCACCCAGTTTGCCGAGGGCGATATCCGCAGCACCCTGCCGCGCTTCCAGCGTGATGCCTTGCAGGCGAACCTGGCGCTGGTCGATGCACTCAAGCGGATCGCGGCCGACAAGCGCGCGAGCGCACCGCAGGTGGCGTTGGCGTGGCTGCTGTCGCGCAAGCCGTGGATCGTGCCGATTCCCGGCACCAAGAAGCTGTCGCGCCTGGAAGAAAACATCGGCGCGACACAACTGGAACTGAGCGCCGCCGATCTTGCGGATATCGATTCCGCGCTGAAAGGCATCCGCATCGTCGGCAACCGCTATACCGAGTCCATGCAGCAGCTCGTGAATCGCTGAGCTTTCCGATCCATCCCCACGGAGAACGAACATGTACGCAACCGTCATGCACGGCCCCGGCGACGTCCGCTTTGAACAGGTCGCCGATCCGAAAATCGAAAAACCCACCGACGCCATCATCAAACTCTCCGCCACCTGCATCTGTGGCTCCGACCTGTGGCCGTATCGCGGCATCTCGACTCAGGAAGGCCCGGCGCACATGGGCCACGAGTATTGCGGCATCGTCGTTGAAGTCGGCTCCGAGGTGCACAGCGTCCGCCCCGGCCAGTTCGTGGTCGGCTCGTTCTGCATTTCCGACAACACCTGTCCACATTGCAGCTTCGGCTTCCAGTCCTCGTGCATGCAGCGCGAGTTCATGACCGGCGCGCAGGCACCGTATGCGCGCGTGCCGCTGGCCGACGGCACCCTTGTCGGCACGGACGACCTGCCCGACGCCGACATGATTCCGCACATGCTGGCGGTTTCCGACGTGCTCGGCACGGGCTGGTACGCGGCCGATGCGGCGCAGGTGCGCGCAGGCGGCACGGTCGTCGTCGTCGGTGACGGCGCGGTCGGATTGATGGGCGTGCTCGCTGCCAGCCAGATGGGCGCAGGACGCATCATCACGATGAGTCGCCATGCGCCGCGCCAACAACTGGCGCGCGAGTTCGGCGCCACCGACATTGTCGTCGAGCGCGGTGAGGAAGGCATCGCCCGCATCATGGACTTGACCAAGGGCATCGGTGCCGATTCGGTTCTCGAATGCGTCGGGCTCGGCGAATCGATGGAACAAGCGATGGGCGTGTGTCGTCCTGGCGGCACGATTGGCTACGTCGGCGTGCCGCATGGCGTGAGCTTCGATGGCCAGCAATTGTTCTTCAAGCAACAGCGCATGTTGGGCGGCCCGGCACCGGTACGCCGCTTCCTGCCCGATCTGATGGACCGCGTGCTGGCCGATGCGATCCAGCCCGGCAAGGTGTTCGATCTGGTGCTGCCGATCGAACAGGTGGCCGAAGGCTACAAGGCGATGGACGAGCGCCGCGCGATCAAGACCTTGCTGCGCGTGGATGCGTGATCAATAGATGAACTCCATAGGAGAAGTGGAATGAACGATGTCACTGTCGTCATCGGCCCTGGTGGTATTGGCCAGGCCATCGCCCGTCGCATCAGCAGCGGGCGCCATATCCTGCTGGCCGATCATCGCCAGGAAGCCGCCGACGACGCCGCCAAGGTGCTGGAGAACGCCGGGTTCGAAACCACCGCCATGCGCGCCGACGTTTCCGACCGCGCCAGCATCCAGGCGGTGGTGGCGAGGGCGCAGGCGATCGGCCCGATCAAGGCGCTGGTGCAGGCGGCGGGCGTGTCGCCGTCGCAGGCGCCCATCGAGGCGATCCTCAAGGTTGATCTGTACGGGACCGCGATGCTGCTGGAAGAGTTCGGCAAGGTGATGGCCGAGGGTGGCTCGGGGGTGGTGATTTCCTCGCAATCCGGCTATCGCCTGCCGGCGTTGACTGCCGAACAGGATGCATTGCTCGCCACCGCACCTGCGGAAGAGTTGCTGGCGCTCGGCTTCGTCAAGAACGTCGAGAGCACGCTGCACGCCTACCAGATGTCCAAACGCTGCAACTCGCTGCGGGTGCGCGGCGAGGCGGTCAACTGGGCCAAGCGCGGCGCGCGCATCAATTCAATCAGCCCCGGCATCATCGTTACGCCGCTCGCGCATGACGAACTGCATGGCGAGCGTGCCGACTTCTACCAGGCGATGTTGAAGAAGATGCCTGCGGGTCGCGCCGGCACGCCGGATGAAGTCGCCGCGCTGGCCGCGCTGATCATGGGGCCGGAGGGTGGCTTCATCACCGGCAGCGACTTCCTGATCGATGGCGGGGCGACGGCGAATTACTACTACGGGCCGGACGCGGCCAGGTGATGCAACCGGAAAGGACACCGATCATGGACACGCGAGGCTTCCACTACGGCTACGTCATCGTCTTCTGCTGCTGCCTGATCATGGGCGTCATCATCGGGCTGGTGATGAGCTGCGCCGGGATCTTCTATGGCCCGGTCAGCACCGAGCTGGGGGTGTCGGTTGGCGATTTCGGCCTGTACATGACCTTCGTCTACGCACTGTCGTTCATGACACTTTCGGTCGCGGGGAAACTGCTCGACCAGTACAGCGCCCGCTGGCTGCTGACCGCCAGCGCGGCGGTGGTCGGGCTGCTGTACCTGGGCATGTCGCAGTTCAGCGCCGTCTGGCACTTCTACGTCGCCGGCGCCGTCATCGGCATCGCCTTGTCGTTCCTGCTGTACCTGAGCTATCCGGTGTTGATCAACCGCTGGTTCAACAGCCGGGTCGGTCTTTTCATTGGCGTGTGCAGCGCGGCCTCGGGCATCGGCGGCGTGTTGTTCAATCCCTTCGGTGGCTACCTGATCCAGGCTCATGGCTGGCGCAGCACCTACATGATTTTCGGCGTCATCATCCTGCTGTTGGTGGTGCCCTTGTTGGGGCTGTTGCTGCGCAACCATCCGGCGGACATGGGCCTGAAGCCGTTCGGCGAGAAGGCGGATGAAGGCACGGCCGCCAAGACCGGAACGGACTATGCGGTTGCCATCCGCACGCCGGTGTTCTATGCCCTGATGGTGTTTGCGTTGCTGATGATTTCGGTGTCCACGCTGAACCTGTTCCTGCCCAACTACATCACCAGCGTCGGCTACTCCGTCGAACAATCCGCGCTGGTGGCCTCGGCGATCATGCTGGGCGTCACCCTCGGCAAGGTGGCCCTTGGCTATGTCAACGACTGCAGCGCGCTGACGGGCGTGCTCGCCTCGACCGGGCTGGGCATCCTGGGGCTGGTTCTGCTGCTGATGGGCCAGGTCGGCATGGCCGTGATGGTGATCGGCGGCTTCCTGTTCGGCTGGGCCTACGCCGGCGTCACCGTGCAGACGGCCCTGCTGGTGCGGACCGTGTTCGGTGCCAAGGACTACTCGCAGATCTTCTCCAACGTTTCCATCGCCTTGGCGCTGGGCGGGGCGGCCATGGCCGGAGGCTGGGGGTACCTGGCGGATGTCGTGGCATTCAAGTGGATCCTTACCAGCGGGATCGTTCTGCTGGGCCTTTCCATGCTCATCGGCGTGGTTGCGTTGAGGACCAGCAGACCGAGCGGGATGCTTGATGCGCCGTCTGGAAGCAGTTCGTGAATTCGGATGCCGCCAGCAACTGCCACGGGAATACCCAAATATGCTCTGACCAACTCCCCAGGGCTGGCACGACTTTGAAGATTCCGTTCGTGGTGAGCTTGTCGAACCACGCCCTTGCGAAAGGGCAACGGATCGCAAGAGCCCTGTGTTTTCGCGAACAGCGTGGTTCGACAGGCTTGTATGTTGACTTCCGACCTGCGCCCCTCACCACGAGCGGAGTTGCTTGTCCCCGTTCACTTTATCCCCGTTCGCCCTGAGCCCTTCGACCATGCTCAGGACAGGCTTGTCGAAGGGTGAGCGGGCGGCCTTGCGACCCGTTCATGGTTTGACGAGCTCACCACGAACGGTGGTTGGAAGAGGGTTCCGTTCATGGTTCCCTTCGACAGGCTCAGGGCAGGCTTGGGCTCACCACGAACGGATTTTGGGGGCTCACCACAAGTGGAATCAGTGGCGTAGCCCGGATGAAGCGCAGCGGAATTCGGGATAGGTTTCGCTCTTGGCCGCAGGAAGAGTGCGCGGATCCTGGGACGAGTTCGTTCATGGTTCGACAGGCCTGTCCTGAGCCAAGTCTAGGGGCTCACCACGAACGAAATTTTTTTGCCCAGCGCCGGTTGACCGGCAACACAGAATCTCACCACGAACGGGATCGGATGATCAGAGTTTCCCTAGCCTGCACAACATGGAGAACGCAATGGACAACAACCCGGCCGACACCCACCGCCGCAAGCTCCTGACCGGAGCCGTCACCCTGGCCGTCACCTCTCCGCTGATGACCAGCCTGTCTGCGCGGGCGGCTGCAAGCGAACAGCCAACGCAGGCCGCATCACAGCCTACCGCTGGCGCAAATCTGAGCGCGCGCCGCAAGCTCGGAGCGCTGGAAGTTTCCAGCATCGGCCTGGGCGTGCAGGAAAGTTAGTGCCACAGGCGCGGGTGAGCGCGGAGTCGCATGACTGTCAAGCGCTGCGGTGAAAACGGGGCGCCATCCCCACCCCGGAAGGATCGCGAACCCGCAAAGAGCACTAAAATGAAAGTCGCCAGCGCAGTCATCGGCGCGGGCGACGTCGTCCCCGCGTTCAATCCATCGCGCCGAATTCGCGCAGCAGGGCAATGTAGAAGCGCACGGCGCGCGCATGTTCGGCCACGGCGATGCGCTCATCGGTGCCGTGGAAGGCGGCGAGTTCGTCCGGTTGCAGTTTGAATGCCGCGAAGCGGTACAGGTTCGGGGTGAGCACGGCGTAGTGGCGCGCGTCGGTGGCGCCGTTGG
>SHNG01000109.1:0-2153 GCA_004295005.1 Gammaproteobacteria bacterium
GCCGGCAATTGCTCCTGCATTGCCGGCATACCGGCCATCCTTGCAATGAATCCGCATGGCATGGGTGCCATGCGATTCCTGGCCATCGCCGGCAATTGCTCCTGCATTGCCGGCATACCGGCCATCCTTGCAATGAATCCGCATGGCATGGGTGCCATGCGATTCCTGGCCATCGCCGGCAATTGCTCCTGCATTGCCGGCATACCGGCCATCCTTGCAATGAATCCGCATGGCATGGGTGCCATGCGATTCCTGGCCATCGCCGGCAATTGCTCCTGCATTGCCGGCATACCGGCCATCCCTGGCCATAAAAAAGGCGCGGTTTACACCGCGCCTTGTTGCAGCCCCGCTTGCGGGTGCCCGTTTACTTGACTTCGAAGCCTTGGCTTGCGACGGGCGCGCCATCGAGGCTGATATCCACCTTGTAGCTGCCGACAGGCCAACCGCTGGGCTTGCTGATATGGAAGGTGGTGGTGGCAGGTCCGGTCGGTGCGATCGACTGGCTGCTTTCATCGACCAATTGACCGTCGCCGAAGGTCCAGCGCGCGGCCAGCGTGGCGCTGGCAGCCACTCCACTGGTATCCACGGACGCGTAAATCGTGTCGGTGGTGGCGAAGGTGGCCATCGCCGCCGTGACCTTGTTGCCTGCATCGACCGCATTGCCGAGGGTCAGGGCGGAAAACGTTACTGGCGCGGGTGCCGGTGGCGGCGTCGGCGCGGGCGCCGGAGCGGCGACGGGTGGCGGTGCCGGAGCCACCACGGGTGCCGGGGCTTCCTCTTTCTTGCCGCAGGCCGAGAGAACCAGCGCCGCGGCCAGGGTGAAGCTGAGCGAACCAATGGGATTGAGTTTCATGGGGGATCTCCTTGAGGTCAGTCTTTTGCAGGCGGAATCTTGAGTACCCAACCGATCTGGATCAGGTCGGGATTGCTGATGCGGTCCTTGTTGGCTTCGAAGATCGTGCGCCAGTGGCTGGATTTGCCGTAAAACTTCTTGGCGATCTTCGACAAGGTGTCGCCCTTGGCGACCGTGTAGGTCTGCACGGTGGCTGCTGCCTGCGGCGCAGGCGGTGCGGTCGATGCGACGCCGCTTTGCACATCGCTGAAATCCACTTTGGCCGGCGCTGGCGCCGTCGTGGTGCTGCCGCTTTTGACGTCGGAAAAATCCGGTTTGCCGGGTGGGTTTGCCATATGCGTATCTCCAATCGAGCCAAGCCGCCAAGGTACACGGATGTCGCGTTAATAAATCATTCGAATTGCGCGGGAATGTCAATTCTGGTTACGCCGCATTTACCGCGATCGCAAGGCAACGCTATTGGCGCAACAGGCGAGCATTGGGTGCCTCGGCTTGCGGATCCGTACTGCGCCACGGGTTGATGTCGAGGCCACCGCGCCGGGTGTAACGCGCACCGACACTCAATTGATCCGGTGCGCAACATGCAAGCACGTCACGGAACATGCGCTCCACGCATTGCTCGTGGAACTCGTCGTGATTGCGATAGGAAACGATGTAGCGCAGCAAACCGGCACGGTCGATAGGCGCACCGTGGTAGGTGATCACCACGCTGGCCCAATCCGGCTGCCCGGTCACCGGGCAATTCGACTTGAGCAGGTGTGACACCAGGGTTTCCGACACGCTTGGGCCAGTGTTCGTGCGCAGGAATGCAGGCTCGGGTGGGCCGTAGTGATCCATCGCAATCGGCAAGTCGTCGATGCAAGTGCCTTTGGCAACATGGATTGCCGCCGCATGGACTCGATCCAAACCCATGACACGCACTTCGACCGCGCCGCCGGCAGCAGCGCCAAGATCATCGCGCAGCAGTCGCTCGACAACCTTCGCATCGGCATAACGCATGGCGTTGAGGCTGTTGAGATACAACTTGAGCGACTTGGATTCGATTAGGTTGGGTGAATCCGCCGGCACCCGGATTTCAGCGACGGCGACCTGCGGCTTGCCCATCTCATCCAGCCACGACAGTTCCCAGGCATTCCAGATGTCCACGCCGTGGAACGGCAAGGTTTCCGACAGGCCGATTGCGTTTCGCCCCTGGCTTCGCGGAATTGGAAACAACAAGCCCGGATCGTAGTGGCTGCTGCCGGCAACGGATTTGCCGAGCAGGGAATCATCAAGATGGAAGTTCATTCCGACATTCTAG
>SHNG01000109.1:2253-62599 GCA_004295005.1 Gammaproteobacteria bacterium
GCCGATTGCGTTTCGCCCCTGGCTTCGCGGAATTGGAAACAACAAGCCCGGATCGTAGTGGCTGCTGCCGGCAACGGATTTGCCGAGCAGGGAATCATCAAGATGGAAGTTCATTCCGACATTCTAGATCAAGCACAATTTTCGTCACCCCGGCATACGCCGGGGTCCATTTTGACCTTGATTCCATTGGAACAAGATCAAGATGGGTTCCGGCTTGACCAGCCCTTCGGCTGTTGTGAAGCACCTCGCCGAAATGACGAACAAAATCAAAGTTTCCCCCAGGGCAACGCTGATCAAGCGGTCCCTCCACTGCATTGCAGGCAATGGACGGGATATTCCCGGCTCGAAGGGGAACGGTCTGTCTGTTCAAGCTGCGGCCCGGCACACACCTCGTGAAATGTTCAGCGCCAAATCCCGGTCTGTGTGGCAGTCTGCACGTGCACGCGTGCAGCTCACACATATCCACGACACCGCCGCACCCGGCCATTGCCACAATGTCGTCGTGGATGAGACTGCCGGATTGCTGAACACACTCCAGAAGGCGAACCCGCGAGGAGGCTTTCCATGAAATCCATTCTGTTGACTATTGTCCTGGCCACGACCGCCGCCCTGCTCGTCGCCCTCAACCTGCAAGCCGACGAGCCGAGTGCGCCGGTCAAGGCTACCCGGCACACGCAAACCATCGTGCTCGGCTCGGGTTGTTTCTGGGGTGCGGAAAAAAGCTATGCAGCCCTGCCGGGGGTGATCGATGCGGTTTCCGGCTACGCCGATGGGCGCGGCCTGGAACCCACTTACAAAGCCATCACGCGACCCGAACATCGAATGGACCCAAACAACTTTGCCGAAGTGGTGAAGGTGACCTACGACACCGGCAAGATCAGCACCGAAGCCTTGCTCAAGCACTTTTTTGAACACCATGATCCAACCCAGGCCAATCGCCAGGGCAACGATATCGGCACCCAGTACCGCTCGATCATCCTCACCGGCAATGACGAACAGGCGGACATTGCACGGCGCTTGCAGGCGCAGTACCAGGTCCTGCTGAGCGAGGCCGGGTACGGCGAGATCAAGACCGTGATCAAGCCACTGGAGCAGTTCCACCCTGCCGAGACCTACCATCAGGATTACCTGGCCAAGAACCCGAACGGTTATTGCCCGGATCATTCAACCGGCGTGACCTTTGCCAAGGTCGATGCGCCGGTCGTGGACAACAGCGCGCTCAAGAAGGGCCAGCAGATCCTGGTGCTGGAGGCGGAGTTCTGCCCCTATTGCAAGGCCTTCCGCAAGGACGTGGCCGATGCCTATCGCGGCAGCATTCCGATGAGTTTCCGCATGGCCAGTGGCCTGGATGGGCTTGAACTTAAAACACCGAACTGGGCCACGCCCACCATCTACTTTCTGCAGGATGGCAAGGAAGTGGCTGGTCACCAGGGCTACATGAACAAGGAGGAGTTCTACAAGGCGCTCGGCCTTTTCAAACTGGGCGACAGCGAAGCCTTCCACGTGGCCTTCAACCAGGGCACGGACAACCGCTTCTGCCGGCAATACGAGCTGTTCAAGCACACGCCGGAAGGCGTTTTCACCGACAAGTTGAGCGGCGCGCCGCTGTTCGACACCCGCTATCGATTCAATTCCGGAACCGGCTGGCTGTCGTTCACGCGGCCGGTCGAAGGCGAAACCATCGAACGCGCCGACAACAGCTATGGCATGGCACGCACCGAGGTGATTTCACGCAGCTCGGGCATCCATTTGGGCCATGTGTTCAACGATGGACCCAACGGCCAGCCGCGTTACTGCATCAACGCCACGGTGCTGGATTTCAAGGCGCGCTGAGGCCGAGGTTGTCGGCAAAGTCCGCCTCGACCCGGTTGCGTCCATTCTGCTTGGCCCGGTACAAGGCGGCATCGGCGCGTGCCAGCAAGTCGGCGGCTTCATCGTCACCGCGCAATTCGCTCAAGCCGATCGACACGCTGAGCACGATGCGGTGCGGCTTGACCAGTATTGCTCCGGAGTTCACCGCCGCACGCAGGGACTCGGCGGCATCGAGCGCACGCTGCGCACCTGCCCCTTCGAGCATGAGCACGAACTCCTCGCCACCGTAGCGCGCAATCAGGTCACTCGCACGCACATGCTTGCGCAGGATGTCGCCAACCGCCTTCAGGCAGGCATCACCCACGGCGTGACCGTAGCGATCATTGATCGACTTGAAGTGATCGAGGTCGAGGAACATCAGCCAGAGCGACGTGTTGGACTCCCGTGCAGCCTGCAGGCGCGCTGCGAGAGCGGCATCGAACTCCGCCCGATTGGGCAATCCGGTCAGGGGATCGGTGCGGGCCTCATGGCGGGCAACGTGCAACTCGCGTTCCGCATAACGGGCTGCGCGTGCAGTGGCCAGCACCAGCACCAATGCGCCGACCGCATAGGCCAGCGGATGCAACCACTCCAACATGGGCGGCGTGCCCTGAAGGTTGAGGAAATTCCACACCCGTGCCACACCTGCGACGGTTACGCCACCCCAACCGATCAGGTAGAACCAGCCCTGCAGCGAACCGGCACGTGCACGCGCGGCTGCCGTACCCAATGCCAGCGCCGCCAACAGCAGGGCCACGATATTGATGCCCTGGTTGGCTGCCGGTGATCGCGGCCAGATCACGATCACGATCGCCAGCACCGCGGCAATGGCCACGAGTGCCTTGATCAGCCTGGACGCGCGTGGGTAGTAGCGATCCAGCTCGAGGAACCCGATGGTGAATCCATACACCAGGACGAGGCCAAAGTTGATGGCCACGCCCGACATGCGCATGGCATGTGGCAGCAGGCTTGGCCAGGGCAACAGGGCGACGATCTCACCGCTCATCACCGCAACGTACAGCACGCAACTGGCGACCCAGCCGCAGAACATCAGCAGCATCCAGCGGCGCAAGGCAATGGCAAAGACCGTGGCAACGGCGCTCAGCAACAGCAGCGAAGCCAGGATCGCGCTGGTGAAGCGCACGCGTTGCAGATCCAACGCCAGATAGTCTTCCAGCGGCAGGGCGGTTACCGGCATCGGCTGGTAGCGGCCACCCTCGTGACGCACATAGACGGGTTGATCAACAAAACGCGCGGGCAGGATGAATGCCAGTCGATGCCGCGATCCCACCTGCTTCCAGGCCAGATCGAAAATGCCGGCCTGCTGCGGACGATAGTCCGGCGGCATCCAAACGGTCACGCTGGCGTCGTAGGTTTCCTTCAGCGACAGCACGATGTCGTTGCCTGCTTGCGGCTGCTTTACGCGCAATCGCCACCAGGATTGCTCGGCCGCTCCGCGTCGCAACACGGGGGCGGCTTTCCAGCTCGACTCGGGCGCTTCACGCAGGGTTTCAATGTCGGCCGCGCTTGCATCCAAACGCGCAAGTTCAACCGATGTCGCCTGCACCGGCGAGATGAAAACCAGCAGGACCAGCCACAGCCACGCCCGCATCGATGCTCTCCCCCGAATTCGCATCACGGCCGATTCTATTGCCTCGGCTCGGCAGCACGCACGCTTTTGGCTGTCGTAGAGCGGAGCTTGCTCCGCGGGCCTCACCCCCGTAAAGCGGAGCTTGCTCCGTTTGGCCGTCTCCGCATATCCACAGCCGAGCAAGCTCGGCTCTACAAAGGGCCCAAGCCGGGCAAGCTCGGCTCTACACGAGCCACGTCACTTGTCGACGAAGGCGCGCTCGAACACGTAGTCACCGGGCTGGCCGGTGCGCGGGGAGGCATGGAAACCCAGTCCATCGAGCAGCTTGCGGGTATCTGCCAGCATGGCCGGGCTGCCACACAGCATGAAGCGATCGCGTGCCGGATGCAGTGGCGGCAAACCCACGCTCTCGGCCAGGCGGCCAGCGGCAATCAGATCGGTGATGCGGCCGCGATTGCGAAATGGCTCGCGCGTGACGCACGGGTGATAGATCAGCTTGTCGCGGATCATCGGGCCCAGATATTCATGCCGGGGCAAATCGCGTTCGATGAGATCGGCATAGGCCAGGTCATCGATGTTGCGCACGCCGTGGACCAGAATGATCTTCTCGAAACTCTCCAGGGTTTGCGGATCCTGGATAAGGCTGATGAAGGGCGCGAGGCCGGTGCCGGTGGCGAGCAGGTAGAGATGCCGGCCCGGATGCAGGTCGTGCACCAGCAGGGTACCGGTGGGCTTGCGGCTGACCAGGATGCGATCGCCGACCTTGAGATGCGCAAGCCGCGAGGTCAGCTGACCATCGGCAACCTTGATGCTGAAGAACTCGAGGTGCTCTTCCCAACTCGGGCTGACGATGCTGTAGGCGCGCATCAAGGGGCGATCCTCCAGTTGCAGGCCAATCATCAGGAACTGGCCACTCTCGAAGCGCAGCCCGGGATCGCGGGTGGTGCGGAACGAGAACAGGCTGTCATTCCAGTGATGCACATGGGTGACGCGTTCTTCGAAATGACGATTCATCGATCTTTGCCAAGCGCACGCGGATCGCACGGGCCCGGCCCCAAGGCTTGCGGCAAGTCCAACAACGAAAATGAAAGATGAAGCCAACCAAGGCAATGGATGGCGACTTTTGGCGAGCGGCGAAGCCGCACGGCTGGGCGCGATTATAGCCGTCGCCGGCGCTGCCCCGGGGCAGCGCCGGAAACGCTCAGGCGTGGTGAGCCGCGGGTGTCAGGGTTGACTCGTCTTCCAGTTCCTTTGCTGCTTCGGCGTGATGGTCCTGGGCCAGGAGCAGATAGAAGGCGGGCACCACGAACAGGGTGAACAGGGTGCCGATGGTAAGGCCCGTGGTGATGACGAGGCCCATGTTGAAGCGACCTGCCGCACCGGCACCGCTGGCAATCACCAGCGGCATGACGCCCAACACCATGGCCGCCGTGGTCATCAGGATCGGGCGCAAACGGGTGGCCGCGGCCTGCTCGATGGCTTCGCGCTTGCTCTTGCCGGCGCGCTGCAGTTCGTTGGCGAATTCCACGATCAGGATGCCGTGCTTGGAGATCAAGCCCATCAGGGTGACCAGGCCGACCTGGGTGTAGATGTTGAGCGAGGTCGACCAGCGCGTTGAAAGCGCACCCATGCCGACAAAACCGGGCAGCAGGTTGATGAAGATCATCGCACCGAACATGGCCATCGGTACCGACACCAGGATCACGATCGGATCGCGCAGGCTGTTGAACTGCGCGGCGAGCGCCAGGTAGACGATGATCACCGCAAACAACAAGGTGAGCAGGAAACCGCCGGATTCGTCCATGAATTGGCGCGCCTGTCCGGCATAGTCGATCTGGTAACCGGTCGGGGCCACCTCGCGGATGGTGTTCCTGACCAGTTCGATACCTTCGCCCTGGGTGACGCTCGGCACGCCCGAGAACGTCACCGAGTTGAGCTGCTGGAAGCGGGTCAGCGACTGCGGCACCACCGAATCGGCAATGCTGGCGACGGTGGATGCCTGTATCAGCGAGCCATCACCGGCACGCACGTAGTAGTCGAGCACCTGGTCCGGATTCAGTCGATCCTTCTGCAACACCTGCGGGATGACGCGGTAGGAGCGTCCGGCAATCGAGAAATAGTTGACGTAGCCGCCACCCAGCGCCGCGCCGAGGGTTCCACCCACGTCCTGCTGGGTGATGCCGAGCGAGGTGATCAGGTCGCGGTCGACCTTCAGCGTGCTTTGCGGCTGGTCGATCTTGAGGTTGGTATCGATGAACCAGAACTTGCCGCTGGCCTGCAGCTTGTCGAGCACGTTTTTCGACACCTCGTAGAGGTTCTCGAATGGCTCGGTGGTGGACATCACCACTTCCACCGGTTGGCCCTGGGCACCGGGCAGCGAGGGAAACTGGAAGGCAAACGCGTTGGTTGCCGCCATGCTGCCCCACTTCATCTGCAACTCGTTCTGGATTTCCGTGGCGTTGCGGGCACGCTCACCCCATGGCACCAGCTTGGCGCCGGTCAATACTGAATTCGAACCGGCGATGCCGCTGATCTGGAACGTGTCCTTGACCTCGGGAATCGACTTGGTGATCGCCTGCATTTGTTCCATGTAGCCCTTGACCTGGGCCGGGGCGGCGTTGGGCGCACCGGTGGCAATGCCAACCACGAAACCCTGGTCCTCCTGCGGGGCCAGTTCCGACTGCGAGTTCATGAACAGGAACACGGTGCCGCCGAAGATCATCGCACCCATCACGATCAGCACGATCCAGGTTTCCAGCGCGCCGTGCAGGCGGCGCTCGTAACCCGCATGCAGGCGCTCGAACTGGCGGTCGATGAACTGCACGAAACGGCTGCCGCCGTGGCTGGCCTTGAGGAATCGCGAACACATCATCGGACTCAGGCACAGCGCGATGATTGCCGATACGGTGACCGCGCCGGCCAGGGTGAAGGCAAACTCGGTGAACAATGCACCGGTCAGGCCGCCCTGGAAGCCGATCGGAATGTAGACGGCGATCAGCACGACCGTCATGGCCAGGATTGGGCCGGCCAGTTCGCGTGCGGCAACCAGCGCCGCCTGCAAGGGCGTCTTGCCTTCCTCGGTGATGTGGCGGTCAACGTTTTCCACGACGATGATGGCGTCATCCACCACCAGGCCGATGGCCAGCACCAGGGCCAGCAGGGTGATGAGATTGATGGTGTAGCCGAGCAGCAACATCACGAAAAACGCGCCGATCAGCGACAAGGGCATGGCAATGACCGGAATCATCACCGCGCGCACGCTGCCCATGAACAGGAAGATCACCACGGTGACGATGAGCAGGGCTTCGATCAGGGTCTTGATGACCTCGTAAATCGAGGTGGTGATGAACTCGGTGGCGTCATAGGCGATATTGGCGGTGAGGCCGGTCGGCAACTGCGCCTGGATTTCCGGAAACACGTCGCGCACGCGCTTGGCGACATCCAGCACATTGGCGTCCGGCGAGGTCTTGATGCCGACGAATACGGATTGCTTGCCATCGAAGGCCACGAAGGAATCGTAATCTTCCGAGCCGAGCACGACATTGGCGACATCTTCCAGGCGCACGATCGCGCCGCCTTCGGATTTCACCGCCAGCTTGCGGAATTCACCGACCGTGTGCAGGTCGGTTGCCGCAGTCAGCGAAACGGTGACCGCATCGCCCTTGGTGGCACCGATCGCCGCCAGGTAATTGTTGGCCGCCAATGCATTGGACACGTCGGCTGCGGTGACGCCATGTGCCGCCATGCGCACCGGGTCCAGCCAGGCGCGCAAGGCAAACTGGCGCCCACCGAGGATCTCCGCTTCCTGCACGCCTTCCAGCGCATCCAGTTGCGGCTTGACCACGCGGATCATGTAGTCGGTGATGTTGTTGGTGGGCAAGGTCTCGCTGTAGAAGCCGAGGTACATGGATGCCGTGGTTTCACCCACCTGCACCGAGACCACCGGGTCTTGCGCCTGTGGCGGCAGGCGGTTGCCGACCGAGCTGAGCTGGGTCTGGATCTCGGTGAGGGCGCGGTTGGAATCGTAGTTGAGTTCCAGGGTGGCGGTGATCGTCGACACACCGGCAACACTGGAAGAAGACAGGTAATCGATGCCCTGGGCCTGGGCGACGGCAGATTCCAGCGGCTGGGTGATGAAGCCGGCCACGGTTTGTGCGTCGGCACCGTAGTAGACGGTGCTGACCGTGACCACGGCATTCTCGGTTTTCGGAAACTGGCGCACGGTCATGTCGAGCGTCGCGCGCAAGCCGAGCACGAGAATGATCAGGCTGACCACGATGGCCCAGACCGGCTTTTTGATGAAGGCGTCAGTGAATTTCATGGGTTTTCATTTCGTCTGTGCGCTGGCGGACAAGCCGGGACAACGCGGATTCGCATGGCGCGTGCAGCGCCCGTCGCTGCATCGCCATGGCGATCTCAATGTTCCTGCGGCGCGGGTGCCGGGTTGTTTGGCGGCTGGATGCGGTTGTCGATGATCAGGGGCGTGCCGTTCTTGAGCTTGAGCTGGCCGCTGGTGACCACTTCATCGCCATCCTTGATGCCGCTGGTGACGACGATCTGGTCGCCACGGGTGACACCGGTGGTGACAAACACCGATTGGGCGGTCGGCATTTCCGGCTTGCCCTTGGCGTCCTTCTTGCCCGAATGCTTGACCAGGAAAACCGTTTCGCCGTACGGATTGAAGGTGATCGCGGTCTGCGGCAAGGTCATGTAGGTCTGCGGCTCGCCAACCTGGATGGCGACACTGGCAAACATGCCCGCGCGCAGCAGGTCTTCGGCATTCGGCATGCTCGCCTCGACGGCCACATTGCGTGTGGCCGGATCGATCTTCGGGCTGATCGCGGTGACCGCGCCGATGAAGGGTTTGTCCGGATAGGCCTCAAGGTTCAGCACCACGGTCTGGCCCGGCTTGATCTCGCCCAGTTGCACCTGCGGCACGTTGATGTCGACCATGATCGGATCGAGTTGCTGCAAGGTGAGCACGGCCGTTCCGGAATTCACGTAACTGCCCGGAGTCAGGCTGACGATGCCGACGCGCCCGCTGAACGGCGCACGCAAGCGGCGCTTGTCGACCAGGGCCTGCTGCTGGCTGACACCGGCTTCGGCCGCCGTGAGACTGGCCTTGGCCCGATCGAATTCGGCCTGGCTGATGCCCTTGTAGGCCAGTTGCTGGCGCGCGCGCTCGAGATCGACCTTGAGCAAGGCGGCGTTGGCTTCCAGACGGCGGCGCTCGGCGATGAGGTCATCGGCATTCAGTTCGATCAGGGTTTGCCCTTCACTGACCTCGGCCCCTGACTTCACCTTGACCTCGGTGACGATGCCGCTGACATCAAAGGCCAGGTCGGCACCCTTCGCCGCACGCAAGGTGCCGACGCTTTTCTGTTCGCCCTGCCACGGTTCGCTGACCACCCGCGTCGATGTCACCGTCTGCGGCGGAATCGTCATGTTGGCAGCCGCTTGGCCGGCCATGTATTTGCCCAGCATGTTCCAGCCGATCAGCAATGCCAGGAATCCGCCGACACCGAGAATCATGAAAAACATGCGACGGGATGTGCTGGGCTTGCGTTCATTGCGCGTATACATGCGCATTCCTCATGGTTCTTTGTTTGAAGTGGCGCTGGCAGTGGGTTCGCACCCGCCGCCCAGCGGATTTCGTCTTGAACAAGTGTGCTTACGGCGAAGCCGGTGCCGGATCGACTTGCGCGCGGCTGTCGGCTTCGCCGAAACCTCCGCCCAATGCCGTGAACAGGGCTGCGGTATCGGCCAGGCGGGTGGCGCGCGCCTCGATCACGCCGAGGCGGGCTTGCTGGTACTGGCGGGTGGCATCCAGGACCTGCAGCAAGGCCACCGATCCATCGTCAAACTGCTTGCGCGCCAGCTCCAGGCTGCTGGAGCTTGCCTGTTGCGCATTCGACTGCGCAGCAAGGCTTTGCGCGTCCAGCTCCAGGGCACGCAGGCTGTCAGCCACATCCTGGAACGCCCCGAGCACCGTGCTGCGATAGTCGGCTGCGGCCTTGTCCATGCCGGCTTCCGCCGCCTTCTGTTGGGCACGCAGGCTGCCACCGCGAAAGATCGGCTGCAAAAGGTTGAGGCCCAGGCCCCATGCCGCTGCGGAACCGCCAAACAAATCATCCGACTGCAGGGCTTGCGATCCCAGCGAAGCGCTCAGGCTGATGTTGGGAAAGCGGTTTGCGGTGGCAACACCCAGGCGGGCAGTGGCTTCATGCAGTTGGGCTTCGGCGGCGCGTACATCGGGTCGCTGGCGCACCAGGTTCGATGGCAGGCTGACCGGAATGTCGGAGGGCAATTTGAGTGCATCCAGTTCAAGCGCTTCCAGTTCCGCCTCGGAGGGAAAACGGCCAAGGTAGGTGGCGAGCTGGGTCTGGGTTGCGTGCAGGGCCTTGCGCAGGGCCGGCAGTTGCGCGTTCGCCGTGGCCACCTGGCTCTGCGCGGTTTGCACATCGCCAATGGCGCGGGCTCCGGCATCAAAATCCCGGCTGATCATGTCGAACTGCATGGCGTAGACGCCCACGATTTCTTCCGTGGCGCGAATCTGTGCACGCAGCGATGCTTCACGAATGCTGGTGGTGACGACATTGGCGGCCAGGCTGAGGTAAGTGCCATCCAACTGGTGCGCTCGCCATTGCGCTACGGCATTCTCGGCCTCGATGCCACGGCGCACCCCACCGAACAGGTCAAGTTTGTAGCCGATTTCCACGGAGGCGTTGTGGACGGTGTAAGGCGAATCCGACAGCGCACCGCCAGCGACCGAATCCGAGCGCCGGTTGGCACCAAGCGATGCATCAAGGCTGGGCCACAAGCCACCACGGGCAGCACCGGCCTGTGCCTGTGCCTGGCGCAAGGCCGCTTGCGCGGACGCAATGGTCGGGCTGTTGACCAGCGCCTGCTCGACGCGCCGGTTCAGTTCATCGTTGCCGAACAGCATCCACCACTGGCGTGGAACTTCCGCATCTTGCAGGAATGCCTGCGCATCTCCGGTGGGGCCGTCTGCGACAGCCGTCTGTCCGGGCAAGGCATCGGCACGATAGCCGGCCTCGGCTTGCAAAGCCGGTGAGCGGAACTCGGGTCCGACCGCACACGCGCCGAGGCTCGTTGTCACCACGAGGGTGAGCAGCAGGGGCTTCAGGGCGGCGAGCGGAGTTTTCCTTGCCGACTCGATAAAGCGCCGCGAATGCGGCAAGTTGACGCGCATGGTCACATCCATGAATACAAAACCAATCGGTACAATAATAGGGGCCGCAAGGCCGCAAGGCAAGCCGTCCAGCCCATGACCAATGGGGGATAGCCTTGATCCAGCAACCTCGTGGACGCCCCGCGCCCTGGGTTGATGCAAGATGCGCGAGTCGCTGAGAATCCACTGGCCCGAGTGCGGACCCGATAGCTTTCCATGATCTCGAAGTTGCCTTCCTGGGTGTGGACCGGCGCCTGGCTGCTCGCCTTCGTCGCCGGCATGGTCAATGTTGCCGGCCTGCTCGGATTTGATCGCCATTCGATCACCCACCACACCGGCAACACCAGCCTGCTGGCGGAAGCCCTGGCGCGCGGCAATCTTGCCGAGATGGGCCAGGTGGCCGCGATCATCGCGGCCTTCGTGGTGGGCTGCGCGCTGAGCGGATATCTGGTGCAGGACAGCACCCTGCAACTGGGACGGCGCTATGGCATGGCATTGCTTCTGGCGGCGCTATTGCTCGCCAGTGCGGTTCCGCTGCTGCAAGCACGCAGCAATCTTGGCATGGTCCTGGCGGCCGGTGCTTGCGGATTGCAGAATGCCATGGTCAGTGCCTACAGCGGTGCGGTGGTGCGCACCACGCATCTGACCGGCATGTTCACCGATCTCGGCATTTTCCTCGGTCATGCGCTGCGCGGCCTGCCGGTGGACCGGCGTCGCCTGAAACTCTGCTTCTCGGTGATATCCGGATTTCTCGCCGGCAGCTTTGCCGGTGCCATCGCATTTGATCGCCTCGGTTTTGCTTCCCTGTATTTTCCCGCCGCATTGACAGCATTTGCATCGATCGCCTATGCGGCCTATCGCATGCGCCAGCGTCGCCAGCGGATCGCAGATTGATTTGAACCGCCGCTATTCAGGCACTCTCGCGGCGCGAGGGTGACGCATCCTGCGCGGCGAGTGCGGCTTCTTCCGCATCCAGCGCGGCCAGCACCTTGTCCACATTGCTTGGGCCTTGGCCGAACATGCGGATGGCGGTGCGCGCCACCTGGCGAGTGTCGTACCAGGCATAGGCACCCACGCCGACCGCACCCACCACCGGCAACCAGCGCGCGATTCCACCGCCGATGATGCGTCGGGTCACCTTGATGCCGATGGCCTTGGCCACGCGCTCGATGACCCGCACCGAGACATCCTGCGCCAGCATGCGGCCACCGACACGGACCACCAGGTCACGCACCGCCTGCGCGGCGGTATGCCGAAACAGGCAGTACAGCATCTGCTCGCGATTGAGGCGTGCATTGACGCCGTACACGCCCGACAAGTCCGCAACCAGTTGCGCCTGAATGCGCCAGATGGCCAGCAGCTCGGGCACCAGGGTCAACCAGCCCAGCGGACCGGGCGGCAAGGCCAGGGTGCCGGCAGCCAGTGCGGCCTTGTTGGCCGCGCTCTGGGTCAGTGCGCGCGCACGCGCATCGGCGTCTGCACCCGCCGCTTCTCGGGTCGGAGGAATCCTGCTGACCAGATCCAGCAACTGGCGACTGATGCGCGCCGCCAGTTCGGATTCGGTTTCCGGCGCATTGCGCCGGGCGGGAATGTATTCGGATTTGCGGTTCATGATCGATGGTCGGCGTTCGCGCTCGCAGCAACCATGCAAGCTTGGCGCCATGTTGGATCAACAGGCCGTCAGCGCACCAGCCAGGCAATCAGGCGATCAGCAAAACCGCGATAGGGCGGGCGCATCAGCGCCCAGCTCGGCCAACGCGACTGGTACATGATCGGCAACTGCTTGGACATGGCGAGGAATCCGGCGTGGCCGTGGTACTGGCCCATGCCCGAGGGGCCGATGCCACCGAACGGCAAATGGGTCTGGCCAAACTGCAACAGGCAATCGTTGACATTGACCCCGCCGGCCAGTTGCGCGGCAATCACCCGGCGCGTGCGTTTGCGGTCGTGGTCGAAGTGATACAGGGCGAGTGGCCTGGGCAGGGTCGCGATCATTTGCAGCGCCTGGTCGAGATCGTCGTAAGGCACCAGTGGCAGCACCGGGCCGAAGATCTCGTCCTGCATCAGGCGCGAATCCAGCGGAGCGTCCAGCACCAGGGTGGGCGCAAAGCGCCTGCGCGCCGGATCGTGCGCGGCATCGTTCGGCAAGGTGATGATGCGTGCGCCGGCCGTACGTGCCTCGTCAACCAGACCGCGCAGTCGGTTGTAATGACCCTCATTGATGATGCTGGTGAAGTCCTCGCTCTGTGAAAAATCCGGATAGCTGCGTTCAACGCATTGGCGCAAAGCATCCACCAGCGCATCGCGTTTTGCGCGCGGAACCAGCACATAGTCCGGGGCGATGCAGGTTTGCCCCGCGTTGAAGAATTTTCCGGCAGCAATGCGCGCGGCAGCGGTTTCAAGCGGGTAATCCGCGGCAATGATGGCCGGTGATTTGCCGCCGAGTTCCAGGGTCAGCGGCGTCAGGTTGGGCGCGGCAGCAGCCATCACCTTGCGTCCGACCGCAGTGGAGCCGGTGAAGAACAAATGATCGAACGGCAGCGCGGCAAAACGTGCGGCCAGCTCGGCGTCGCCTTCCACCACGCTCACGCGTTCGGGCGGAAACACTTCGGCAAACAATTCGGTCAGCGCTTTCGCCGTATGCGGTGTGTGCTCGGACGGTTTGAGCATCACATGGTTGCCGGCGGCAATCGCGGTCACCAGCGGCACCAGACCGAGGTTCACCGGATAGTTCCACGGCGAGATGATGCCGACCACGCCCACCGCGCGGTATTGCAGCTCCGTGCGCGCGGGCCAGAACAGCCAATCGGCGAAGCGGCGCTTGGGTCGCATCCAGCGCTTGAGATGCTTTCGCACGTGATCGATTTCCTGCAACACGATCACGCCATCGCTGATCAGGCTTTCGTGGCGCGAGCGATGACCGAAATCCGCCTGCATGGCCGCCACCAGCGCCGGCATGCGCCGCACCACGGCTTTACGCAAGGCGGCGAGATCGGCCATGCGCTGGGCCCGATCCGGCGGGTTGGCACTCCAGGCTTTGCGCTGCCGTTCCAGCAACGCGCTCAAGTCGATAGAAGTCTTGGTTTCCATGCGTGCAGTCTATTGCATGAACGCTGCGCTGCCATGCGGGTCGTGCTAGTTTTTCTGCTTCCATACTTGCGGGTGAACCATGACCGTACGCAGCTACCAGGGCATCCTGCCCACCCTTGGGCCTCGCGCCTATGTCGATATTCAAGCCAGCGTGATCGGCGATGTGCATTTGGGCGAGGATGCCTCGATCTGGCCGTTTGCGGTGGCACGCGGCGATGTCCACCACGTGCGCATCGGCGCGCGCAGCAACGTGCAGGATGGTGCCGTGCTGCACGTGACCCACGCCGGACCGTACACCGGCGACGGCTTTCCGTTGATCATCGGCAGCGATGTGACCATCGGCCATGCCGCGGTGGTGCATGCCTGCACCGTGCACGATGCCTGTCTGATCGGCATGCAATCGACCATCCTTGACGGTGCGGTGATCGGCAAGCACAGCATGATCGGTGCCGGTGCCGTGGTCAGCCCGGGCAAGGTGGTTGGCGAAGGCGAGCTGTGGCTGGGCAATCCGGCGCGCATGGTGCGGCGCCTGAGTGATGCGGAAATCGAGCGACTCTACTATTCAGCGCAACATTACGTGCGCTTGAAAGATCGCTATCTCGCCGTGACCGCTTGACGCGGGCCCACTGGCGCGCAGCACAAGCCGACATCCCGGCAATGAACAGATCATCCCTCGTACCACGCTGGCTTTACCTTGCCCTCGCCTGTGTGATGCTGGCGCTCGGCATCATCGGCATCGTGCTTCCCGGTCTGCCGACCACGCCCTTCATTCTGCTGGCGGCCTGGGCCGCCGCGCGCGGATCAACCCGTTTGCATCAATGGCTGCTCGCGCATCGCAACTTCGGCCCGATGATCCGCGATTGGCAAAGCCATGGTGCGGTCAGCCGCCGCAACAAGTGGCTGGCGACGATCACCATGCTGGCCTGTGCGCTGATCCTGCTGCTCACCGCACCGCGGCTGTGGATGGCCGCAACCGGAATTTCCGTGATGTTGCTGACCGGGATCTGGCTATGGCTGCGACCGGAGCCGTGCGCGATTTCACCGAAAGATGAACAAGCAGGCCAGGGCCATTGATTCCTGCGCGGGTCCTTGGCATCGAACCACCAAGCCCGGTCGAAGGATGCGTGTGATGTGCGGGATTCCGTTCATGGTTCGACGGACTCACCACGAACGGAAATCGTCAATACACTCCTTTGCCGCGCGGGTGAGTTGCTCCAGATCTGCGAGATAGCCGAGCGCATGCCCTCGCGAGTTGCCGCACATGGTCGGGTTCGGTCGCAAGCGAACACACACCTCGGGGCGCTCGGGCCTGCCGAAGATCGCACAGGCGTTGTCGGAGGTGAGCTGCGCACAACGCACGCCGGCGGGTTTGCCGGTGGGCATGCCGGGAATCGCTGATGAAATCGAAGGCGCGATGCAGCAGGCACCGCAACCGCTGCGACAGTTGATCGCGACTTCAGTCTTCGGCATTGCCCGGCACATAGGCCCGCAGTTCGGCGTATACCGCATCCGTATCCGGCCGCTGGCCATGCCACAACTCGAACGCCTCGGCAGCCTGTTCGACCAGCATGCCAAGTCCATCCAGGGCATGTTCGGCACCCACGCTGCGTGCCCAGGCGAGAAATTCAAACGCCGCCTTGCCGTAGGAGAGGTCATAGCAGACCACGCGCGGCGCCAACAGCGAGGACGGCAGGTTGAGCGCAGCTCCACCGTGACCGGCCGAAGTCGCATTGATGAGCAAATCGAAGGCGCCCCAGTTGCCGAGATCATCCCAGTAGCGCGTGTGCACGCGCTTGGGTTGGCCGATGGCATCGGCCAGCGCGTCGGCACGCTCGGGCGTGCGGTTGGCAATGGTCAGTTCCGGCACGCCCGCATCGAGCAGGGCAAACGCCACTGCACGCGCCGCGCCGCCGGCACCAAGCAGCAAGGTGCGCCGACCGCGCACGAACAGACGATGGCGACTGGTGATGTCACGAATCAAACCAACGCCATCGGTGCTGTCGCCATGCCAGCCATCGCCGCTGCGCGAGAGGGTGTTGACGCTGTCGGCGCGGCGCGCGCGATCACTCAGGCTGGTGCAGGCTTTTGCCGCAACCTGTTTGAGCGGCAGGGTGACATTGGCCCCTGCGCCTGCGTGATCGGCAAATTTCTTCAGTGCCGCGGCAAAGCCTTCGGCGGATGCTTCGATGGGTCGGTATTCAAGGGCAATGCCCAACTGCCGCGCAAACGCGCTGTGGATTCGTGGCGACAGCGAATGCGCCACCGGCTGGCCGAACACCGCGTACTGCGCTGGCTCGCTGGCAGTCATGTAAGGCACGCGGGTTTCCGATTCGACCATCTGCATGACAATTCTCCAAATCCGATGTTGCGGGATCTTCCTAGTCTGCGCGCAACCAGCGCGCGGCATCAATCGCGTAGTAACTGAGGATGGCATCCGCACCGGCGCGTTTCATGCCGAGCAGGGATTCCAGTACCACCGCACGCTCATTCAGCCAGCCGTTCTGCGCAGCCGCTTTCAACATCGCGTACTCGCCGCTGACCTGATAGACAAAGGTCGGCATGCCGAAGTGTTCCTTCACGCGCTGCACCACGTCGAGATAGGGCATGCCGGGCTTGACCATCACCATGTCCGCGCCTTCGGCGATATCGAGTTCGACTTCGCGCAGCGCTTCATCGCTGTTGCCGACATCCATCTGGTAGGTGTGCTTGTCGCCCTTGCCGAGATTGGTCGATGAGCCCACCGCGTCGCGGAACGGGCCGTAGAACGCCGATGCGTACTTGGCCGAGTAGGCCAGGATGCGGGTGTTCACATGGCCTGCAGCTTCGAGCGCGCTGCGGATTGCACCGACGCGTCCGTCCATCATGTCCGAGGGCGCCACAATGTCGTAGCCGGCCTCAGCCTGGGCCAGCGCCATCTTCACCAGTGCCTCGATGGTCACGTCGTTGAGCACATAGCCTGTGTCATCGATGATGCCGTCCTGGCCATGCGTGGTGTAGGGATCCAGGGCCACGTCGCCAATCAGGCCAAGCCCGGGATGGCGGGCCTTGAGCGCACGCGCGGCACGCTGGAACAGACCCTGCGGATTCCAGGCTTCGCGTGCGTCCAGGCTTTTAAGCGGGCCTTCGATGGCCGGAAACAGGGCCAGCGCCGGAATGCCGAGTTCGACGCATTGATCGGCGACGCCAAGCAGGCGATCGATGCTCAGGCGTTGCACGCCCGGCATTGAGGCCACGTCCTGCGCGCGATCCTCGCCATTGATGACGAAGGCGACCATGATCAGATCCCCGGCATGCAGGCGGGTTTCGCGCATCAATTCGCGCGAGAAGGCATCCCTGCGCATGCGACGCGGTCGGATATGCGGGTAGGTCATGACAATCTCGACTGGGAAAGACCGCCATTGTAATGAATTCGGCTTTCAGCCCGCAGCCACGACGGCCGTGCCGGATCCGAGAGAGCGCCGTGCGCGGCCCATGCCGCCTTGCATTGCGAATCGCGTGCTGTTCTGATTGCCCCCGGGTTCCGTCGCCGGGGCAATACCGCAGTTCTGCGCTTGCCGTGCCGTGACGGAAGTTGGGGCGATATCCTGTTTGCAGATTGAAAGCCGAGGCTGCCTTGAGCGGAATCCTGATCGTCGAGCGCTCGACCACCTTGAACCATCTGCTGCGGCGCACGCTGGCGGCGGCGGAGCTACCCGTGCGCGCCGAGATCGGCAACTACCTGGAAGCCTGCGATCACCTGCGTCGCCTGGGCAATCCGGCGTCCAATGCCTTGCCGTATTCCCTCGCCGTGATCGGAGCACCGGCACGCATGACGCGCGAGTTCCGCGCCCTGCTCGAATACACCCGCGATGCCGCCGATGCGCCGGCGACCTTGCTCATGGCGCACGAGGAAACCGCGGAAATCCGCGCCTGGAATGCAGCAACCCTGCGCGGCCAGGTGCTGCTGTGGTCGCAATTCAGCCGCATTCCAGCCAGCGTGCGCGAACTGGCACCGGAGGAAATCGGCCTCGATGCCGCGCCCGCCGATGCCACCGATCGCATCCGCATCCTGTTCGTCGATGACTCCAAGAGCGTATGCCAGGCCTACAGTGACATGCTGGAACGCCAGGGCTATCGGGTGGATGTCGCCGCTTCCATTGAAGAAGCCGAAAAGCTGGTTGAATCCTGCGACTACGACATGGCCATCGTCGACTACTTCCTGCCGGACGGCAGTGGTGACGAGTTGTGCCGCCGCCTGTGCCAGCGCGTTCCGGCGCCGCTGGTGGCGATCATCACCGGCACCTATCGCGAGGACATCATCCGCCGTTGCCTGCAAGCCGGGGCCAGCGAATGCATGTTCAAGAACGAGGCCCGCGACCTGTTTCTGACCCGCGTGCGCACCCTGGCCCGAACCATCGAGATGCGCAAGACGGCGGATCTCGGCCGCGAACAGCTCGACGGCATCCTCGGTTCGGTCGGTGATGGCGTGCTCGGGGTGGATGGCGAAGGGCGCATCAGCTTCATCAATCCCACCGGCTTGCGCATGCTCGGCTACGCCGATGAAGACGATCTCCTCGGCCTGCTGGCGCAGGCCACCGTGCATCCGCAGGAAAACCCGCGCAGTTCACCGCTGGTGCGCGCCTATCGTGACGGCATCCCCATGCATCGCGTGGAAACCATGTTCCGTCGTCGAGATGGCAGCGGGGTGCCGGTCGAGTACGCGGTGTTGCCGCTGTCCTCGCATCGCCAGGCGCAAGGCGCGGTCGTGGTGTTCCGCGATATCGCCGAGCGTCGCACCGCCGAGCGCCTGCGTTGGGAACTCAGCCACGACCCGCTGACCGGTTTGCCGAACACCCGCCACCTGCGCCAACGCCTGATTGCCGAGCTGACCCGCCTGCGCGAACGCGGAGGTTACTCGGCGCTGCTGCATGTCGAGCTGGATCGCGAGGAGGATCAGGATCCGCCGCGCGGCGATGAATTGTTGCGCACGGTGGCGCATGCGCTGGCCCACCGCTTGCGTGAAGGTGACGTGCTTGCACGCGGCGAGGGCGATGCCTTCCTGTTGCTGCTGACCCAGGTGCAGGTCGACAACATCGATGTGCTGCGCAGCAGCTTCCAGCAATTGCTGGACGGGCGCGAGTACACGGTCGGTGGCAATTCGCGCACGGTCAAGGCGCGTATTGGCGCGGAACTGCTGACGCCGGGCGCGCTGACTGCGGACGAAGTGCTGGCACGTGCGCGTGCGACTGCGCGCGGCAACAATCCGGTCGCAGCGGACCACCTCGACGAAGCAGGCGAACCGACGCCGG
The DNA here is from genome assembly GCA_004295005.1 of Gammaproteobacteria bacterium. Lineage (GTDB taxonomy): Bacteria > Pseudomonadota > Gammaproteobacteria > Xanthomonadales > Rhodanobacteraceae > Dokdonella. The sequence continues at coordinate 21,266 of SHNG01000109.1, forward strand.
TAATGCCGGTGAACAATCCCAGCGAGCGCTTGCGCCTGGCCCTGGAGCAGGCGCGCTTCGTCATGCTGGTACAACCCGTGGTGGCGTTGGCCAACCTGCCGGCGGATGCAACTCCGGTGGCCGAGGATTTCGGCTGGCAATTCGACCAGCTACAACACGACCCCTTGTTTGCCGTGCAACTGCGCATGGTCGGCAAGGATGGCCAGTTGATCCAGCCGCGCGCCTTCATTCCACTGGCCGAGCGCGTCGGCATGGTTCAGCGCATCGATCTGTGGGTGATCCACGGCCTGCTCAATCACCTGGCCACCAGCGGGGCTGCGCGAGCGCGCGTTGGGCTGATTGCGCGGCTGTCCCCGGCCACCGTGGCCGACCCCGAGGTGCTTGCGGAAATCGAGAAGGCCATCGTGGACACCGGCGTCGCCGCGTCCTGCCTGCTGTTCGAGATCAACGACAGCCCCGAGCTTTCCAACCTGCCCGCCGCCCTTCACTTCATTGCCCGACTGCGTGCGATGGGCTGCCGCTTCATCATCAACGGCTCGGATGCCGAAGCGGGCCTCTTGCCTTTCCTGCATGCGCAGCACCAACCCGGCAACATGGTGCGCGTGGATAGAAGCATCGTGCAGGACATCGTCAACGACGAGCGCAACCTGGACAAGATCACCGCCATCGCCCAACTTGCCGCCTCCTTGCAGATGCGCGTGGTGGCAGGTGAGGTCGACAACGATGCCACCCTGCTTGCCTTGCGCGGCGCGGGCGTCGATTACCTGCAGGGCAACCGCCTGGGTCAGGCACGCCTGATCAAGCGCGTCGACTTCTCCGTGCTGCGCACGCAGCCTTGAGCACACCTGCTCGCGGCTGATCGTCGATCACGCCTCCCTCGACGCGCGCGATCCAATGCATCCACGTTCGCGGGAAATCACGCCGCCGCGTTCAGGATTTTCCGCGCGCACAACCCGACAAAATCCACATGATTTCTTGCAGGATTACGGCTTGACGCAAAGTGCACGGCTGGTCGAACATTCTTGCTGCGCCCCGTTGTTGGGGTCTACGTTTAGTTAGGCGGCAAGGGAGAGATCATCGCCATGGATCCATACAAGTTCGAAATGAAGGGACGCGCGTTCGACGGGAGCGACCGGTTGGACAAAGTCGCGGCAGGCCTCACTGCACTCCAGCACGTTTTTGATGGTCAGTTCCGGGCGCTGACGGATAAGAAGCGCCTTTCTGATCAAGATCGCCGCCTTCTTCAAGTTCGCATTGAGCGCTACGAGGATGGCTCGTTCATAGCGATCCTCGGATCTATCTACACCGGCGTGCAGACAGTTTTGCCCTTCCTCCAAGGCACGCCTAACGTATGGGAGGCAACCAAGAACGCCTTTGACTTTCTAGTGGCAATCTTCCAGGCGGCGCACAGAGGCGAATCGGTGGCCGTTTCCCAGAATGGCGACGGAAATACTGTGGTAATCGCGGGTGACTCCCATCAAGTGTTTAATGGTCCGGTCTACCAGATTGGCACGCAGATCATCGGCGCTGTGCGCGAGTTCGATGAGCTGCTTGAGGGAGATGAGGTTCAAGCGGTAGCGCTAAAAGGCCCAGACGAGACGCCAGTGCTGGAGCTTACTTCGGACACGAAGGGACTTTTTCTGCCTCCCACGCGCGTAGACGAAACACCTGTAAAGCTTTCGTGCGACATCTACGACTTCAATAAGTATGAGAATGTCGGCAAGGCACGCGTTCCCGTGGACCAGGCTATCCCGCCTGGAAACTACCGATTCAAGAATGTCGGTGATCAAGCTGTAGAGGATTTCATTCTTTCTATGACCGAGGCTCAGGTGTCGCTCCTTTGCCTAATCAAATACCAGCACGACCCGCTTTCTGAAAACAAGATAGCGGAAATTCTAGTGATGGGAATTGCCGCCTAACAATTCCGCAAGAGACTTGCCGTCAACCAGGACGGGTGATGTCGCTGGCCAGAACATTCGGGCGTCTGCTGGCTGTTGCATGGTTTCTTTGTTGCGTGCCGCGCCGACGGTGCGTCGGATGGTGCACCCAACCATGAGCGCCAAGTCATTCGCTGCTGCGGCTCTGGCTCATTTCAATCCGGGATCAAGGTCTCGACGGAGGCCGGCGCCTGGCTCTGCGGAAGTCGTACTGCCTGGACCTTGCAAAAGCATCGATCATCCATACAATGTAATGATGATCAAGTTTAACTGGGATCCAGCCAAGGCCACTTCGAATCTCAAGAAGCATGGCGTTTCCTTCGAGGAAGCCCAGTCCGTTTTCTATGACGAGTTCGCTATCCAGTTCTACGATGAGCCGCACTCCTCGAACGAAGAGCGCTTTCTGATGCTAGGCATGAGCAGCGGCGCACACCTTCTTCTTGTCTGCCACTGCGAGCGCGACGGCGGTGGCGTCATTCGCATCATTTCAGCGCGCAAAGCCACGAAGCAAGAAAGCTCCTATTACAGTCAGTGACCGCCATGAAAGCCGAATACGATCTCTCCAAGATGAGATCCCGCCGCAACCCGTATGCGGGCAAACTCAAGAAACCAGTGTCAATGCGCCTCTCAGAGGACGTCGTGGACTACTTCAAAGGCATGGCCAATGAGGCGGGAGTGCCGTATCAAAGCCTGATCAACCTGTATCTGCGTGACTGCGTCATGAATCACCGCAAGGTTCAGATTGAATGGCCGAGCAGCAAGACCTGACATTTCCAGAGCGACTTCCCGTCAACCCGGCGCGAGTGATGTCGCTGGGCTGAGCGTTGGTGCGTCTGCTGGCCGTTGAATGGTTCCTGTGTTGCATCCATTCTTGGCATCTGCCCGCATTTGGTTAGTCGATGAAAATCCCCAACGCAAAGCCGTACCGTTTCTCTCTATTCATCGCGGGCTTGGTGTCGATTCTTGGTGCATTGACCACCCTGGCTTCTCTGTTCTTGATGCTGATGTACGCTGCGCCTGCAAATGAGATTCAGGCGGCAATTTTTCAGGGTGCGAGCACTCGCCTTCTGCCCTTGGCGGTCTTGGGATTGTTGATGCTTGCGTTCGGGCTCTTGTGCCGCGCCGTGTTTCATATTGCCCTATTCGTGCGCAATCGCGACTCTGGCTAGCCCTTGCCCTGTATCAACCGCAGGTCCGCATATCGCTTCGCGATTCCGGGATGACGAGCAAAATCAGAATTTCCCCAGGGAAGGTCTGAACAGGTATTGTCGCGAGCAAGCTCGCTCCCACCGTTGCTTGATTTGTGGGAGCGAGCTTGCTCGCGACGAATGAGTTCCGTACTTGTTCAGAGTTTCCCGAGTGTCACACCCGCAGCGGCACCTGCTCGTGCAGGCGGTCACGCTGGCCGCCGATGACGCGCAGCGCGTAGTGGTATCCAACCTCCACTGCGCGTTCGTATGACTTCCAGTCGAGCAGGCCGATATCGGTCACCGGTGGCTTCAACAAGAGTTTGGCCAGGTGATGACGGTCCGCGCTGGCAATTTCCGCGTTGACCATGCCGGATCGAATCAGGATATCGAAGATGCCGGGGCGCGCGTGGCGCTTGAAGTCGAACATCAGTTTCCACCACGGTGGCGTGTAGTACTCCTCCAGCGTGGTGCGCAGGGCATCGTCGGCGCCGATATCCACGGCGGCAATGTCGCCGGGCTGCTGCGCGTGCATGATGTCGGTCGGCAGGTTGTTCATCACCGCACCATCCACATACACCTGGCCGTGGTGGCAGACCGGCGGCAACACTCCGGGAATGGCGCAACTGGCACGCAGCCACAGCCACAGGGGACCATCGCGATGGGTGACCAACTGGCCTGAGCTCAGGTTCGAGGAGCAACAGAAATACGGCAGTGGAAGATCGGTGATGTCGCGCGCACCGAACTGCTCGCGCAGCAACAGGGCCACGCGCCGGCCACGGGTCAGGGCCACCATCGGCAAGGTGTGGTCGCGCAAGGGGCGACCGCTGACGAAGCTGCGGTAGTAGTTGTCGAACATTTCCTCGTCCGACCATTCCAGCGCAACCCCGGCGCCGATGATGGCGCCGATGCTGGTGCCGCCCACGCAATCGATTTCCAGGCCGGCCTCGCGCAATGCGCGCACCACACCGATCTGGGTGAATCCGCGCGCGCCGCCGCCCGACAACACCAGGCCGAGGCTGCGACCAGTTAGCAAACGGGCCACGCGGCGAACATCCGCGGATCCACGCACATGGTGGTGCGGAATATCCGGGGTCATCCTGAGCCAGCGCCGCGCCGCGCCGATCACCAGGTTGTTGTTGGGATGCAGGAGGATGAGATGGCGTGGACGCGACAGCGCACTCGATGCATCCGCGCAGGCACTGGCCGGCCAGGTGCCCGGTTCCTCCTGTGCGTTGGCCAGCAGCAACAGGCAATCGGCCTGACGCACGCATTGCGCCTGCCAGTCGTCATCGGCATCGGCCAGGTAAATGACGAATCGCGAATGCACTTCCAGTTCGTTGAACCAACTGCTCAGCTTGCCCTTGGCCGTTTCCTGATCGACGAGAACGGTGTTGCCGAGGCGACCCAACATCTCGACCAGGTCCCTGGCAAAACCACGCGCGTCGACGCCCGCGTCATGGCGCAGCACGGCAAACGTGCGCAGTGCCGAATTGGCGCCTTCCGCATCCCGCGTGGACATGCGTCGCACGGCGAGGCGTGCCATGGCCAGCACGGCTTCCGGATGGTGGGTTGCCAGCTTCTCGAAATTGCTGCGGGTCAGGCGCAGCAACTCGGAATCGCGCAGGGCGCGCACGCTCGCATTGCGCGGCATGTCGACGATCATGCCGACTTCGCCCACGGTTTCGCCGGCCGCGACAATACCGGCCAGATGGGTTGCGCCATCGGAATCCGTGCGGAATGCACCCAGGCTGCCGCTTTTCAGTACATAGAATGCGTCGCTGGGATCGCCCTGCTCGAACAGGGAAGCGCCGCCGGGCATGGCAAACCATTGCAGGCCTTCGCCGAGCTCGGCCAGTGCCGCATCGTCGAAATGACGAAACAGCGGCAGCGCGCGCAGGAGGTCTCGGGTTTGGCGGGAATCCTCGCTTTCCATGCCCTTCGATCTTCACCAATGCGGAGCTGCGCTTGATTTTGCGCCATCCGCGCGCCAAGTTCACGGGTTGTTCCCCAACCCATACCGGATTGATGCATGAGCAACCCCCTGATTGATGGTCCCGCCCTGCCCGCGTTCTCTGCCATCACGGCGGAACATGTCGAGCCGGCCATCGACGCCCTGCTGCAACGCTACCAGGCCGGTATCGACGCGCTTCTGGCGAGCTCGACGCCGCGCAGCTTCGATTCCGTCCTGCGCGTCGGTGAAAAGCTGGACGACGACCTTTCCCGCGCCTGGGCGCCGGTCAGTCACTTGCATGGCGTGAAAGACTCCGAAGCCCTGCGCGAGGCGTACTCGGCTGCCCAGGAAAAAATCGTCGCCTTCCAGACCGCGCTGGGCCAGAACCGCGAGCTGTACGCCGCAGTGAAGGCGGTGCGCGATGGCAAGGATTTCCCCGCCTTGCCGCGGGCGGCACGCACCCTGGTTGAACATGAGCTGCGCGATTTCGAACTGGCCGGGGTTGCCCTGGAGGAGCCGGCACGCACGCGCTTTCGCGAGATTTCCGCGGAACTCGCGCGGCTTTCCACCGCGTTCGAGGAAGCCGTGCTGGATGCCACCGATGCCTGGAGCGAGCATCTGACCGAGGCGCAAGCATTGGCCGGCATTCCGGAATCCGGCATGGCGGTCTTGCGCGGCGGCGCGGCGGAACGCGGACTGGATGGATGGCTGGTGACCCTCAAGCAACCCAGCGTGCAGGCCGTGTTGAACTTCGCCAATCACCGCGAGCTGCGTGCGCGCGTGTATCGCGCGTATCAGACGCGCGCCTCGGAACTGTCGGACGGGGGTCGATTCGACAACAGCACGCGCATCGAGCAGATCATGGCGCTGCGCCACGAAGCAGCGCGCCTGCTCGGATTTTCCAGCAGCGCCGAGGAGTCGCTGGCAACCAAGATGGCCACCACGCCGCAGCAAGTGCTCGACTTCCTGCACGACTTCGTGGCCAAGGCGCGGCCCATGGCCCTGCGCGATCTGGAGGAACTGCGCGCCTTTGCCCGCAACGAGCTGGATATCGACGATCTGCAACCCTGGGATGTCGGCTATGCCTCGGAGAAATTGCGCGAGCGCAAATACGCGCTGAGCGAGGAAGAACTGAAGCCTTACTTTCCGCTGGAATCCGTGCTTGAGGGTCTGTTCGCCGTGATCGAGCGCGTGCTCGGCATCCGCGCCCGCCTGCGTGAAGGGGTGGATGTGTGGCACCCTGATGCGCGCTACTACGATTTGCTCGATGCCAGCGGTGCAGTGATAGCGGGTGCCTATGTCGATCTGTATGCGCGCACCGGCAAGCGCGGCGGTGCCTGGATGGACGTGTGCACCACGCGCATGCGCCAGGCCGAAGGCCTGCAACTGCCGGTGGCTTTCCTCACCTGCAATTTTGCCCCGCCCAGCGCGGACATGCCCTCGCTGCTGACCCACGATGACGTGCTCACCCTGTTCCACGAATTCGGTCATGGCCTGCATCACATGCTGACCGCGATGGAACTGGCCGGTGTCTCCGGCATCAATGGCGTGGAGTGGGATGCGGTGGAACTGCCCAGCCAGTTCATGGAGAACTTCGCCTGGAAACGCGAGGGCCTGGATCTCATCGCACGCCATTGGCAAACCGGCGAACGCTTGCCGCAGGAATTGTTTGATCGCATGCAGGCGGCGCGAAATTTCCAGTCCGGCCTGTTCCTCGTGCGCCAACTCGAATTCGGCCTGTTCGATTTTCGCCTGCACCATGAATTCGACCCCGCACGCGGCGCGCGCGCCATGCAGATCCTCGGCGAGGTTCGGCAAATGGTTTCAGTGTTGCCACCCCCGGATTGGCAGCGGCTGCCGCACGCCTTCACCCATATCTTTTCCGGCGGCTACGGCGCGGGCTACTACAGCTACCTGTGGGCCGAAGTGCTTTCCGCCGATGCGTTCGAGCGTTTCGAGGAAGAGGGCGTGTTCAACCCGAACACCGGGGCCGCCTGGCGCCGCGAGGTGCTGGAGATCGGCAGTTCACGTTCGGCATTGGAATCCTTCATTGCCTTCCGTGGCCGCGAACCCAGCGTGGATGCGCTGCTGCGCAGTTACGGCATTGCGGCCTGAAAATCCTGCAATGTAGCGATAAAAGTGCTTAACTTCGGCGATTGTTCCCACAACGCCTCCAAGCATGCCCCGTTGCAAGCCCCGGAACAAATGGCCTCGGTTGGCAGAATGTTGAAAAACGTTGGCGAGGCAGCCAGCGGAAGGCAAAACAGGCGAAAAAGCGCAGTTTACGTACGGTAAATGAGCATTTTGAGCCTGTTTTCAGCACAGCAATGGCAACGCAGGTAGTTTTTCGACAGCCTGATAGAGTAGCGCCATGTATCTCGAGTATTACGGCCTGCGCGAGGCCCCGTTTTCGATAACGCCGGACCCGCGCTATGTGTTCCTGTCCGATCGCCACCGCGATGCCTTGGCGCACCTGCTGTACGGCGTCGGCAAGGGCGGCAGTGGTGGTTTCGTGCAGTTGACCGGCGAGGTCGGCACCGGCAAGACCACCTTGAGCCGCCTGTTGCTCGAACAATTGCCGGAAAACACCCAGGTTGCCTTGCTGCTCAATCCGCGGCTCTCGCCGGTGGAGATGATCGAGACCATCTGCGAGGAACTGAAGCTCGATGTCAGCGGCAAGCGCGGCAGCCTCAAGGCCCTGACCGATGCGCTCAACACCTACCTGCTGGATGCCTACGCACAAGGCCTGCGCGTGGTGCTGATCGTCGACGAGGCGCAGAACCTTTCGCTGGATGCGATGGAGCAGATTCGCCTGCTGACCAATCTGGAAACGCCAACCCAGAAGCTCTTGCAGATCATCCTGCTCGGCCAGCCGGAATTGCGCGACATGCTCAATCGGCCGGAGCTGCGCCAGTTGGCCCAGCGCATCACGGCGCGTTACCACCTGACGCCGCTCGATGCGGCGGAAAGCGAGGCCTATGTCAGACACCGCATGGCGGTGGCCGGTTGCCAGCGGGTGCCGTTCTCGCGACTTGGGCTGCGCGCGCTGTATCAGCGTTCGGGCGGCATTCCACGCCTGATCAATGTGGTTGCCGATCGCGCGCTGATGGCCGGCTACGCACGCGAACAGCAGAGCATCGGTGAGCGCCTGGTGGATCGTTCCGCCGATGAAACCCTGCCCGGGCACGCACGCTACTGGCTGCGTCGCGCCGGTCGCTGGGTGATCGCCGCCGCCTTGGCGGTGTTGCTGGTGCTCGCGGGCGGATGGATGCTGAACCGCACGACCGGACCTGCCCCGCCACCTGCGGCGACTGCGGCGCAGTCTGTTGCGAAACCGCAAGCCGAAGGCGTGCAGAAACTTGAGAGCCTGATCGCACAAGCCCCGGAAACCGAACTGTTTGCCTTCACCCAACTGCTTTCGCGCTGGCAGGTCGAATCGGGGGAAACCTCGGTGCGCGCGGCCACGCGTTGCCCAACCTCGATCGCCAGTGGGCTTTATTGCCTGCGCGGGAACGCCAGTATTGAACAGTTGTTGCGCTTTGATCGCCCGCTGATCCTCGTGTTCAACGCCAGCAAGACGCCGGCCTTTGTCGTACTGGAGGGCGCCGGGACGAAACTTGTGCGCGTCGGCATGGCAGGTGATGCCATCGAGTTGCCACGCCAACGGCTGGCAGAATTCTGGTCCGGGGAATTCATCGCCATCTGGCGCGTACCAGAAAAGATCAACGGCTCGCTGATGGTAGGCGATGCCGGACCGGCCATTGGCTGGGCCAAGCAGCGCCTCAACGCGCTGGACGGCGGCGCCGGTGGTGACACGGGACCGGCCTATTTTGATGCGGCCATGCAGGAGCGCGTGCGCAAGCTGCAGTTGTCCTATGGAATACAGGCCGATGGCATCATTGGTCCGGAAACCCTGTTTGCCTTGTCTGCCCTGGATGATTCCGGCCCCCACCTGTCGCGCAATGTCGAGTAAGTACGCAGCACCATGTCCCTGATTCTTGAAGCCCTGAGAAAATCCGAGCGCGAACGGCGCCTCGGCAGCGCGCCATCGATCGGCTCGCCGGTCATGGCCGTGCGTCGACGTCGCAACTGGCTGCCGCTGCTGGTGGTGCTGATCAGCCTGGGTTTGCTGGCGCTGTGGTGGCTGCAACGCAAGCCGCAAGCGCCACCGGTTGCGCCCAACCCCGTGGCGACGGCAAAGCCGGAAGCCGCACCGGCGACACGCAATCCTGCCGTGTTCGAAGCCCTGCCCGCGCAGGGTACGCAACCGATCCAGACCAATCGGCGCATTGAAACCCGACCGAATTCACCGGCTCAGCCCGCAGGCACAACTCCGGCCACGCCGCCTGCGGCGGTTGCCGCGAATCCGGATGTGCCGGCAGCAAAACCAGCCGCCGTTGCTTCGCCCAATGCGCGCAATGGAACCGGTCGCATGCCTGTGCAAGTCGAGCCTGCACCAGCCAAGCCAACCGCCATCGCGCCGGAAAAGCCCGCAGCGGTTGCACCGGCCACGACGCCGGCACGCGATGCGCCAGCCACGACACCCGCGCGTCCTGGCGAGACTCTGCCCATGGTCTGGGAATTGCCGTTGGCAACCCGACGCGAATTGCCGGCCATTGCCATTTCCATGCATGTGTTTGCCGAGGATCCGGCAAAACGCTTCATCATCCTCAACGGCCAACGCCAGGTTCAAGGCGATGACATCGGCGGTCTGAAGCTGGTCGAAATCCGCGCGGACGGCGCCGTCTTCGAATTTTCCGGCCAGCGTTTCCTCTACCCACGCGGCGGGCGCTGACGCGCGCTCGCCGACCATGTTTGTCCAGCTGCAAAGCCGTCGCAAGCCGCGACCACCCTGGGCCACTGTGCTGCTCGTGGCCACCTGTGTCACCCTGTTCCTGTGGCTGGTCGCCGAGCCGCTGGCGGGACGGGGCGTGCTGCTCAGCTATTGGGGAACCGTTCCCGCCACCTTGTTCGATTCCCGTGTTCCGTGGCTGACCCAGTTGCTGGAACTGCGCTTTGCACGACTGATAACCGCGCTGTTCATCCACGCGGACTGGATCCATCTGACCACCAACCTGCTGTTCCTGGTCATCTTTGGCGTGCCGGCGGAACGCGCACTCGGCGCGGGTCGTTTCCTCTTTCTGTTCATTGTCGGCGGCGCTTTGGCCAATCTGGTCGGAGCATGGACCCTGGCCGCGGTCAATTCACCGATCATCGGCTCCAGCGGTGCGGTATCAAGCGTGGTCGGCGCCTATCTGGCCCTGTATCCGCGCGCGCGACTGGGACTGGTCTTGCCGCTGGGCGTATTCCTCGAATTCGTGCGCGTGCCTGCACCGTTGCTGATTGGCTTCTGGGCCATGCTGCAGGTGCTGTTTGCCTTCGTCGGTCCGACTTTCGGCGCGGTGGCCTGGTGGACACACATTGCCGGCTTCCTGCTTGGCATCGTCATTGCGCTGGCCTGGCGCCCTGCACTCGCGCGTCGCGCGCGCAACTGATTTTGTTTTTCGCGGGTCGCCCATGCATCCGAGCTAAAATTGCCGAATGAGCGAACAACCGCCGCCGAAGACACCGCCTCGCCGCGCGCCACGCGCGCCTTCGCCGTCGGGTAGCGCGCCACGCAAGGCCGCGGCGGCAAAACCGGCAACGAGCGCAAGCAAGTCTGCCCAATCTGAACCTGCAAAGCCGCGCGCAACGCCCGCTGCTGTGCGCAAACCGCGAAGCGCTGTCACCGAGCCACCTGCCGCAACAGCACCCGACCAGGCGCAGAAAGCGACAAGGCCGCCTGCGGCCAAACCCGTGCGGAACGCGGCTGCCATCGCAACGGACAATGCGCCGCCCTGGGCAACCCCCGAACAGCCGGCACCCTCCGCGCCTGCCCAGCCCGTACACAAGCGCAGGTCAATGCAACCGGCCGATGCCTCCAGCCGAGCCATGCGCGTGATCGAATGGTTGACCTCGCGCTTGCCGGAAGCCCGGCGCGAACGCGTGCGCGAATATTTCGTGCTGATGCGCATGGATCGTCCGGTCGGCGCATTGCTGCTGCTGTGGCCGACCTGGTGGGGCCTGTGGTTTGCCGCGGCTGATTTTCCACCGATAGCTACCCTCATCATCTTCACCCTGGGCGTGGTGGTGATGCGCGCCGCCGGTTGCGTGATCAACGACTATGCCGATCACGCCTGGCTGGATGCCCATGTCGAACGTACGCGCGGCCGACCGATGGCCGCCGGTCGCGTGTCCAGGCGCGAAGCCCTGCTGTTGTTCGCTGGCCTGTTGGCCCTGGCTTTCGTACTGGTGCTGTTCACCAACACGCTCACCATCCAGCTTTCCTTTGCCGGTGCGGCGCTGGCCGCGGTGTATCCCTTCTGCAAGCGCTTCACGCACCTGGCCCAGGTCGTGCTGGGCGCCGCTTTCGGCTGGTCTATCCCGATGGCCTTCGCCGCCGTCACCGGAACCGTGCCGCCGCTGGGCTGGCTGTTGTTTCTCGCCAATGTGCTGTTCTCGACGATCTACGACACCGAGTACGCCATGGTCGATCGCGATGAGGACATTCGCGTCGGCGCAAAATCCACCGCCATCCTGTTTGCCGATGCCGACCGACCCATCATCGGCGTGCTGATGGCGACCTTCCTGCTGGCCATGCTGCTTGCCGGCACGCGTGCCGAATTGACCTGGCCCTACTTCGCCAGCCTTGCCATCGCGGCGGGCATGTTCATCTGGCAACAATGGCGAATGCGTTCACGCGCACCCGCCGACTGCTTTGCTGCGTTCCGCAACAACAACTGGGTCGGCTGCCTGATCTGGGTCGGCCTGTTGATGTCGCTGGCGATTCGCTGAGGAACCGCGCATGGATATCCGCCCATGACGACGCTGGCGTGGATGCGCGCGCTGCACGTGCTGGGCGTGGTGATCTGGATCGGCGGCGTGTTCATGGTGACCGCGGTACTGCTGCCGGCCCTGCGCCGCGGCGAGCTGGGAAGCGATCACCTGCAAACATTTCGCAACATCGAAGGCCGCTTCGTGTGGATTGCCCGCGCTTGCGTGCTGGTGGTCGGCGCCAGCGGACTGTGGATGATCGAGGCGCTGGACTTGTGGCCGCGATTCGCACTTGCCGGGTTCTGGTGGATGCACCTGATGCTGGCCACCTGGGCCGTGTTTGCGCTGTTGCTGTTTGTCCTCGAACCCCTCGTGCTGCACCGCTGGTTTCCCGCCTGGGCCGCACGTGATCCGCAACGCGCATTGGCGTTCATGCAATGGGCGCATGTGTTCCTGCTGCTGCTGACCCTGGTTACCGTTGCCGCATCTGTCGCCGGTGCGCATGGCGGGTTGAGGTTTGCTGGTTAGTCCCGGCACCTGCGGATTCATCACACCTGCTGCCTGCATGGACTCTTGCAGAAGCAGGCGACGAATTCATTGCTTGGCTCGCATCACTGCGCTACTTGGCGGAGGGGCATGTACTCAAATCGAAGATTAGCCCCCATCGAGAAACTCATTCACCCTGCACGTCACCGCTTTGCGTCGTTCCGCCAGAAAGTCCTTGTAACGTTCAACTACGAGAAGCGTCGGCTCGATTGGGATGCATTGGGCGGTGAAAGGCGCAGAACCGGACTTCTCAAGTAACGGCGGAAAGTATTGAGCTGGGGGCTTGTCGCTGATCTGACGATTTGTCTTTCCTCCAATAAATGCAAGATTCGCGATGTCATCAGCTTCACGCGATGTGTAGGAGTTCTTCAGTGCGGCCTTGGGAAAGATGTGATGAAACTGCAAACGGTGGCTTGCGCCGGAGTGATCAAGGGCGATGGCCAAGTTGGAACGCCAATCCTTTGCCCCGGCAGCACGAAACGCGAGAAACATGGTCTTGAAAAGCGCGCTGCGTTGATTGCGACCTTCCAGTTCCTCCGCAGTGATATCAAGGCGCCCCATCTGCAGCCGAAGTCGGTCAATCAGCTCGTTTGCACCGCCACCATCACGAAACGTGGCGAGGTCTTGATCAAGCAACGTCTCGCTAGAACCGCGTGAATAGCGACCTTTGGCGTTCGCGACGAGCGCCCAATAGCGCAAACGGTGAGATTCCTCGGCCGAAATCTGGTAGTTGCGCCTATGTCCGTAGTTGGCCAGGGTCACCAGCAGAAATGGTGACGACAGTAGCGCCGGACTATCAATGCCAACATTGCTCTTGAGGAAGTTCAGCGCGAACTCCATGCCCGGCACACATTCCCTCCATGCTACTTGTAGAGCCTCAAGGGAGAGGCCACCCACGGTGAGAAAACGAGACTGACCGGTAGCAAAAGAGACAAGGTTCTTGAGATGCAATCCAAGATCAAGGTCGAATCCCGCCTTGCCACATTGCGTTTGGAATGCCTGAAATGTCTTCAGCGCACCACGCCACTTGGCAGTGATCTGAGCCAGCGCCAAATCAGAACTTCGCAATTTGGCACCGAGCGAATTAACGCGAACGAAAATCTCCGTCACCTCGTCATAGGAAAGCCGACGTTCGAGTACATCCATGCGGTAAACGTACTTTCGTATTCCGCGCAATCGCGCAAGGCGTTGGCTGTATTTTTCGTATCGCGGATCCTCGAAGCCGGTAACGCCGGCTTGCTTCAGGAAGGGCGCGTCACTGTCCGATTTGAATACCTCGGTGACTTTCACCCAGCGAGGCAGCTGTTCGAGCTTTCGAGTGCTCACTACGAAGGTCATGCGGTTGAAACGTTGTTGCAGCTCGTCTTCGCTCGAATCCACTTCGTCGTCAATCAGGTCTTCGTCTTCGTCATCGCCGTCCTCGTTAACTTCGGTGACGAGAGAAACTTGATCCGGATGATCAAGATTGAAAAGCAGCTCGACGGGTTTTTTGCGACCGCGAACATTCACTTTCTCTCCGCGAATCACTGCCGAGAGCGACGTCAGCCGCTGCTGCCCATCGAGCAGAAGTCGTGCGCTCTGATACGGGCTTTTCTGCTGTTCGATTGCGAAATCTTGCAGCGGTACGGTCTCATCGGTCTCCCACAACAGAATTGCACCCGACGGGTAGCCGCGATAAAGCGAATCGAGAAGATCGCGAACGCGGGTCGATCTCCAAACGTACCGGCGCTGCATCTCTGGCAAGCGCAGCTCGCCCCGCTCAATCATGGCGACAAGTTCTTCAACGGACGCTTCTGCTTTGGCCATCGCTCATTGACTCCTGTTTTGGAAGGCGCTCGGTGGTCAGCTTGAACAACGATAGCAACGTGGTTGTCTGAACGGCCGTCCACAAGAATCCCTTGCTGACGACGAATGCGGATCGCACGACCGGGCTACTTGCAACGCAAACCCAAGCAGCGATTGTCATGCGTCATTTCTGGGGCACCAGCTTCACCTGCAGATCGCAGCCTACAGCTTGCGCGTAGCGCTGAATCGTTGCGATGGAGGGTGCGTGCTTCTTGCCGGCCGATTCAAGACGGGAAATTGCACTTTTCGTGGTTCCCATGCGCTCGGCCACGACATCTTGCGTCAGGCCAGCCCGTGCGCGGGCCTTGAGCATCTGGTTGGCAAGCTGATACTCCAGCTCCAATGCGTCATACGCCTTGGCAAAGCCCTTGCGCCTGGCTGCGCGAGCCAGAAATGCCTGGTGATCGTGCGCGACAGGTTGGTACTTCAGGTCAGCCATGTTTCAACTCCTTGACCCGCTTCCGGGCCAACTTGAGGTCCGCCTCGGGCGTCTGTTGCGTCTTCTTGATGAACGCGTGAACGACAATGACGCGCTGCCCGAGCGTGAAGCAGTAAAAGCCCCGGCCGATACCAGAACGACCACGCGGCCTCAGCTCGAACAGGCCTTCGCCAAGCGCGCGCGAGTGCGGCAGACGAAGATTTGGCCCGTGCTCCGCCAAGAGCTCGACAAGTCGCGCGTAGTCAGCAAGCACGTCGACCGGCCAGGACTCAATCTCTGCCAACACGCGAGAGTGAAAGTACTCGATCTGGTACGGCATGCGTCATGTTAGCGAATACGCTAACTTGGTACAAGACGCCTGTGGTGATACGTGGGCAATCAAGTTTGGCGTTCGTGTCCGGGGCCGACCGTCGCGGATATGGGCTACAGTTACTCAACGCAGACACGTCTATCAGCGCCGTGCCGGCGCTCGCGCCAGTGCCCACACATCCACACGTTGCACGCCGGCCTTGCGCAGTACGCGCGCGCATTCGCGCAGGGTGGAGCCGGTGGTCATCACGTCATCGAGCAAGGCAACGTGGTCGGGCAGGCGGGCGTCTGCATCAAGCTCGAAGGCACCCCGCAGATTGCGGCGGCGTGCACGCGCATCCAGACCGCTCTGGGCCTGGGTGCTGCGAACCCTGTGCAGTGAATTAGGAAGCAGCGGCAAGTGCAAGCCCCGCGCCAACGGCTTGGCCAGTTCCAGGGCCTGGTTGTAGCCGCGCTCGCGCAGGC
Organism: Gammaproteobacteria bacterium; assembly: GCA_004295005.1. Taxonomy (GTDB): domain Bacteria; phylum Pseudomonadota; class Gammaproteobacteria; order Xanthomonadales; family Rhodanobacteraceae; genus Dokdonella. The sequence continues at coordinate 36,761 of SHNG01000109.1, forward strand.
GGCTTTCGTGCAAAGGCACGCACAGCAAGGCAGCCGGCAGAGGCGGCATGGATGCGGTCGCGGCATCCACCATCAAGCGCGCAAGCAGGCGTCCTGCCGCCAGGTCACGCTGGAACTTGAAGCGGGCTTCGAGCAGATTCAGCGGATGCGCATAGCGGAAGGGAGCCCAGGCCGATGCAAAGGGGGGCTCGCGCTTGAGGCATTCGCCGCAGAGCTCGGCTGATTGGCCCAATGGCAGTGCGCAACGCCGGCAGCACGCGTGGTTGCGTGGAAGATCGGCTAGGCAGGCAGCGCACAGGTCCAGGGTTCCGAGGGCCGGAGCCGCGCACAGCAGGCAATGCGCGGGCAGGGCGACACCCAAGAGACTGTCAACTTTTCCCCGCCACTCCACGTTGACAGCTCCCGGTCGCCATCCCAGACTCCCCGGACTTTACCCAAAACCGGATGGCTCCGATGTCCGAGATTCGCCACGACTGGACCCGCCAGCAGGTGCTCGACCTGCTCGGCCTGCCCTTTGCCGACCTGATCCAGCGCGCCCACGCCGTGCATCGCGCCCATCACGATGCCAATGCGGTGCAGGTTTCCACCCTGCTTTCGATCAAGACCGGCGGCTGCCCGGAGGACTGCGCCTACTGTCCGCAGGCGGCACGCTACGCAACCGGTGTGGATGCGGAAAAACTGATGTCGCTGGAACGCGTGCTCGAACGTGCGCGCGAAGCCAAGGCGGCCGGTGCCACGCGTTTTTGCATGGGTGCCGCGTGGCGCTCGCCGAAGGATCGCGACCTGCCCAAAGTGGCGGCCATGATCCAGGGCGTGCGTGAACTGGGCATGGAAACCTGCGCAACGCTTGGCATGTTGTCGGCTGAGCAGGCGCAAACCCTGCGCAGCGCCGGCCTCGACTACTACAACCACAACCTGGACAGCGCGCCCGAGTTCTATTCGGAAATCATCCACACCCGCGAGTACCAGGATCGCCTCGATACACTTGGGCATGTTCGCCAGGCCGGACTCAAGACCTGCTGCGGCGGCATCGTCGGCATGGGCGAGACGCGCGAGCAACGCGCGGGCCTGCTGCAAACCCTGGCCAATCTGCCCGAGCACCCGCAGTCGGTGCCGATCAATCGCCTGGTGCAGGTCGAAGGTACGCCGCTGGCGGGAACAGCATTGCTTGATCCCTTCGAGTTCGTGCGCACCATTGCCGTGGCGCGCATCCTCATGCCGGTTTCAATGGTGCGCCTGTCCGCCGGTCGCGCCGAGATGAGTGATGAGTTGCAGGCCCTGTGCTTCCTGGCTGGTGCCAATTCGATCTTCTACGGCGAGAAGCTGCTGACCACCGGAAACCCCGATGTGCTCGCCGATCAGCAACTGTTCGCACGCCTCGGCATTCATGCCATGCAGATCACTGAAACCTCGGGCACCGCACATTTCGACATCGTGGAAGTCACCCATGCGGGCGATTCCGTAGCGGCCTGAGCCATGCCGATGTCGCTGTCAAACCTGTGCGGTGGGCTGGCATGAGCCGGCCTGACCTGCTTGCACGCCTGGCGCTTGCCAGCGAGGAGCGTGCGCGCAATGGCTTGTTGCGGCGCATGCGCACGATCACGGCAATCGATGGCGCGCACGTCGCCATCGACGGTCATCGCCTGCGCAATTTCGCCAGCAATGATTACCTTGGCCTGGCCGCGCATCCCCTCGTACACGAAGCAATGACCCGCGCCGCCGCGCGCTGGGGCGTAGGTGCCACGGCTGCCCACCTGCTCGGTGGTCATCGCGACGAACACGAGCAACTGGAACACGAGCTTGCGCAGTGGACAGGTCGCAGCGATGCGCTGCTTTTTTCCAGCGGCTACATGGCCAACCTCGGGGTGATGCAGACCGTACTGGAACCGCGCGCGATCTGCGTGCAGGACAAGCTCAACCATGTCTGCCTGCTGGATGGTGCGCATCTATCCGGGGCGCGCCTCAAGCGTTACCGGCACCTGGACGTGGACAGCGCGCGTCGCCAGCTTGAAGGCGATGCGGAACTGCCCGCCCTCATCGCCAGCGATGGCGTGTTCAGCATGGATGGTGACATTGCACCCTTGCGCGAGCTCTCAGAATTGGCCGCGCAGCAGCAAGCAAGCCTGATGATCGATGATGCGCATGGCATCGGCGTGCTCGGTGCCGATGGCGCCGGCAGCCTCAGCGAAGCCGGACTCGACGAGCAGCAAGTACCGATCCTGATGGCCACCCTCGGCAAGGCGCTTGGCGTCTGCGCCGCATTTGTTGCCGGACCCAACGCACTGATCGAAGGGCTGCGCCAATTTGCGCGCACCCAGATCTACACCACCGCGATGCCACCGGCGTTGGCGGCGGCAATCCGCGCAGCGGTGCGACTGGCGCGCGATGACCATGAGCGACGTGCCCGCCTGCATGCACGCGTAGCGCAGTTTCGCGCCGGAGCACAACACCTTGGCTTGGCGCTGATTGCCTCGCGCACTCCCATCCAGCCCTTGCGGGTGGGCGACAGTGAACAGGCGCTGGTGCTGTCACAGGAACTCGAAGCGGCCGGATTCTTCGTGCCCGCCATTCGTCCGCCCACCGTGCCCGCGGATTCCGCGCGCTTGCGCATCACGCTTTCCGCCAGCCACGAAGAAGCCGACGTGGCCGCGCTGCTGGATGCGCTGGCCAAGGCCTCCCGAAAGTTGCGCATCTCCAGCTCCGGTATCGCATCGCAATGAGCGATTGGATCACGCGCATTGGCGCAGGGCCGGACCTGGTGCTGATTCACGGCTGGGCCATGCACGCTGGAATCTTTGCGCCGCTGGTGGATCGACTGTCGGCGCACTTTTGCCTGCATCTGGTGGACATGCCCGGTCACGGTCACCACCAGCCGTATCAGCCGGGCTCTCTGCAACCTGCGGAGCTTGCCCGCCGTATTGCCGAGCGAACACCGCCAGCGCACTGGATTGGCTGGTCGTTGGGTGGGCTGGTTGCCTTGCAAGGCGCGCTTGATCATCCCGAACAGGTTCGCGGCCTGGTCGAGCTTGCCGCCAATCCCTGTTTTGTCAGCAACCCGGATTGGCCGCATGGGGTTGCCGCGCAGGTGTTTGCCGATTTTGGCGCTGCCTTGATGGAGGATTTCGTCGCCGCCATCGAACGCTTTCTTGCGCTGGAAACCCTGGGCTCGGCCAACGCGCAAGATGAGTTGCGCCAACTCAAGGCGCAGGTGTTTGCGCATGGCCAGCCGGACCTGCGCGCCTTGCAGGATGGCCTTGCCCTGCTCGATGCGTTCGACCTGCGCACGGAGCTTGCCGCGCTTGCCGTTCCCAGTTTGTGGATTGCCGGTCGTCGCGACCGCCTGGTCCCGGCCAGCGCCATGCAGTGGGCAGCCATGCAGGCGCCACACGGTCGTTTTTTGCAGATTTCCGCAGGGCACGCGCCCTTCCTCAGCCACGCCAATGAAGTGGCGGCGGCCATCCGTGCATTCGTCAATGAAGGTGCGTTTTCTTGAGCGGTATCTTTGATCTCGCCCAGGTGCGCAGGTCTTTCGGCCGCGCGGCCTCAGGCTACGATGAGCACGCCGCCTTGCAGAAGGAAGTGCAGTTGCGCCTGCAGGAACGGCTCGATGACCTGCCCCTGGATCCGGCGCGCGTGCTCGATGTCGGCTGCGGCACCGCGCATGGAACCGCAAAGCTCAGGCAACGCTACCGCAAGGCACACATCATCGCCCTGGATCTGGCCCTGCCGATGTTGCAAGCCGCCAAACGCCAGCAAACCTGGCGGCGCCCGTTTGTACGCGTGTGCGCGGATGCCGAAGTGCTGCCCTTCCAGGACAGCGGCTTCGACCTCGTGCACTCCAACCTGTGCCTGCAATGGTGCGGTCAACTGGAGACCGTGCTCGATGAGTTCCGCCGCATGCTGAAACCACGCGGCTTGCTCCTGTTCAGCACCTTCGGTCCGCAAACCCTGCACGAATTGCGCGATGCGTTTGGCCGTGTCGATCGGGCGCCGCATGTCAGTCGCTTCCTCGACATCCACCAGATCGGCGATGCCATGCTCGCGGCCGGATTTCGCGACCCGGTACTGGAGCGTGACGTGTTCACCGGGCAGCATGCCGACGTGCTTGGCCTGATGCGCGAGCTGCGTGCGCTGGGCGCGACCAATGCCGACACCGGGCGGGCGCGCGGACTCACCGGCAAGCGGCATCTTGCGCAGGTGATCGAGGCCTACGAGATCCATCGCCGCGAAGGTAGCCTGCCGGCCACCTGGGAAGTGGTTTACGCCATGGCATGGGCGCCCGAAGCAGGCCAGCCCCGTCGCCGCGGCGGTAGCGAAATCGCCAGCTTCTCGATCGACCAGTTGCGCGGCTCGCGTCGCCTGCGCCGCTGAGTTGCGGCTAGAATTGCAAACCTCCACCTTGGCGAATCGATCCATGCCGCGCCTCGCGCTGTCGCTGCTGCTGGCTTTCCCGATTGCCATTCATGCGCAGGTCGGGCGTGCCCAGGGGGGCGCTGCAAACCTGGAAGCCTGCGCGAAGATCGAAGATCCACAGGCCCGGCTTGCGTGCTACGACCGGGCGGCCGGCCGTGCCGAGCCGACACCCGCCAAGACACCGGCAATCCGGCCAGGCGACGTTTTCCCGCGTCATGCCGCCGCCGAGGGCGACCGCTGCGAGCGACCACCAGCGGACTCGTTGCTGGATTCACGCTGGGAGCTGTATGCGCAGGATGAACAGCAGCCGTTGGCGCCGACCTTCTGCATCCGCGCCTACCAGCCGGTCTTTCTGATGCCGTTCTACAGCTCGCGCCCCAATCGCACGCCGCGCTCGCCCAACCCGGACAACACGCTGGATTCGCCGCTGGACATCGACAATACGGAACTGAAGTACCAGATCAGCCTGAAGACACGCCTGCTCAACGACATCTTCGGCAGCAACGGCGACCTGTGGCTGGGCTACACGCAGATCTCGCACTGGCAGATCCTCAATTCGCAGCAGTCGAGACCGTTTCGCGAAACCAACTACGCGCCCGATGCCAATCTCATGTTCAGCACCAGCTTCCCGCTGTTCGGCTGGAATGCGCGCATGCTCGGCGTTGGCCTCGTGCACCAGTCCAACGGACGCAGCAATCCGCTGTCACGCAGTTGGAACCGCGCCACCGCCACGCTCGCGCTGGAACGCGATGACTGGACCGTGACCCTGCGCCCGTGGTGGCGCGTGCTGGAATTCGGCGAGGACAACAACGCGGACATCAGCGATTACATCGGTCGCGGCGAAATGGAGATCGTGCATGTGCACGACGACATGCAGTTCGCGCTGAACCTGCGCCACTCCCTGCGCGGAGGCGAACGCAGCCACGGCGCCGTGCAGTTTGACTGGGCGATCCCGCTGGCGCCGCCGCTGCGCATGCACGTGCAACTGTTCAACGGTTATGGCGAAAGCCTGATCGACTACAACCATCGCGCCTGGTATGCCGGTGTCGGCCTGTCGCTGATCGAGTGGTACTGATCGGAATGCGTTTGCGGCTATGCTGCGCAGCTTGCTGCATGCGAACCTGACCCGCAGCATCGAAGGAACCCTGCGTGCAAAGCCTGTTGATTTCAACCACGGCGGTAGCCATCGCCGAGATTGGCGACAAGACCCAACTGCTGTCCCTGATCCTTGCGGCCAAGTACCGGCGACCGCTGCCGATCTGCCTTGGCATCCTCATTGCGACCTTGCTCAATCACGCGCTGGCCGCGGGGCTTGGCGCGCTGCTGGCCACCTGGCTCACGCCGCTGGTACTGAAATGGATCGTGGCCGTTTCGTTTCTTGCGATAGGCCTGTGGACACTGGTTCCGGACAAGATCGACGACGAGGCCCTGCCTGCCAAACGCGACGCGGGTGTGCTGCTGGTGACCATCAGCGCCTTCTTTCTTGCCGAAATGGGCGACAAGACCCAGGTCGCCACGGTGGTACTGGCCGCGCAGTACGGCCCGCTCTGGCAAATCATCATCGGCACCACGCTCGGCATGCTGCTGGCCAATGTTCCGGTGGTGTGGCTGGGCGCGCGTTTTGCCGATCGCCTGCCTCTGCGCGCCGCACGCATCACGGCGGCACTGCTGTTCATTGCCCTGGCGGCATGGATCGCGTTGCGCTGAGGCGCTTGTGTCGGTTCCACGGCTGCGCCGCCTGAACCACCTGCTTGTGAACGATCCGCCAGCGTTCAGGCGCAGGTCGGCTCAAGGCCGAAGGCTGGAGCCGACGGCGCCCTTGTTTGCGCCGATTCCGCTTCGTTGTAGGCCGAGCTTGTATCGGTTCCACGGCTGCGCAGCTTGAACCGACCTGCATGTGAGCGAACCGCAAGAATGCAGGTGTAGGTCGGCTCAAGGCCGAAGGCTGGAGCCGACGGTTCCCTTGTGTGTTCCGATTCCGCTTCGTTGCAGGTCGAGTGCTTGTGTCGGTTCCACGGCTGCGCCGCTTGAACCGACCTACAAGTGAGCGAACGGCAAGCGTGCAGACGCAGGTCGGCTCAAGGCCGAAGGCTGGAGCCGACGGTGCCCTTGTTTGCGCCGTTTCCGCTTCGTTTCAGCTCAGGTTTCAACCGGACGACTTGCGCAATGCCGGGTCGGGCTGAAACCCGACCTGCAAGGGCCGTGTCGGGCTACAGCGCGTCGTTGTCGAGTTCGCCGGTGCGGATGCGCATGACCTGGTCGAGCTGCCATACGAAAATCTTGCCGTCGCCGATCTTGTCGGTGTTGGCACTCTCGCGCAGGGTCTCGACCACGCGCTCGAGCTGATCATCCGGCACGGCAATCTCGATCTTGATCTTGGGCAGGAAATCGACCACGTATTCGGCACCCCGGTAGAGTTCGGTGTGCCCCTTCTGCCTCCCAAAGCCCTTCACTTCGCTGACCGTGATGCCCTGCACGCCGATGCCGGCCAAGGCCTCGCGCACGTCATCGAGTTTGAACGGCTTGATGATCGCCATGACCATTTTCATTGCGCGGGTTCCGTGTGGATGGGCTGGCCACGAATAGTAACCGGAATCGGATTTCCGACCGCGCGTGTAGGAAATTTCCTACACGCCAATCCGAAATCCGCCACTGCGTTCGATTCAGCCGCTGCCTAGACTTTATCGCCAAGGGATGGCCCGTCGGCAACACCGCTGACGCAGGCGCTGGGACGCGAGCACGGAAGCAGGCAGGGAGGCAGGCAGGGATCCGCAGCCGGTTGTGTCGATGCCCGTCATTGGCACAACCGGCATCGGGTTCCCGGATGCCGGGTTGGCAGAACGCCGATGCCGATCCGGGCCGGGTAACATGAGTGCTTCCGCAAGCGATGAGGTTCGCCATGATCAATGCCACCACCCTCGATGAACTGGCCCAGCGTCTGGCCGCCATCGTGCCACCGGGAATGAAGGACGCGAGCGAGGATCTGGGTCGCAATTTCCGCGCCATCCTGCAATCGGGCCTCGGCAAGCTGGATCTGGTGACCCGCGAGGAATTCGACGTGCAGCGCCTTGTGCTGTTGCGCACGCGCGAGAAGATCGAACTGCTGGAACGCCAGCTCGCCGCGCTGGAGACCGAATTGTCGGCCAAGCCGCGTCACTGACTGCCGGCAACAACGCAGGCAGCGGCGCTCTTGAGTCGATTGAACCGCCGAGGACCTGCATTTCATGAGTCTTGCTGTCGTCTACAGTCGCGCCCAGGAAGGCGTGAATGCACCGTTGGTGATCTGCGAGGTGCATCTGTCCGGCGGCCTGCCGGGTACTTCGATTGTGGGTCTTCCGGAAACCGCCGTTCGCGAAGCGCGTGACCGGGTCCGCGCCGCCATACTCAATTGCCAGCTTGAATATCCGCAGCGCAAGGTGACGGTCGGACTTGCTCCGGCCGATCTGCCGAAGGATGGCGGCCGCTTCGACCTGCCGATTGCGCTCGGCATCCTGGCGGCCAACGACAGCATTCCGCGCACCTTGCTGGAGCGCCATGAATTCCTTGGCGAGCTGGCCCTTTCAGGCGAACTGCGCGCGGTTCACGGCGTGTTGCCTGCCGTGCTGCGCGCCGCGCGTGCCGGGCGCAGCGTGATCGTGCCACGCGCCAATGCCGCCGAAGCCGCCCTGGTCAGCGATGCCGACGTGCGTTGCGCGGACAATCTGCTGGAAGTCTGTGCACACCTGTGCGGCAAGCTGGAATTGCCCCGCGTCGAGCGCGCCACCTCGCCCGCGTTGCCGGCGGATCAACCGGACCTCGCCGAGGTGCGTGGCCAACCGCACGCACGTCGCGCGCTGGAGATTGCCGCTGCCGGCGCGCACAACCTGCTCCTGGTCGGACCGCCCGGCACAGGCAAGACCATGCTGGCCTGTCGGCTCTCCGGCATTCTGCCGCCACTGGCCGAACACGAAGCACTGGAACTTGCCGCCGTGCGTTCGGTGGCCGGACTGGGCGCCAACGTGCAGGATTGGATGCGCCGCGCCTTCCGCTCACCGCATCACACGGCATCGGCGGTTGCCCTGGTCGGCGGAGGCTCGGTCCCGCGACCTGGCGAAGTCTCGCTGGCCCATCATGGCGTGCTGTTCCTGGATGAATTGCCGGAGTACGACCGCCGCGTGCTGGAAGTGCTGCGCGAGCCGATCGAGTCGGGCCAAATCACCATCTCGCGCGCGGCGCGACAGGCGGATTTTCCGGCCCGCTTCCAGTTGGTCGCCGCCATGAATCCCTGCCCCTGCGGACATGCCGGTGACCCTTCCGCAAACTGTCGCTGCACGCCGGACCAGATCCAGCGCTATCGTTCGCGCATCTCCGGTCCGCTGCTGGATCGCATCGATCTGAAACTGGAAATGCCGCGGGTTCCGCATGCGCAACTGCGCAGTACCGAGCCCGCGGAAACATCCGCCGAGGTACGCCAACGCGTGGTCGCCGCACGCAGCCTGCAACTGGCGCGCGCGGGCAAGCCGAACGGCTGGCTCAACAACCGCGAAACCGAGCGCGACTGCGCACTGGATCCGGCGGGCCTGGCGCTGCTCGATCGCGCAGTCGAGCGCCTGGGCTTGTCGGCGCGCGCCTTTCATCGCGTGCTGCGGGTGGCCCGCAGCATTGCCGATCTGGCCGCAAGCCCGCGCATTGAAGGCAACCACCTGTCCGAAGCCATCCAGTTCCGGCGTTTCGAACCGGCGCATTGAAACGAGCCCATCGGTTCGATTTGCCGGGCGATTTGCTGGCTTTCGCGCAGAACGAAGGGTCGAACCGGGTACACTTGGGTCACTTGTACCCTGACCTGTTGTCCGCCGCCTTGCTCCAGCCCATCCACTCGCATCTGCCCTGCGCAGGCATCCGCGGTTTGCTCGGCATGGCCGAAAGCCTCGCCAACACCGGACACATGGGCGCACTGGCCGTGCTCGCCCAGGTGTCCGGCGGCGTGCACCGCGAGCGTGGCGCGCTGGCACTGCTGGATGGCCATGCAGTCGTGGCCGGTTGGTTGCGTGGTGGCTCTCTGGAAGATCGCCTCTGCCAGGAAAGCGCCCTTGTCGTCGGCGAGGGCAGGGCGCGCTGCATTGATCTGGATGCCGCAGACGACAGCAGCCATGCTTCCGTCATATCCGCCGAGAACCAGGGCAGCATGCGCATCCTGTTGCTGCCTTTGCCGGTGCAGGCATCGCCCTTGCGCGAAGCGATTGCCGCTGCCTGTGCCGAAGGCGCCTGGCTGCGCCTGCGCCTGGAGCTTGGCCTGCCACCCAACGCGGATCCGCTGATCGGCTTTGGCGAGGCGCGCGCAGGCCAGCGCATCTTCACCTTCAATCCGCAGGGATTGCCCACGGATGCTGCCGACGAGTTCAGCTATCAGGTGCGCCTGGGCTACGCGCCGCCGCCACGTCTGGCCCTGCTGGGTGTGGGGCCGGAATCACGGCCGCTGGCAAACCTGGCGCGCCAGCTTGGCTGGATTGTCGAGGTGGTTGATCAGCGTGATGGGGTGAGTCGCTTCATCGACAGCTTTGATGTTGACCGCATCCACGCCATTGCTGCGGATGCGCTCGCGCAATTGCTGGATACGCGCCATTTCGATGCCGCCATCGTCGGCAGCCATGACTTCGAGCTGGATGCCAGTCACCTGCGTCAACTGGGCGATACCGGTATCGGCTACGTGGCGCTGCTCGGTTCCCCGCTGCGCCGCGACGCCCTGCTCACGCGCATGGGAGACATCATCGCAACCCAACTCGAACCCCGCCTCTATGCACCGGCCGGTTTGCACCTGGGCGGCGAGGGGCCGGAAATCATGGCACTGGCCATCGTCGCCCAGTTGCAGCGCTTTCTTGCCCACGATGTGAATGGCTGAGGGTCAACCGGGAATTGGCCAGACACTGCCCAGTGGATCGAATTCGGCTTCCTCGACCCGGTTGCCGCGCCAGCCAAACCCGGTAACCGCGACAACGCCTTCCTGCATCGGGTCGAGGGCGAATATCTGTTCGATGTCGCGCTCGTTGACGGCGGCGGTGATGAATGCGGCAAGCCCGCGCTCGGTCGCCGCCAGATACAAGGTCTGCGACAAATGGCCGACATCGAGGATCATGGCCCGATACGCCTTGGCGTGATTGCGATACTTCCACGCGGTGCGACGGAAGCGGCTGGCCAGCACGATCAACACGTGCGCATCGCGGAAGTGTTGCTGGCCGGCCACCATGCGCAGCGCCATGGCCTGGCAATGCCCTGTATCCACACTGCCCAGCGGTTCCAACGCATGATCAATCGGGTGGTAGTGATACAAGCCCGGCGCCACGCCCTCGACATTCTGCACCAGCAGATAGGCTTCAGTCGGATGCAGGCCGCCGGCCGAAGGCACCGCCCGCTTCATCACCTCGATGCCGGGTGCATCACTGACCGCGCGTGCGGCAAACGTGCGATACAGGACACTGGCCAGATCCGCGCGAGCAAGCCTGCGCGTTGCATCCCAGTTGCGGCAGGTCACGCGCTGGCGAATCAATGCTTCCAGGGGCGAGTCCCCGGCTCGTTCCAGGGCGATTCGCCGTGCTGGTGCCGCGCGCTCGCAAACCAGTGGTTCCGCTTCGCCCAGGCGCTCAAGGAAAGGTCGGTCGGTCTGCTTGCGGAATTCGTCTTCGGCCGCGAGGGTGTCTACACCCTGCCAACGCGAGTGCCGATGCATCACTGCGGAAAGCGCGAGCCAGTGGCTGCCACGCACCAGATCATCCTTGGCCCTGATCGCCGCATGTTCGGGGATGTCGGCGATCAGCAAGCCCTTGTCGAGCAGGCTGGCCAGCGTGGCGTCGGGGATTTCACCAGCCAGCGCATCCATGGCGGTCCAGTCATTGACCGGCAGTTGGCCAAGTGCGCGCAACTCGGCTTCATCCAGCGCAATCTCAGCATCCAGGTGCGCGCTGAGTGCAAGCCACTGACGCCTTGCCTCAAGCCCCGAACCACCGGCCAGCAATTGGGCAAACTCGAACTGCAAACGCTCACGCGGCTCGATGAAGACCACCGCACATCGACGAACCCGCATCCATCAACTCCGCTTGCTGGATTTGCTAGTCTACGGTGACGCAAGGCAGCGGGAACCCGTGTGTGGCGTTTCGCCATCCGGTGCCGTCAAATCACCGCCTTCTGCATGTTGACCGACTCTCGACGCCCATGCGTGCGGCGTCGGCAATCCGCGCCCCCAACCGTGAAGGAGAAGTCTCGCATGAGTGACAACCGATTGCCCAAAGACCAGGAACTCAAATTGCTGCAAAAGCTTTCCACGGATGACGGCTTTCGCGCCCGATTTGAAGCCGATCCCGCTGCCGCCCTGGCCGAGCTTGGCGTTTCTCCAAAAGACGTGGCGAGCTTGGCGCCCAATGGTTTTGGCCCTTGCCAGTTGGCCGACAAGGAAACGATCGCCAAGAGCCACAAGCAACTGGCCGAGACCGGCATGACCGATCATGTGTGCCTGATCTTTCCGGCCCTGCGCCTGAACTACGGCGACAAGACGGACTGAACCTTCTGCACGCGCCCGGCCAGTTGCGCTTGCCATGAGGCTTCTGGCCAGGCTTGACGAAACTCCTTGAGCATGGACTCGGCGGTTTTCTTGTCCGCCTGCAGCAAGGCCAGCTCGGCGGCGCGCAGCAGGGCGATGTTCGCGTTGTACACATTGCCCACCGTCAGCAGGTTGTGCGGGCCATACTCGGCGTAGGCACGACCGCGATGGGTGGCGAGCCAACGCGCCTGCACCAGCGCCTTGTCCGTTTTGCCGGCGGCGCTGTAGGCATCCAGCAAGGCCACATGGCCGAGATAGAGCTCGCTGCCATCCAGCAAGGCTTCGAGTTTGTGCAGCGCTTCCTCGTGGCGACCGGCCCTGCTCTCCAGTTCCGCTTCGACGATAACCGACAGCTTGTATCGGCTTGAATACGGCGGGAAGGCGCGGGCATCCAGCGCGTTCAATGCTTTCCTGGCTTCCCGCGGCTGATCCAGGCTGGCCAGCACATGACCGAGGATCAGCAATTGCTCATCGTGTTTCGGCCGCTCCAGCTCGTCGAGCTTGGCGCGCCTTGCCAGCAGCGTGTCGCGCAAGGCCAGGGCCGTTTCAATCCGTTGTTCTTGTGCAGAGGCATCCGTTGCAGGCACAGCCAGCGCCGCAATCGCATACATGGCAGAAGCGTCGGCATCCTTGGCGGTGGCTTCGCGCTGCCCAATCAGCCCGTCGGCAGCTTGCGCGAGTTTGCCCTGGTCGACGAGAAAGGCGGCTTCGAGCACATCACGGGCAAGGCTTAAGGCAGGATTGCCGCCGGCCGGCAATCGCGCCGAGCGCGCCATGGTTGCGCTTGCCTCTTCATGCTTGCGCTGTGCGGCTTCACTGGCCGCATGGAATTCAGTGAACACCAGTCCCTGTGCTTCGGCATCGGCAAAATAGGCGAGCGCATCGGCATAGCGTTCATTGCCCAGCTCCAGGATTCCGAGCAAATGCAGGGACGGTGCGCGTGAGGGATTTTTCAGCGATGCGGAATCGCGCGCGACCTTCAGGGTTTGGGTATCGAAACGGTTGGCATCCCGCCAACTGAGATAGGCAAATCCACCCAATCCCGGGAAGTAATCCGGATAGCGCTCGACCAGCGCAGACCATTTGACCAGCATGTCGGGGCTTTGCCTGGCGCCGGCCAGCATGACTTCCGCATACAAGGCATCGCGGGCGCTCAATCGTTGCCTGTTCCCAAGCGCCAAGGTGAACGAATCCGCCGCCTGGCGATGCTGGCCGGCACTTGCCTGGATGGTGCCGATGCGCACATGCACCGATGCAAACTCCGGATCCAACGCCAGCGCCTGCGCATACAACTCCCTCGCTTCGGCGAACTTGCCCCGTGCGTAGTTCTGCCCTGCCACCGAGAACGCACGCAAGGCGTCGAGGTTGGCGGTCGCCACCTTTTCCAGCGGCCTGGACTGCTCCGTCACCGTGGCCATGGCTTCGCCCAGGCGCACGCGCAGACGCTGGTTGATGCGATCCAGCGAGGGCAGGATGGATTCCTTGCCGATGCCATCGGCGGTTTCCGAATACACCGTGGTCTGCGTCTGCGGATCGATCACTTCCGCCGTGATGCGCACGCGACCGCCAATCTCGGCAATGGTCGGCAGGATCAGTGCGCGCGCGCCGGCGCGTATGGCGATCTCCGAGCCGATCGTGCGCGTCACCTCGGTTGCATCCGGATCCAGTTGCATGCGCTTGACCGTGTCGCGCACCTTCAAGTCCGGCAACACATTGACGAAATGCGACTGCTCAAGGCCAATGCGCAAGGCGCTTTCCAGCGAATCGTCGAATACCGTCTCGCCGGTCAGGTTGTGCAGGCTGCCGACCACGACCCAGTCACGCTCGGCAAAGGCAATGGCCGCCTGCGGCCGCAAGAACATGTAGAGCGGTATCGACAGCAAGGCCAACACCACCAGGGCCTCGATCACCACCGTTGCCGGGCGTCGCCAGAACGGCACTTCGCGGTGCGCCTTGCTCGACCACGGTGGTGCCTTCAGGGGCGCCAGGCCTTCCTCGCCCACTTCAAAACCAGGAACCGGGCCCGGCACGCCGCGGAAGCGGTAACGGCCATGGGTGCGCCAACGCACTTTTTCGAGCCGTTCACCCAGCTCGCCCTGGGCGCGATGTGCCAAGGCATAGGCAATGTTGGACAACAGGATCTGGCCCGGCAGGGCCAGGGTCATCAGGCGCGAGGCGACCGGTTTGACCAGGCCCTCGACCTCGACCGGCTTGGCTCCGCGGGCGACATCCTCGGGGCTGTTTTCCCAAACCACCACGTCGCCGACATGGATCCCGACCCGCGCCGCCAGATTCACCGATTCGGCGGCATTGAACTGGCGCAGGGCCCGTTGATAGTCGAGCGCAAAGGCAGCCGCCTGCACCGGCCGCTCGAACATCAGCAGGAAACCGTCGGTCTTGTCGATCTCGCGGCCTGCGTGGCGATCCACAAGCGTGCGCGCCAGGCGATCGTGCTTGCGGATCAATTCCGCCGCCGCCAGATCGCCCATTCGTTCCACCAGTGCGGTGGACTCCACCAGATCACAAATCAGCAGGGTGCGTAGTTGCGCACCAGCCGGGGTGCCCGACTCCGTGTCCTTGGCCATGCTGGTGTTCACAAACGTGCGGCAACCCGGATTGGCTATGTTCGATCAGCCATTCTGCATGGCCATGCGGACCGATGCCACCAGTACCGCAAGGCTTGCTAGACTCGCTGCGGTTTGGTTTCTGCGGCACCAGACCGGGTGCAAGCCCACCAGCAAGACCGCAGCAGGGGTGAATTCAGGGGAACAGACCGATGAGCGATGCCACGTTGACTGAAAAGCAGGCAACCGAGTTGTTGCGCCGCCTGGCCACGGACGACGCTTTCCGTGACTTGTTTGAGTCGAAGCCGGCCAAGGCCCTGGTCGAAATGGGTGTACCGCATGAGACCGTGGTCAATCTCAATGCAGCCTGCCTGTGCGCATCCAAACTGGCGGACAAGCCCACATTCCAGAGGGCGGTTGACACCATGGATGCGCAAACCTTGACGGCCACATCCAAAATGGTACCGCCAAAGATTTCAGTCCCGCGTTGAGGCGTTCGCCGCTTTCCTGCCGGATTCAGCTTCAAGACGCTTGATCCTGTCCGACAGCGAATCCGGCAAGTGCATTTCTTTCCAGTTTGCCCGCAGTACGCCCAACGCCTCGCGGGCGATATCTGGCTTGCCCAGTTGCAATGCATGTTCCGCAATGTGCAACTGGGCCAGATTCGTCTGCAGCACGTTGAATGGCATGAACGAATCGCCGGCCGCGGTCGCAGCGTAGGCACGACCGCGATGTGCGGCCATCCAACGGGCCTCGTTGAGGGCTGCGGCAAAGTCCTTGCGCTCGGCATGCATCTCCATCAACAGCAGGTGCGTCCCGAAGTATTCGGTTCCATCCAGCATGCGCTTGAGGTCATGCGCGGCCTTGTCGGTCTGGCCCTGACGCGCCGCAACTGTGGCTTCGACGAGAGCCAGCAATTTTGACAATGCAGGATAGTCACCACCCCGCGCGGGTTCCGCCAGTTGTTCCAGCAGTTGCTTGGCAGCTTTGATATCACCGTAGTACGCCAACAACCAGGCACGGAAGAGCCTATGGGCATCTTGTGCGGATGGCTGGCTTGATTCGGATGGCACCGTGCGAGAGCCCAGTTGCTCAAGCAAACCCTTGCGTTCGTCGCGCGTGCCCACAGCCAATTTCAGGGCCGTGCCGGCATCGGCAAGCATGCTTGCGTCCAATGCGTCGAGACTCGATGCCCCGGGATGCGACTGTTCCGCAGACGACATGACAGCCGCCCAATTGCCCCGGTCCACAGCCATGCTCATGGCCAGCAGTTGATCCTGGAACTTGTCGCTCGAAAGAGTTGAAACACGACCAGTCTCGAGCAATTCATGTGCTCGTTTGTAATTGCGCTGCGCTGCAAACACCGACGCATACATGTGATTCTGGAAGCGGGTGCCCTGTGCGGCGGACTTCTCGAACTGTTGCTCGGCCTGGGCGTAATTCTCCGATCCGAGGTACAGGGTACCGAGCAGATAGTGGCCGGTGCCGCGATACGGGTTCTGCTCGACAATATTGTGCTTGGTGACTTCGATGGCGGCAGCAAAATCATTCGACTGCGTCCAAAGCAGGTAGGCATAGTTGCCTTGGGCAGTGAACAGATCCGGCTCAAGCGTAGCCAGCGCCCGCCACTTTTCCAGCGCAACGCGCGGCGACTTGAGCCTGCTGAGACTGGCTTCCGCAAGCAGCTTGTCGGTGGAAGTCAGGCGCTCGCCCGATTCAAGCGCACGGGTGAGTTGCTGCTGCGCCTCCTGATTTCGATCAAGGTTCAAGTACAGCATGCCCAGCTCGATTCTCGCCCGGGCAAAATCCGGATCCAGCGTAATCGCGTGTTGATAGAGGATTCCCGCTTGGTCGAAATCACCCAGTGACGTTTCCTTGTAGCCAAGCGAATAGGCGCGCAATGCATCCAGATTAGCCGTGGCCACCTTCTCCAGCGGTTGGGATTCTTCCGTCACCGTGGCCAACGCTTCACCGAGGCGCACACGCAGCCGTTTGTTGATCGCATCCAGCGATGGCAGGATGGATTCCTTGCCCACGCCATCGGCGGTTTCCGAATACACCGTGGTCTGGGTCTGTGGATCGATGACTTCAGCGGTGATGCGCACGCGTCCACCGATTTCGGCAATGGTGGGCAATATCAATGCGCGCGCGCCGTCGCGGATCGCCACCTCCGAGCCCACTTCGCGGCTGACTTCCGCCTTGGCCGGATCCAGTTGCATGCGCGTCAGCGTGTCGCGCACCTTCAGGTCCGACAACACGTTGACGTACTGCGACTGCTCAAGACCAATGCGCAATGCGCTTTCCAGTGCTTCGTCAAAGACGCTTTCACCGGTCAGGTTGTTGAGGCTGCCCATCACCACCCAGTCGCGCTTGGCAAATGCAATGGCCGGATCCGGTCGCAGGAACATGAAGATGGGTACGCCGATCAATGCCGCCAGCACGACCAGCTCGATGACCATGGTGGCCGGTCGCCGCCAGAATGGAACTTCCCGGTGAGCCTTGCTTGACCAAGGCGGTGCCTTCAGTGGTGCCAGGCCTTCTTCGCCCACTTCGAAAACCGGCACCGGATCGGGCACGCCGCGAAAACGATAGCGTCCGTGCGTGCGCCAACGCAGTTTGTCGAGTTGTTCGCCGAGCTCGCCCTGGGCGCGATGCGCCAGCGCATAGGCAATGTTCGAAAGCAGGATCTGGCCCGGCAGGGCCAGGGTCATCAGGCGCGACGTGATCGGCTTGACCAGGCCTTCGACTTCGGTCGGCTTGGCGCCCTTGGCCACGTCCTCGGCATTGTTGTCCCACACCACCACATCACCCACGTGGATGCCGACGCGGGCAGACAGTGAGGTCGATTCCGCCGCGTTCAGTTGACGCAGCCCGCGTTGGTAGTCGAGGGCGAAGGCAACCGCCTGGATCGGCCGCTCGAACATCATCATGAAGCCGTCGGTCTTGTCGATCTCGCGTCCACCGTGGCGGTCCGCCAGGGTGCGCGCCAGGCGATCGTGCTTGCGGATCAATTCCGCCGCCAGCAGATCCCCGAGTCGTTCGACCAATGCCGTGGAATCGACCAGGTCACAAAGCAGCAGCGTGCGCAGCATCGAGCTGGCATGGGCTTCTGTCGACGCCTGCGTGCTGGCTGCCGTTCCGGCGGTCACGGGATATTCCATTCACTGCGTTCGGGCCCTGCATTCTGCGCCGCACAGTGCGCAATTTCCAGCAATGTGCACTTGATGGCGGATGCCGGGCGCAACCGGCAGGCCGGATTCCGGCTTGGCAGGCTGTTGAAAGACGTTGACGAGGCAGCAGGGCAAGGCAAAAGCAGGCGAAAAAGCGCAGTTTGCGGTGGTGTAAATGAGCATTTTGAGCCCGCTTTTAACGCAGCAATGGCAACGCAGTCAGTATTTCAACAACTGTCAGGCGTCCATGCGCCTGAACACGAACCACGGCAGGTGGGCAATGATGAACGCGGGTATGGCCCACCAGCGCGGCGCATGGCGATCGAATGATGTCTTTTCCAGATTGGCAACAACCTGACTGGCCACCTGCGCCGGTTCGGCAAGCGGCAATGGCAGGCGCATGCCGTGGGTCAGGTTGCTGCGCATGAAGCCGAGCCGATGGAATTGCACGCGCAGGCCTTGTTGTGAATGGCGATGACGCAGGCTCTCGAAGAAGCCCTGCAGGCCCTTTTTTGCCGCGGCATAAACCATGTTGCGGCTGCGCCCGCGCACGGCAGCCACGCTGCCGAAACCGACCACCACGCCGCGTGCCTCCAGCAGGGCCGGCAACAAGGCCTGCACGATGGCGATCGGCGCATGCAGATTGATGGCCAGCAATTGGCCCGTCGCCGCCGCGCCGAGGCTGCCATCGTCATCGACTCGCGACTGGCCAACCGGCAGCAACAAGGCCGACAGCGCCGGCAATTCGGCCAGCGCCGCAAGCAGACGCGCGCCTGGATCGGCTGTCGATGCAAGATCCATCGCCAAGGTGTGCACCTTTGCCGAGTGGCGCAAGCCAAGGTCGGCGGCGATTGCGCAAAGATCGCGCGGGTCGGAGGCGACCAGCAACAACTCATGGCCGGCGCGCGCCAGTTCTTCGGCCAGGGCTCGGCCGAGCCCGCTCGATGCACCGACGACGACCGTGGTCACAAGCCGAGCCTGCGTGTCATGGCCGATTCCTGCACATGCGCGGGATCAAAGCGTCGCAGCGCATGGCGTGCATTATCGAAATCCGCGAAGCAGCGCGGCAAGACTGCGGCCTCAAGGCTGGAATCCTTGATCAGGTTCGGTCGGCCGCCATGAAGGATGGCCAGCTCGGTCAGGCTCTCGATGAAGGCGGCCTGTTCGCGCTGGCGCGGCTGCGGCATCTGGATGGCCAGGGCGATGCCACTGCCATCGAAACTGAACCCTGTCGGTTGGCCCTCGAACAGCTTGCTGGCGATCAGGCTGATGCGCGGCCGCAAGCGTCGCACTTCCGCTTCCAGTGCGCTCACGAACTCGGCGTAGCTGGCGTGCGGAAGCAACCACTGCGCCTCGTTCATGCCGTGTTTGCCGAAACCGGCGAAGTAACCGCGCGCCTCGTTGAGCGGAAACAACGCCGCAGCCGTGGGTACCTGCTGCGCGGCAAACTGGCGGTGCCTGATCCAGCGGTTCATGATGGAAATGCCGATCCGGTTCCATGCGGTGATCGGCCACGGCGCTATCGACTCGGGAAGATCCGGGTGTGTTCGGTGCTTGCCTGTCGCCCCGTCCTTGGCTTCAAGGCCAAAGCGGATCACTCCGCGCCCGAATCGCCCGGCGCGTCCATCGTGCCATCCGTACAGCAGCGGTGCGTTGGCGTGGCTGCGCAGCACATCCGCCGCTTCGATGAGGTTGGCCACTGCGATCGAACGCAAGGAGTACGCCTGCGCCGCCGGCACCAATCGCAAGCGTGCGCGCACCATCAGGCCGGGTATGCCGAACCCGGCGAAGCATGCGGCGAAACGATCGGGATCCTCGTTCGGACCCAACTGCATCCAGCCTGCCTGCGGATCGAACAGCTCAATGCTCTCGACGTGCTGGCGAAAGGTGCCGTCACGCGCCGGATTCTTGCCGTGCACATCGGCGGCAATGCAGCCGCCGATGCTGGCGCGTGGATGACCCGGAACCACCGGCAACATCCAGCCCCTGGACAGGGCGAAACGGGTCACATCGCCTATGCGCGCTCCGGCCTCGACGGTCAGCCACCCCTGCGCGGAATCAAATTCCAGCAGGCGGTCGAACGCGCCCATCTCCTGCACCACGCTGTCGTGCGCAAAGCTCGCGCCGACAAAGGAAACTCCGCTGCCACGGGTGATGCGACGCGCATCCGCGGGCAGCGCTTCAAGCAAACGATAGCGATCCGGTCGCTGCACATGGCAGCGCGCCGTCGTGCTGCGATCAAAACTGGCCAATTGCGTTTCGGCCAGGGCAAAGCCACGCTTCCTGCTCACGTCTGCGATTCCTTTTCGCCGGCAATGTCGGCCTCGAACAGATTGTCGAGGTCGCGCTGCGCTTCGCGCGAATTCTGCATGATGGCCGCTTCGTCATCGTAGATGAGGTGCTGTTCGGCCAGCAGTTTCTCGTCGAATTCGCGAAACGCCGCGACCCGCTGTGCGGCCAGCTCCGGGGACATCCCCAGCGCCTCCAGCACGCGTCGCGACAATACCAGGCTCGAATGGAAAGTCTCGCGTTCGATCAGGGCACCTAGGTCCATCAGCCGGAACGCATGCTGGCGATTGCGTGCGCGCGCAAATACCTTGAGCTGCGGATACATGCGGCGCACCAGACGCGCGGTGCGAATGTTGGCTTCCGGATCGTCGGTGGCCACGATGAACAACTCCACCTTGTCGATATGGGCCGCCCGCAACAAGTCACTGCGTGTAGGGTCACCATAATAAATGCGATTGCCGAATCGGCGCGACAGCTCGACCTGCTCGATGGAATTCTCGATGGCGGTGAAGCGAATCTTGTTGGCGCGCAGCACGCGCGCGACGATCTGGCCGAAGCGGCCAAAGCCGGCAATGATGACCCGCGGCGCTTCCGCATCATCAATCTGGTCGTAGCTGCGGGGCGCCCTGGATTGCGCGGGCAGCAGCTTCACGCACGCCGAAATCAGGATCGGGGTCATCGCCATGGACAGGGTGATCGCAACCACGATGAGCTGGTGCAACTGGGGATCGATCAGCGTGTTCTGCACCGCCAGGGTGAGGATCACGAAGGCGAACTCGCCACCCTGCGAAAGCACGGCCGCAAGCTTCAGTGCCGTCGCCGCGGTTTCCCCGGCAAGTCGCGCAATGGCCATCAGGACAATGCCCTTGATGGCAATCAGGGCGGCCAGGATGGTCGCGATCAGGAATGGCTGTTCGCGCAACAAGGACAGGTTGACCGACATGCCAACGCTGATGAAGAACAATCCCAGCAGCAGGCCCTTGAACGGATCAACGCGTGCTTCGATTTCATGCCGGTATTCCGAATCGGCAAGCAGGACCCCCGCAAGAAAGGCGCCCAAGGACATGGAAACGCCCACCTGATGCAACAGCCATGCCGTGCCCAGCACCACCAGCAGGGTGCTTGCCGTGAACACTTCCGGAATCTGCGTGCGTGCAGCAGTGCGGAACAGCGGGCGCAGCAACAACCGCCCACCGACGATGACGGCAGCAATGACAAGCACCTCGCGCAGCACGTACAACACATCCGGGAGTGCCCCGTCCGTTGCGTGGCTGGCGGCCAGATAGGGCACCAGGGCCAGGATGGGAATCGCGGCCACGTCCTGCAGCAGCAGGATGGCGAATGCGAGCCGACCATGTCCGCTGTGCAGCTCCTTGCGTTCGGAAAGGATCTGCAAGCCGATGGCCGTCGAAGACAGGGCCAAGGCCAGGCCCACCACAATGGCGGTCTTCCAGCCAATCCCCAGCAGCAGGGACGCAGCGGCAAGCACCAGGGCGCTGCTCACCACCTGCGCGGTGCCCCAGCCGAATACCTGTCGGCGCATCAGCCAGAGCCGTTGCGGGGACAGCTCCAGTCCGATCACGAACAACATCAGGATCACGCCGAGTTCGGAAATCTGTGCGATCTCGTCGGCATTGCCGATCAGGTTGAGCAGGGACGGACCGATCAAGGCACCGGCGGCGAGATAGCCAAGCACCGCACCCAGTCGCGCACGCTTGGCCAGCGGCACGGCAATCACGGCGGCCAGCAGCAACACCAGGGAATACTGAAGGAAGCTGCTGGTTTCCAAGGGTCACTCCATGCGGGACTAGCGGATTATCGCACGCGCCTGCGCCTCGTCAGGCCGGGATGGCGAGGCATGACAAGCCACGCGCGGGTGTCGCAGGTCTTGAGACCGCAGGCCAGCAGATTCGTCAACCCAGGAGGTGACCCATGTTGCTTGCACCATTCAGTTTGACCGATTCATCCACACCACACAGCCGATCTTCGGTCGACGTGCCACGACAAATCCCCGCATGGCTGCTGGCCTGGGTCGCGTTCGGAGCCCTCGCAGTTGTCCTGATTCCTGTCGCGCGTGGCGGCGGCTTTGGCGGATACAGCTTGCCGTTCTGGCTGCTCGGCGCGCCCTTGCTCGATGTGCTGTGGTTGACCCGTCGTCGTTGGCTGGCGCCTGTCCGCAGGCGCTGGATGCGTCGCTGATCCGCGTGCGGCCCGGACACGGCCGCGACCGGATCTCCACCACCCCCGGAAAACTCCAAGTTGGTAAACCTTATCCTTCAGGCGTGCGCGCCCATGCGCTTGCGCTCCATGCGACGCAGGAACTCGTGCATGATGCGGCGATACAGATCGGCGCCGAGATAGGCGTCTTCAACCCCGGCATCGATGGACGGGTTGTCGTTGACCTCGATCATGGCAAGGCGTTCGCCGTCCTTCTTGATATCGACGCCGTAGAGGCCATCACCGATCGGTGAGGTTGCCTTCAGTGCCAGCTTGACCACGTCCGGCGGCGCTTCGCGCACCGGCAGGGTTTCAAAACCGCCCGACTTGGCCCGGCCCTTGGCGCCGTGGTTGTAGATCTGCCAGTGGCCGCGCGACATGTAGTACTTGCAGGCATACAGCGGTTCGCGATTGAGCACGCCGATGCGCCAGTCGAATTCGGTGAACATGAATTCCTGGGCGAGGATCAACGCCGTGTGCTGGAACAGGGCATCCGCCGCGGCCTTCAGTTTTTCCGCGTTCTCGACCTTGACGATGCCGCGCGAGAACGAGCCATCCGGAATCTTCAGCACCAGCGGAAAGCCGAGCCGCGAGCTGCTTTCCTCCATCTTCTTCGGATCGTCGCGATACAGGATTTCCGTACGTGGAATCGGCAGGCGCTTGGAAATCATCAGGTCGTGCAGGTAGATCTTGTTGGTGCACTTGAGGATGGAATCCGGCGCATCGATGACCACCATGTCTTCCTTCTCCGCCTTGTTGGCGAAGCGGTAGGTGTGGTTGTCGAGGGCGGTGGTTTCGCGGATGAACAGGCCGTCGTACTCAGCCAGGCGCTGGTAATCGTTGCGCCCGATCGGATCCACCTCGATGCCCAGCTCCTCGCCGGCATCGATGAACTGGCGCAGTGCCCGCTTGTTGGAGGGTGGCATGGTTTCGGCCGGATCAACCAGCATGGCCAGGTCGAAGCGGAACTTGCGCCGTGCGCGCGGCTTGCGCCACAGCTTGCGCGAGAAACGATCCAGGGTCTGCGCGAAGGCGTCTTCCTGTTCGTCGGACAGCGAATGCAGACCGGTCGGCTTGATTGCGCTGATCTGCCAGACGCGGTCACGCTCGAATTCGATGCGAAGGATCGGGCAGGGAAAGGTTTCAAAGACCTGGCGGGCAAGATCTTCCAGCGCCGGATACGAGGTTTCGCCGAAGTACACCAGCACGCCGAGATCGGTGGTATCGCGACCCCCGGCGGGCAGGAACTTGCCGAGCTTGCTGCTCAGATCCTCGATGTCGAGGCCGTACAGGGAGCGCCTACGCAGGTCGTTGATGGTGCGCACCGAGGGAATCACCTTGTGCCCGCGTGCCTCGGCCAGCAGGGAGACGTAGTAGCCGGTGCCCAGATACTTGTAGCTGCGGCACAGGTTGATGACCTGGGTGCGCTCGTCATCGTCGTTGAGCGGTTGCTTCAGGTAATCCTGGGCAGAAACAACGTTGTCGGATGGATAGTAGGAGCCCCAGTCCGAGGTTTTTTCTACAACGATGACAAGGCGACTCATGCAGGTTCTGCCGGTTGGGGTTTGCGCAGCGAAACGCACCGCCGGCGCGGCGGGAGTCTGCCACAGCGCCCCGCTCAGCGGGAGGCGAAGGCCTTCGTCCATTCAGTCCGCGATCATGCGCTGGTGTCGCGCCATTGCACGTTCCGTGGCGCCTGCCTAATCTGCCGGCATGCCCTTGGCCCAGACCCGCACTTCTGACAACTCTCCGGTTCGCATCCGCACGGCACGCATGTCGGATCTGGACGCTCTGGTCGCGCTGGAAAATCGCAGCTTCACAACCGATCGCATGAATAGGCGCCAGTGGCGTCGCCACCTGGCCAGTGATTCCGCCCGCGTGCTCGTGGCGGAGCTTGCAGGCCGGATTGCCGGCGCGGCCGTGCTTTTTTTCCGCACGCGCAGTGCCATTGCCAGGCTCTATTCGCTGGCCGTCGATGCCAGGCTGCGCGGATTCGGCATCGGCGAGTCGCTGCTGGCTGCTTGCGAGAGCCAGACCCTGGCACGCAAGTGTCTCGGCTTGCGTCTGGAAGTGCGCACGGCCAACAACGCCGCGCAGCAGCTCTATCTCAAGCGCGGCTACCGCTTGATCGGCGAACTTTCCGACTACTACGAAGATGGCGCTGCTGCGCTGCGCCTGGAAAAATCGCTCACGGCCGGCTGATGGGATTCACCGCATCGGCTCGGCGCGGATGAAGTTGGCGCGCGCGATGAACTGTTCCATGAAGCCACTCGTCATCTGGCGACGTACACGGATCTGGCCATCTTCGCTGCCGACGATGACCGCTCGAATCGGGGATTGCTCCTTGAGGTAGAACTTGAACCGCTTGCCGATTTCCGCGCGCAGTTTGGAATAGTCGGTGATCGCGTCGGCAGCAACTTCGGGCTCCGCTGGCACCACGAAGGGGAGCTCCGCCGGTGGTGGCGTGCTCGCGGATAGGGTGGCCACGGCGACCGTTGGTGCTGGTGCGGCTTGTGCCTCGGCAACTGCGGCCTGGGCACGCACCGTCGCACGCTCGGAATCCAGCAGGGAGAAGGCGGTGGCTTCGTCGTCGTCGGTTTCCGGCAAGGGCCGCGGCGTTACTTCACGCATGCCAAGATTGAGGTCGCGGCCATCAATGTTGAACGTGCCGCTGGTGAAGTTGAGCCAGTCGGACAACTCGAATTCCTCATACGGCATGTTGTCCGGCAATGCGCTGAAGCTCAACGTGAGATCCAGCGGGGCGCCACGTTCCGCGTAATGCCGATAGGCGTTGCGCACCGATTCGCTGGGCGCAATTCCGCCCGCCTCCAGCAGGCGTTCCACGGTATCCAGGTGGCGCTGGACGAACTGTTGCGGCGTAATGCCGTCCTTCTTCGCGCAATGGGCATTTCGCGCCGCGATGAATCCCTCGTCGCGCACCTGCCACTGACGAGACTTGACCGTGGAGAAATCTCCTTCGACCAGATCAAACAAGTCGAAATCGTCTTCACGGGCCTGCTCGCCGTGGAAGTCCACGCGACCGACGCCCTCGGTGTGGATGGAATGCTGCTTCACCAGGCTGCCTTCCTCACGATGCCAGGACATGACCAGTTCGGTATCGCCGGCTTGCAGCCCCATGTCCGCCATTTCTTCGGAAACCCAGATGGAATCCTTCATGCAGCCATCGGCCTCAAAAGGGGATGCGCTGACATTGCCGAACGCGCCCATTTCCCAGGTGAATGGTTCGGACATGTTGCCGCGGCCACCGGAGAATTCCAGGCTGATGTCCTTGATCTCGCTGCGCAGCCACTTGAGTTTTTTCGGGAAGAATGCGGAATAGAACTGCATGAAGGGCACGTCGACGTACAAGCTGTCGAAGTGGAACACCTCGTCCGGATAATCCTCGTAAGGCATCAAGGTGACGTCACTGACCCAGGCGCCGCCGAACGGATTGGGCCAGCAACCCTTGTAGGTGACTTCCCAGCCGGGAAAGGCCAGCAACAGCGAGCGACCAGTCACGAAGTTGGCGTGCCGGAAAATCAGGGCCGCACCGACGACGACAAAGAGGACCGCGCCAAGAATACGCAGGATCGACGTGCCCTGCTTTTCTTCTTTT
>SHNG01000180.1 GCA_004295005.1 Gammaproteobacteria bacterium
ACCGAAGGCGTGGCCCTCGGCCCGATCCTGATGGGTGTGTCCAAACCCGCGCACATCCTCACCCCCGCTGCCACCGTGCGCCGCGTGGTCAACATGACCGCCATCGCTGCCGTGGAAGCGCAGATTCGTGCTGCGCAGACAGGCACCGCGGGCGGTGCCGAAGGAAGCGGCTGACATCGAACATTGCCGCACCGGATGGTTAATGCCGCCCGGAAATGACGAGGAGAGACACGTGAACCAACTCCTGAAAGCCGTCTTCGTGTCTTGCGCCGTGCTCACGCTGATGGCCCCGGCGCACGCGCAGTCGACGGGTGCAGCCGAATTCAAGACTTCACTGATGCCAGCGCCAGGCAACTGGTACTCTCCTACGAGCAATTTTGGCGGAATCACGTTCGACCTGAGTTCCAGTCTCGACAATCCGATCGGGTTCGGCGCATGGGAGTATCAGGAGAACGGCGTATCGCAAACGGTGTTCTTCCAGGGCGACATCCAGTTTGCGAGCGACGCCGAATATCGCGGCACGGGCATCTACGCGACGCTCGAATCGCCGACCTTCACATTCAGCGGTCGCGGCGACTACAGCAATCCACAGTTTCTGGGTGGTGGCACCGCAGTAATGACCGGGCGCCGCATCGGCATTGAGTTTCACTCTTCGCGGGAAGCAAACTTCATCGACAATCCGCGACAGGCGGATGAGCGACAGCTTCCGATCATCGCCACCCTGCGCGGTTTGCCGCTGGTCGCCCCAGAGGATTATTCAGGCGAGTGGATGGCTGCGGCCCGATACGTGATCGGCGACGCGTTCCACCGGGTCGGCGAACTCAAGCTGACCTTGACATCCCATGATCTCGGTACAGTCCAGGTCATTGGCGAACCTGCAAGCGGACCCGCGCTGCCGCTGCCGGGAACGCAATCCCGAGTCTATTCCGTGGCGTGCAGCGAACTGAAGGGATTCAACGACCCGCTCAGACTCGACGGATGCGAACTGTTCCGCGCAGCGGCCTCGGAGTGCAATCCCTTTGCCGACTTCGGTGAGCTGGGGTGTCTGCCGGGTGGGTTGGACAATCCACGTACCCTGGTATGGGTCAACCCGGATGAGACTGGATCGATGGCCAACGTCACCGACATGTCGGATGGCGTCACCACGTTCTACTGGCTCTCTTCCAGCTTTCCGCGGACTTTCGCCTCTCGCGACCGCATCGTCATTCGCACGTTTGGACCAAACCAATTTGCGGAGGGTGACTATCTCAGGGAGATCATCCTGTTCCGACTACCCTCCAACTTCTATCCCGATGCTGCGCCCTGAATGCGGTGACCCACCGCGTCGCAACATGGACCGGTTGACTGCGTACCGATGAAACGCTGCTGCACCCGCAGGACGTGCTCCGCAGCGAAGGCAATGAAGTGGAACAAGATCTGCACCGTCCACGTGGTTGTGCGCGAGTCTTACTGCCGAAATCGTGATGTTGATGCGCAAAACATGCGCATGGGAAATCCAAGGAACTTCCAGGAAAACGCTCCTTGCGTCTCCTGCACTCCTGCCATCCGTAGTGGTCGTGCCAACAGGGATATGCAGATGCACGCCCTGTTTGAATCGAAGTACCGGATAGCCAATTTGCGGAGTGGTACCGGGCGTATGTCCAAGTCGTTCGTGAATAATGCGGGCCAACCCACTGGAGCCCACCATGTGGCCAAGGTGTTCCCACGAACCATGGGCCTTGCCTGGAGTGATGCAGATGCTTCGATTCTCATTGCTTGCATTCGTGTTTGCCGGCCTTTACGCGTTGCCCGCCGCTGCGCTCGAGGGCGATCTCGATCCGGCTTTCGGTGAAGGCGGACAGGTAGCAATCATTCGCGAAGCTGCCGAAACAGGTAACGGCACGCGACCAACCGGTGACCTGGCAATTCTTGCAGATGGCCGCTTCCTGTGGGCAGTACCGCTCGATGATGGCAGCGTCTGGGTCGGACGCATGAAACGTGATGGCACACCGGATGCGTTCGGTAGCTTGGGCAATGGACGAGTCACCATTCCTGCTTGCGGTCCTTCGCGAAACGCACGCCTGATCGCAAACGGCGATGGAGGTGCGATTGCATGGGCGTCCAACTGCCTTGTGCATGTGATGGCCGATGGCAGCATCGATCCGGCGTTTGCCGGCGGTGCCTTGCCACCAGCAGGATTCTCGGCGAGTGGATTTGCCCGTGATTCTTCCGGTCGCCTCGTACTGGCTGGCAAAGCCGGCCAGGAAATCGATTTGTATCGATTCACCTCTCAAGGACTACCGGATTTCGATTTTGGAGTGGCCGGTCACGTTTCAGTCGTCGTGCCGACCACCGATGGCACCCAGGACCTTCATGCGCTTGCCTTGCGTGCAGACGGCCGCATCCTCGTTGGCGGTTCGCGTGGCAATACCATGGGCCCCAGTCTTTTCGTCGCCCAGTATTCCGTTGCCGGCGTGCTTGATTCGACCTGGAGTGACGATGGCATTGTCGATATCGAGCCACCAGCGAACCATGTGAGCCTTGTCGCAACCGCGCTGGCTCTCGATGCTGACGGTTCACTGGTGGTTTCCGGAGTTTCCAGTGATGGCGGGGAATCCTGTTGCCGCATGCTCGCGCGATTTGATGACAGCGGGCAGCTCGTGCCGGGCTTTGGCATGCGCATCTACTCACTGGATGGCTTGCCTGGACTGTTTCCATTCTTCGAACAGCGTGATGGTATCGCCCTGCTGTCCGATCAACGCATCATGCTTGGTGCAATCACGTTTTCGCACAGCGCACCTTTCACGCACCGCACGCAATTCAGCCTCATACGTACACACGCCGACGGCTCGCTCGATCTTGGCTTTGGCCACTCCGGATGGAACAGTTACACCATCGATGACCCGGAAGACATTGGCCAGTACGGTGACTACAACCAGATGCACGCAATCGGCTATGACTCCGCAGACGACAGCATGGTTGTGCTCGGCCGTACCTTCTTTGAGGATAAATCGAACGGCAACGCCTACGTGAGCATGGTTCGAGCGCTTTTCGGCCGCATTTTTTCGAATGGCTTCGACATGTGACCTGGCTCGGCCGTAGAGGCGATTGGCGCCAACCAGGCCCTATTGGCCAGAGTCCACAGACTGGGGCAAATGCCTGTTCACCCAAGGTGAATTCGCATCTCGTGGCTTGGGCACAGCCCTGTAGTGCGTCCGCCGTGTGGCATCGCGTTCGCAGCATGCGAAGATTCCAGTGCGCGGGTAAACTACAAAGCTTGCGTGGCTGACCGGCCATGCCTGCATCTGGCCTGCGCGCACGGAGTACTCCAGGAATGAACCCGCTCAACGACATCCTCGACCAGGATCTGGACCCCACCGAAACCCGTGAGTGGACCGAATCGCTGCAATCGATCATCCAGCACGATGGCACCGACCGCGCGCATTACCTGCTGGAGCGGATGGTGGATGAAACCCGTCGCGCCGGTGGCCACCTGCCGTTCCGGCCGACCACCGAATACGTCAACACCATTCCGGCGCACCAGGAAGCCAAGTCACCAGGTGATGCGGCGATGGAATGGCGCATCCGCTCGCTGATCCGCTGGAACGCGATGGCCATGGTCATCCGCGCCAACCGCAAGCCGGGCGATCTCGGCGGCCACATTGCCAGCTTCGCCTCCAGCGCCACCTTGTATGACGTCGGCTTCAATCATTTCTGGCGTGCGCCGAGCGAGGCTCATCCGGGCGACCTGATATTCCACCAGGGCCATTCCAGCCCCGGCATCTATGCGCGCTCCTTCCTGGAAGGCCGCATCAGCGAAGAACAGCTCGACAACTTCCGCATGGAAGTGGCCGGCAAGGGCAAGGGCCTTTCCTCGTACCCGCACCCGTGGCTGATGCCCGATTTCTGGCAGGTGCCTACGGTATCGATGGGACTTGGCCCCTTGCAGGCCATCTACCAGGCCCAGTTCATGAAATACCTGGAGCATCGCGGCCTGATCGCACCCAGCGACCGCAAGGTGTGGTGCTTCATCGGCGATGGCGAATCGGACGAACCGGAAACCCTGGGCGCGATTTCCCTGGCCGGGCGCGAAGGCCTCGACAACCTGATCTTCGTCGTCAATTGCAACCTGCAGCGCCTCGATGGCCCGGTGCGTGGCAACGGCAAGATCATCCAGGAGCTGGAGGGCGTGTTCCGTGGTGCCGGCTGGAATGCGATCAAGCTGTGCTGGGGCAGTTATTGGGATCCACTCCTGGCACGCGACAGCAAGGGCATGCTGCGCAAGCTGATGATGGAAACCGTGGACGGCGAATACCAGAACTGCAAGGCCTTCGGCGGCGCCTACACGCGCGAGCATTTCTTCGGCAAGTATCCGGAAACCGCGCAACTGGTCGCCAACCTGTCCGATGACGACATCTGGCGCCTCAATCGCGGTGGCCACGATCCGCACAAGGTCTATGCCGCTTACCACGCGGCGGTGAATACGCAAGGCATGCCGACCGTGATCCTGGCCAAGACCGTCAAGGGTTACGGCATGGGCCATGCCGGCGAGTCGCAGAACATCACCCACCAGCAGAAGAAGATGGATGACGAGGCGATCCGCGCGTTCCGCGACCGTTTCAACATCCCGGTTTCCGATGCGGATTTGCCGAACGTGCCCTACTACCACCCCGGCGCGGATTCGCCGGAAGTGAAATA
Organism: Gammaproteobacteria bacterium; assembly: GCA_004295005.1. GTDB lineage: Bacteria > Pseudomonadota > Gammaproteobacteria > Xanthomonadales > Rhodanobacteraceae > Dokdonella. Next base: position 4,678 of record SHNG01000180.1, read on the forward strand.
CATGCTGGAACGACGCGCGGCCCTTGGCGGTGCATTGCCACAGCGCCGGCGCAAGTCGGAATCGCTGCCCGCACCGGAGCTTTCCGCACTGGAGCAGTTGACCAAGGGCACTGGCGAGCGCGAGATCTCCACCACCATGGCCTTCGTGCGCGGCATGAACCTGTTGCTGCGTGACAAGGCGATTGGTCCGCGCGTGGTGCCCATCGTTGCCGACGAGGCGCGCACCTTCGGCATGGAAGGCATGTTCCGCCAGATCGGCATCTATGCGCCCTTCGGCCAGAAGTACAAGCCGATGGATGCCGACCAGCTCATGTACTACCGCGAGGATCAATCCGGCCAGGTGCTGCAGCAAGGCATCAGCGAACCGGGCGCGTTTTCCTCGTGGATGGCGGCAGCCACCAGCTATTCGGTCAGCAATGTGCCGATGCTGCCGTTCTACATCTATTACTCGATGTTCGGTTTCCAGCGTATCGGCGATCTCGCCTGGGCCGCCGGCGACATGCGTGCGCGCGGCTTCCTGCTCGGCGGCACCTCCGGTCGCACCACGCTCAACGGTGAGGGCCTGCAACACGAAGACGGTCACTCGCACCTGCTGGCCGGCGCCATCCCCAACTGCATCAGCTATGACCCGACCTTCTCCTTCGAGGTCGCCGTGATCCTGCAGGATGGCGTGCGCCGCATGCTCAGCGAACAGGAGGATGTCTACTACTACATCACCCTGATGAACGAGAACTACGCGCACCCGGACATGCCGGCAGGTGCCGAGAAGGGCATCATCAAGGGCATGTATCTCTTGCGGGATTCGGGATTGGGGAGTGGGGATTCGGGGAAGGCCAAAGGCAAGAGCAAGGCACCGACCGTGCAACTGCTGGGCTCCGGCACCATCCTGCGCGAGGTGATTGCTGCCGCCGACCTGCTGGAAGCCGAGTTTGGCGTTGCCAGCAGCATCTGGTCGTGTCCCGGCTTCAATGAATTGCGTCGTGACGGATTCGATGCGGAGCGCTGGAACCGCCTGCATCCGATGGCAAGGAAGCCGCGCCAGAGCTGGGTTGCCGAGTGCCTGGAAAACCATCCCGGCCCGGTGGTGGCGGCTACCGACTATGTGCGCGCCTATGCCGACCAGATCCGCGCATTCATTCCGAATGGACGTCCGTTCATTGCGCTGGGCACCGATGGTTACGGCCGCAGCGATTCGCGTGCGCAGTTGCGCGGATTCTTCGAGGTTGATCGTTACTGGATCGCGCATGCCGCGATTGCCGCACTCGCCGCCGAGGGCAAGATGAATCCGGAAGACGTCGCCCGCGCGATCAAGCAATGGAAGCTCGATCCGGAGAAGCCAAACCCGCTGACCGTCTGATCCGGTGACCTTGCCAAGGGCAAGGAAGATTCCACTATTGCGCTTCCCCTGCCTGCGGGGGAAGCTGCCCGCAGGGCCGATGGGGGCATTCACGATGAGGGCAAGCCAAAGCCCCTCATCCACCCTCGGCACATGCGAACGCCGTGCAGGAGAAGGAAAAAACAACCGTCCTTGGCATGCAAGGATCCGGAGCGGCGCTTTAGCCTGCGCAGCGAGGAATCATCCCGCCCACAGCGGCGGATTGCGGCCCACGTGCATCGGCTAAACTCTTCCGATGGAATTCCAGCCCGTCCAGATCGCCCGCCACTACCTGCCACATCGGACCCACTACTATTACGCGCGCAGCAAATTTGCCACCGATCCGCTGTATCGAGTGGTTGCCGAGGCACTGACCGATACCCATCGTCCGCTGCTGGATGTCGGTTGCGGCATTGGCCTGCTGGCCCATGTGCTGCGAGGCAATGGTTTCAGCGCAGCCTATTCGGGGGTCGATATCGACAGCGGCAAGATCCGCTCCGCCACGGCCGCTGCAAGCCGGGCCGGACTCAAGTCAACGCAATTCAGCGAAGTGGACTTGAGCCGCGAATTTCCGCAGCACAGGGGCAGTGTTGCCTTGCTTGATATCGTGCAGTTTCTCGAACCTTCCGCCCAGGACGCGCTGCTTGAATCGGCGCTTGCCTGTCTGGATCCGGGTGCCGTCCTGATCATGCGCTCGGGTCTTGCCCGTCCCGGATGGCGGCTGCGTTTCACGCGCTTCGTGGACTGGTTGGCGCGCATGGCACGTTGGATGAATGTCGGCCCAAAGGCGTATCCCGTGCGTGAGGAACTGGAACAGCGATTTGCCCGCCATGGCGTGCAGGCCCGCTTCGAATCGCTGAGCGGTCGCCTGCCCTTCGAGAACTGGCTGATCATCGCCCGCCGCAGCGAGCAAGCGCCAAATGATCGACAGGATCATGCCGCGGCTCCCCCTGCCAGCAACCGGCCGACCATCGCTGTGCAAGGATTGCCAACATGAATTCTTCCCGGGATCGAAGCGGGCACGCACACCTCGCCATCGTGCTCGGCAGTTATGTGCAGGACCATGTGTGGTCCAGCGACCGTTTTCCACAGCCTGGCGAAACACGCCGCGCACTTGGTTTCAGCACCGGTCCTGGCGGCAAGGGCTTCAACCAGGCCGTTGCCTGTTTCCGCCAGTGCGGCGATGTGCTTTATCTGGGGGCCATTGGCAACGATGGCCTGGGTCGCACGGCGCGCGAATATGCGGCAATGGAAGGCTTGGATTGCGTATGGCAGGTTCTGGAGGATGTGGCCACGGCTTCGGCAGGCATCATCGTCAATGCCGAGGGCGCCAACCAGATCATGGTCAACCTGGCCGCCAATGAGCAGATGAGCACGGCGTTCATTGCAGAACACGAAAGCGCCTTCGCTGCGGCGCGCGTGCTGCTTGTGCAACTGGAAAACAACCTGGATGCCGTGCGGGCCGCCCTGGCATCGGGCAATCGACATGGCCTGTTGTGCGTACTCAACCCGGCGCCGATGCATGCAGGACTCGATTCGGGACTGCTTGCCCTGTGCAACGTGATCACGCCCAACGAAACCGAATTCTCCATGTTGCTGGCAAGCATTCTGGGCGAACACATGGCCGTGGATTGCATTGCCGACTGCGCCGATGAAACCCTGCACGCCCTTTGCCGCAGGTTGGGCGTGCCCACGGTGGTGATCACACTCGGTGCACACGGTTGTTTTGTTTCGCACGATTCCGCCACGCGTCGGGGTGACGGATGCGACTTCTATCGCGTGCAGGCGGAGCGGGTCACGAGCGTGGACACCACGGGTGCCGGCGATGCCTTCAACGGCGCGCTGGTGGCCCGCCTCGCACAATCACCGGAACAGGCTTTCCAGCAGGCTGTACGTCACGCCAATCGCGTTGCGGCACTGAGTACCGAACGCGTGGGTGCCGCGCTGGCGGTGCCGACCCTGGCCGAAGTAAAGGCCCGCTTTGCGGATGTCTGTTGATTCGATTTGCGGACCGGACGGCTGCGCTCCAAAGCGCTGCGGCTCATCGGCTGCGAGGCGTTCAATTCCCGCGTTGGCGGCGAATTTGCCGCAAGTTCAGCAGCGCTCGACGACGCGCCGCGCGTCGCCACAACCAGAAACCGCCCAGGGCCAGAATGGCCAGGGCCACCAGGATGGCCACAAGCTTGCCGCGATCAAGCCAGGTCAACAGCCAGTCCCGATGCAGTGCGCCGTAGTGACCGAGGTAGACCCAGAAAGGCACGCTGATCAGCGCGGCAAATCCATCCAGCAGGAAGAATCGCCAGAATGAAACGCGGCGGGTCATGCCGGCGGTCAGATAAATGGGCGAACGCAATCCCGGCAGGAAGCGGGCAACGAACATCAGGCGGTTGCCATAGCGCTGGAACTTGGCCTGGACCTGTGCATATCGCCTCGGAGTCAGCAGATAGGCGACCCAGCGCAGACGCAAGGCGCGTTCGCCGAAAATCCGCCCCACCATGAACATGAGGGAATCGCCAGCCAGCACACCGGTGATACCGACCGCGCACATCACGTGCACGTTGGCGTAGCCGAGCCCTGCAATCACGCCACCGGCGACCAGGCTGATGTCCTCGGGAATCGGCACGCCAAAGCCGCAGATCAGCAGGATGGTGAAGACGGCAAGGTAGCCGTTCTCCGTGAATACTCCGATGAGGAAATCAAGCAGGCCCATCAGCCCTCCTCTTGCGGGAGCCGTTGGACAGACACACGGAAGCTGGGGCGAATATCGGAAATCAAGAAATCTGGGCTTGTGGCTGAGTACTGCGGATTCTAACCCGCGCGCCTTGCCGCGGATGACCCACCAGCCGGGTTCGGGCAGGCCGGCTACAATGCGCGCCATGTTGATCGGCAAACACCGCATTGATCCACCCGTGATTCTCGCCCCCATGGCCGGAGTCACCGACAAGCCCTTCCGCCAACTGTGCAAGAAGCTGGGAGCGGGCCTTGCCGTCTCCGAAATGACCACGGCCGACCCGCGCCTGTGGCACACACGCAAGTCGCTGCGCCGAGGCGACCACGCCGGTGAGCCGGATCCGGTCAGCGTGCAGATCGCAGGCTACGACCCGGTCATGCTCGCCGAGGCAGCACGCTACAACGTCGATAACGGCGCACAGATCATCGACATCAACATGGGTTGCCCGGCCAAGAAGGTCTGCAACGTCTACTCCGGCTCCGCACTCCTGCAGAACGAGGAACTGGTGGCACGCATCTGCGCAGCGGTGGTGCGCGCAGTCGAGGTGCCCGTCACTCTCAAGATCCGCACCGGCTGGAACCGCGACAACCGCAACGGCGTGCGCATTGCACGCATTGCCGAGGACGCCGGCATTGCCGCACTGGCCGTGCACGGACGCACCCGCGCCGATCTCTATCAGGGTGAGGCGGAATACGAAACCATTGCCGCCATCCGTCAGGCGATCCGCATTCCCCTGATGGCCAACGGCGACATCGACAGCCCGCAGAAGGCGCGCGAAGTGCTGGACATTACAGGCGCCGATGCGGTGATGATCGGTCGCGCCGCGCAGGGCCGTCCCTGGATCTTCCGCGAGATCGCACATTATCTTGCAACCGGCGAGCGACTCGCCGAGCCCTCACCCGGCGAGGTGCGCGACATCCTGCTCGGTCACCTTGAAGACCTCTACGCGTTCTACGGTGAGCTGCCCGGCGTACGCATCGCCCGCAAGCACCTGGGCTGGTATGCGAAGGATCGCCCGGAAAATGCCGCTTTCCGTCACGTGGTCAATGCCACCGAGTGTGCTCAGACGCAACTGCGCATGACCCGCGATTATTTCGATGGTCTTGAACAAGCTCAGCCATTGGCGGCGTGAGCGTTGCGCGGGGTTTTGGACGCGGGATTCGGGACGCGGGATTCGGGACGCGGGACCCGGAGCGCGAAATTTTTTTCACCTCTCCCGCTGGCGGGAGAGGTCGCGCCCAAGGCGCGGGTGAGGGTGGAACCTGGGCTTGCTCGAAGCTTTGCCCTTGCGTGATGCACCACCCTCACCCTGCCCTCTCCCGCCAGCGGGAGAGGGAGAGTTCATGGTCGCGGTAAAAAAAGGCGGAAATCGGGAAGGGGGAATCGGGAATCGAGAATAGGTGCTTTTCACCTCTCCCGCTGGCGGGAGAGGTCGCGCCCAAGGCGCGGGTGAGGGTGGAACCTGGGCTTGCTCGAAGCTTTGCACTTGCGTGATGCACCACCCTCACCCCGGCCCTCTCCCGCCAGCGGGAGAGGGTGAAAAGAAGATCCCTATTCCCTATTCCCTATCCCCTATCCCCTATTCCCGAATCCCCCGTCCCCCGTCCCGCGCCCCGCGTCCCGCGTCCCGAATCCCGCGTCCCGAATCCCGCGTCCCGAATTCCGAATCCCGAATCCCGAATCCCGAATCCCGAATCCCGCGTCCCGCGCCCCGCGCCCCGCGCCCCGCGTCCCGCGTCCCGCGCCCCGCTACATCAAGGCAACGCCTGAAACGGACACAGGCGATGCCACATGAGATCCAGGTGCGCTGCCGTGTAGTTGTGCCCACCGACAAACGGACTGAACCAGAAATCATCTCCCAGCACCCAGCCATTGGCGATGAATGCATCGCGGTCCTGCTGGGCGTACGAGACCAGCGGGTCGCTGTTGCCGATGTGGATATCCAGCGGAATATGGCGCGAGGCGGTACCGAGCAACGCGCTGCACGCACTCGGGCTGGAACAGGCCAAGCCCTGCAAAATCCCTGCACTGACGGCATAGGCAGCGAAGTCGTCAATGGAAATCGGAGCACCGAAATCGTTGTACATGATGTCGTGCAGCACATGGCCACCGGCGGAATATCCCCAACCGACGCGACGCGAGCGATCGATGTTGTAGGCCGCTTCCGCGTCGGCCATGGCGGCCGAAAACAGGTTGTAGTCACTGGGATTGGGTGGCGGAACGATCCAGCTTCCCGTGCTTTCGGTACCTATCGGCGCGATCACGATGAACCCTTCGGCATCGGCAATGCCGGCCCAGGTATTGCGCGCGCGCAGCGCTTCGCTGTTGGCCAGCGCCGGGCTGCCGGCCTGGCCATGCAACGCCAATACCAGCGGCATCGGTCGCGAAGGCGAGTAAGAGGGCGGCACATGGAGATAGACGGTGTGTGATCCGTAGCCTGGCACGTTCACCGTGCGCGAGATGTCGCCGATGGCACCACCCGATCCATTGGAGGGCAGGCTCACCCGCGCCGTGGCGGGCTGGAATCCGTCAATGAAGATGGCATCGGGAACCTCGCACACCCAAGCGGGGAGTTGGCCGGTCGTGGTCGCCTTTGCCGTGCCATGGCACATGACAAGCAACACCAGCGCGACAACGAGTTGCAGAACCGGAGACTGCATTCTGGCACCTGCGCTGAAGTTCATGCCCTGCATCCTGATCGGGAGGAAACCGGCTGCGCCGGGAGTCACCGTCGCAAGCCTTACCACGATACGCCACCTGCGACGCTCAGCGAGGATCAGGTTCACGGCCGGGACGAGACTTCGATCACGATCTTGGCCTCGGAAAAAGCGTCGGCTTGAAACCCGACCAGCGACAGCGCCGAGACGGCGCACGCAGGACTATTTGCACAATCGCGATTCGGACCGGTGTAGGTCGGGCTTCAGCCCGACACGCCGCCTCCCGCTCCTGTAGGTCGGACTTCAGTCCGACACGCCGCCTGCACCTTGCCAGAAACGTCGGGTTGAAACTCGACCAACGACAACGCCGAGACGGCGCACGCATGCCTATTTACACAATCACGATTCGGACCGGTGTAGGTCGGACTTCAGCCCGACACGCCGCCTCCCGCTCCTGTATGTCGGGCTTCAGCCCGACACGCAAACCCCATCGAGCCAAATGGGTCGGGTTGAAACCCGACCTACAAGAATTACGACAGTGAATTGCGAAAAAGCACGGGGTTGAAGCGCGTGGCTCAACTGCCCGAGGACTTCGCCGCACGCTTCTCTGCTTCGATGGCGGCAAGCATGGCCAATGCCGGGCGGATGTCCTCTGTTGCACCCTGCACGGTCACCTGGCCCTGAAGGGTCCAGTCGGTGGCGCTGCCCGTATCCGGGCGGCTGGCCAAATCCATCAGCGCGGCAATGGCCTTGCCCGAATCCTCGGGTTGCTCGTATCCGCTGCTTTGCAGCAGCACGGCGCCATCTGCGGATTCCAGCTTGAAATAGAAACGTGAATCCTTCTCGCGATAGCGCTTCCACTGGGGAGCGGCAGCGACAGTCTTTGATTTCGGCGCGTTTCCTTTTGCCGCGATGACACGCGATGAAAGACCCACCGACTCCCGCAAGGCAGCCAGAAACGGCGCGCTGCGCTCGCGTGCCTTGCGCGCACCGGCCTCAAGGCGATCCTCGATCTCGTCCGGCCGTGCCATCAGTGCGTCGTAACGCTCACGCGGTTCGGCCAGCTCCGCATCGATGCGCTCGAACAGGCGTTGCTTGGCTTCACCCCAGCCGATGCCATTGGCAAAGGCTTCGCGCATGGCGGCGGATTCATCAGCGTTCGCAAACGCCTGGTAGATGGCAAAGAGGTTGGAGCCTTCGGTGTCCTTGGGCTCACCCGGCGCACGCGAATCGGTAACGATGCCGAGCAGCGCCTTCTTCAGTTGCGGTGCCGGCAGCCACAAGGGAATGGTGTTGTCGTAGCTCTTGGACATCTTGCGTCCATCCAGCCCCGGCAAGGTCGCCACGTTCTCCTCGATCACCACCTCGGGCAATACGAACGGATCACTGGCGCTTTTCGTCACGCGACGAAAGGCATCGCCATACAGATGATTGAAGCGCTGGCCGATGTCGCGCGCCATCTCGATGTGCTGGATCTGATCCCTGCCCACCGGCACGCGGTGTGCGTTGAACACCAGGATGTCGGCGGCCATCAGCACCGGATACATGAAAAGGCCAGCCGTGATCCCGGCATCGGCATCCTCGTTCTCGGCGACATTGCGATCGACGGCCGCCTTGTAGGCATGCGCGCGGTTGAGCAGGCCCTTGGCGGTGACACAGGTCAACAGCCAGGTCAGCTCGGGAATCTCGGGAATGTCCGACTGCCGATAGAAGAACGCACGCTCGGTATCCAGACCCAGGGCCAGCCAGGTTGCCGCGATTTCCAGGCGCGAACGGGCCACCCGCGCCGGGTCTTCGCATTTGACCAGGGCGTGATAGTCGGCCAGGAAATAGAACGACTCCACGTCATCGCGCCGACTTTCGGCGATTGCCGGCCGGATGGCTCCGACATAGTTGCCCAGATGCGGAGTGCCGCTGGTGGTGATGCCGGTCAGGGTGCGGATTTTGGCGGCCATGGAAAAGTTGGAGCGACGAAAACGCCTAGTCTAACGAATCCGGCCCTGCCAGCCGCAGCTCGCCATGCGGCGACCAAACCCCGAACCGGTATCGGCTGCGTTGAATCCACTGCGCAACCAAACCGGAGGTGTTCAATGCGTGCCCTGCTTTGCTCTGCCCTGCTGGCTCTTGCCCTTTCCCTCCCGGCTCACGCCGGAAATTTGCTGGATATGGCCGTGGTCGACCGCGATACCGGCGAAACCCTCACCTCTTACATGCAGGACGGCAGGCTGTATGTCGCCGGAGCACCCGGCCACCGCTATGCCGTGCGCCTGACCAACCGCACCGGCGCACGGGTGCTGGCCGTGCTGTCCGTGGATGGTGTCAACGCGGTCAGCGGTGAAACCGCAGGCACCCAGCAAAGCGGTTATGTGCTGGATGCCTGGGAGTCGACCGAGATCAACGGCTGGCGCAAGAATCTGGATGAAGTCGCCCAGTTCAATTTCACTTCGCTGCCGAACAGCTACGCGGCACGCACCGGACGTCCGGACAATGTCGGCGTGATCGGCGTCGCCGTATTCACCGAGCGCACCTGGCGTCGTCCGCAACCGCCGCAGGTCATCAACCCTGCGCCACGCCCGTGGGCCAAGCAGGAGCAAGGCGCAGCGGACAGCATGGCACGCGAAGCCGCACCCGCAGCACCCGCCGAATCACCAGCGCTAGCGTCCGCGCCTCCACCCGCGCCCTCTGCCGACGCCCTGGAAAGCGAGTCAAGCCGCAGCAAGTCGATGGCACAGCGTCTGGGCACGGGTCACGGCGATCGCGAGTGGTCGCAAGTCGGCACCACGCAGTTCCAGCGCGCCAGTTCCCGCCCGGCCGAGTCGCTGGCGATCTGGTACGACAGCTATCGCAATCTGGTGGCGCGCGGCATCATCGTGCGTACACCGATTGCTCGCTACCAGCCCGATCCATTTCCGAACAGATTTGTGTCTGACCCACCGCCGCGCTATCGCTGATCGGGTTTGACCCTTGCGCAATCCAGGGCCTTGATCCGTCAAGGCCCTTTTTCTTGTTGCAGCCTGCCAAAGGCACGGACCGGCTGCGAACGGCCAGCCTATCCCCCTGCAGACCCATGCGCCAACTGCTCGACCATGCGACCATCGGCGGCTTGCGTTTCCAACCCACGCGAAGCGCGATCGTTACGGGGAACTCCAGAGGATAGTTGCATGAACGATTTCCAGTCGCGTATCTGCGCGCGTCTTGGCGCGACATTCGCAGTATTGATTTGCGGGCTGGTGCCCGTCATCGCCATTGCCGCCCAGTCCGGCTATTGGCAAGACGCGCCAGGCCGTGCCTTGACCGGCGTCAGCCAGATTCCCGATCACTATCGCTCTTTGGATCTTGATCTCACTGCCCTGCGCAATGACCTGCAAGGCGGCATCGGCAAGAGCCTGTCGCTGCCCATGCCGAACGGCGGGTTTGCCGAGTTCGTGTTGTCGGATTCGGGCGTGATGCCTGCGGAACTGGCTGCCCGCTACCCGCAGATCCGCAGTTACGTGGCCAGCGATGCCATCGGTCGCCACGCCCGCATCGACATCTCGCCGCTGGGCCTCAATGCCATGGTGTTCGAAGATTCGAGCACTTGGCTGGTGCGTCCGGTCCATTTTGGTGAAGGCCGCGAGTATGTGAGCTTCAGCCGCGAAGACGTGGCCTCGCACGCGCCCGCGCTGGTTTGTGGGACCTCGACCAGCCTGGACCCGGTCATTCCCAGGCCCCATGCACCGGCAACCACCACCGGCACCATCAAGCGCAACTACCGGGCCGCGTTTGCCGCCAACCACAACTACGTGGCGGCGATTTCCGGAGCCAATCCTCCCACGGTGGCGCTTGGCCTCGCGGCGGTGGTCGCTGCGGTGAACCGGGTCAACGAGGTCTACGAGAACGATCTTTCGATCCACATGAGCCTGGTGCCGAACAATGACCTCATCATCTATCCGGACGCGCTGACCGATCCCTATTCCAACGGTGGTGGCGCACTCAACCAGAACACGCCCAATCTCAATGCGGTGATCGGCAGCGCCAACTACGACATCGGCCATGTGTTCACCACCGGCAGCGGCGGCGTGGCTGGCCTGGGCGTTGTGTGCGGCAGCGGCAAGGGACGTGGCACGACCGGTTTGAGCAATCCGGCCGAGCTGGTCAGTGACACCTTCTACATCGATTTCGTCGCCCACGAAGTGGGCCACCAATTTGGTGGCAACCACACCTTCAACAACAGTTGCGGCGGCAATCGTGAGCCGTCGGCCGCGTATGAGCCGGGCAGCGGCTCGACCATCATGGGCTATGCCGGAGTGTGTTCGCCGAACCTGCAACCGCATTCGGATCCCTATTTCCACGCCAAGAGCCTGGATGAAATCGACCAGTTCACCGACGGATCCGGTGGTTCCTGCGCAGCCACGGAGACCAACAATGACGCCCCGCTAGTGGCCCCGCTCACGGGCGGCTTCACGATTCCGGCTTCGACGCCTTTCGTCCTGAGTGGCCTTGCTTCAAGTACCGCCGTGGGCGCGCAGCTGCGCTACGGCTGGGAGCAGTACAACCTGGGCGCACAGACGGTCAACATCAACGTCGATCCGGGCAACGGCCCGATCATCCGTTCGTTCAACCCGACTTCCACCGGCATCCGCACCGTGCCCAATCTCAACAATCTGCTGAACGGTGGCAGCACCATTGGCGAGATCCTGCCGACCACCACGCGCGCGCTCAATTTCCGTCTGACCGTTTTCGACAACGTCGTCGGTGGCGGCACATCCGCAAGCCAGGACATTGCCTTGCAGGTGAGTTCGGCTGCCGGTCCCTTCGCGGTGACTGCACCCGCGACGGGTGCCACCTGGGATGCCTCGATCAATGCAACCCAAACCGTGAATTGGAACGTTGCCGGCACCGATCTCGCGCCCGTCTCCTGTCCCAATGTCGATATCGACATCTACACCGGCGGTGGATTCGGCAGCAGCACCGCCGTGCTGGCCGTGGGTGTCCCCAACAACGGCAGCGCCGTGGTCAACGTGCCCAACATGCAATCGACGACCGCGCGCGTGCGCGTGCGCTGCTCGAACAATATCTTTTTTGCACTCAATCCGGGCAATTTCACCATCGTCGGACCCGATTTGATATTTGCCGACGGTTTCGAGACACCCGACCCGCCCTGATCCGCATCGACCGCGCATGGCCGACATGCGCGGTCGCGGGCCTTGCGCCTGCGAGCGTCTGGTCGTTGCGCCTGGGCGGTGCGCAGGCGCACACTTGTTCTGCCGTTTCGTGCGCTGGGCCGCTGATGCCCTAGAGCAATCACGGGATCATGTGCGCGAAACCTTGAACGAGGACGCCGCTCATGCGCGCACTGATCACGCTGTTTCTTCTGATATGCGCAGCCCACGCCTTCGCGGAGCCGGGTTCGGTAGCGCTTGAGCGCGCCACCTTGGCCCGCATGGCTGCCTTGCCGATTGGCGAGGACATGGCTGTGGCTGCGTTTCCGGCGGGTCCGGGCGTGCTCACCAGGATCCGCTTCAAGCGCATCGAGGTCTACGCACCAGGCGCGCGCATTTTCGTCATCGACGACGCAGGCCAGCAAGAAGTGCCGCGCAGCACGGACACTCAACTGCTTGGCTATAGCGATGATGGCCTGGTCCGCGTGGCACTGACGCTCGATCCCACGTTCACCTCGGCTCCACAGGGTGCCGGCTCGGGCACCAGCGGATCCTTCGTCGTGCATGCGCAAAGGCAGGGCAATCTCTGGCGATTCAGCGCGCTCAATCCGCGCGACATATTGCCCGATGGGGTCACCCCCAGGTTCGTGGCCAACGATGATTCCCTGGACAACCCCGAGGCCCAGCCGATGCCGCTGGCCCACCTCGCCGGCGCCACGGCTCCGACGGGCGCATTGCGCTTTGCGACCGTCGCGGTGGACACCGACACCAATTTCATGAGCGAGCGCTTCGCCGGCAATACCAGCCAGGCCACCACCTGGATCGCCAGCCTGTTCACCCAGATGAACATCGGCTACGAACGCGACGTCAACGTCCAGCTGCAGCAGGGCACCACCTTCCTGCGCACCGCTTCGGATCCCTACAACAACACCACGTTTCCAGCAGACCAGACCACCCTGGTCGAATTCGGCAACTACTGGCAAGCCAACTACACGGGCGGCGCGGGCAACGTGAGCCGCGATTTCGCGATGCTGCTGTCCGGCAATTCCACCAGTGGAAATTCAGCCGCCGGCATAGCCTGGGTCAATGCCTACTGCCTGACATCAGGCAGCTTCGGCAGCTACAGCATCAACCAGATATTCACCAACTCGGGCATCGGCGTTGCCCTCAGCGCTTCGCTGGTTGCGCATGAGCTTGGCCACAATTTTGGCGCTGCGCACACGCATTGCTCGGACGCCACCACCGGCAATTATCCGGTCGCCACCAACACCATCGACCAGTGCTCGAATCTCGGCAACGGCTGCTACGCGGGGGCCACAAGTTGCCCGGTTTCCGGGCCGGGCGCTCCGCAGGGAACCCTGATGAGCTATTGCAACCTCTACAACAACGGTGCCTGTGGCCAGAATGTCCTGGAATTCCATCCGACCCACATCAACCTGCTCAACACCCGAATTGCCGCCAACACGCCCGGTTGCCTCAGCTTGAACAGCGACTTGATCTTTGCACACGGATTCGAATAAATGTCGCGCCGATTCAGGGCCAGGAGCCTGCGCGGCAGAATGAATTCAAAGCGGAAGGGCGCGTACGCGATTCAGTGGATCAATCGGAGGATGCGCATAGCGGGCACTATGCAAGCCTGACGATTGATCCAATCAATCGATGGCAGCGGCGTTGCAGCCGGATGGCTTCTGCCGCGCAGGCTCCTAGGACTGTTCGGCGGCACGCTTGATGTCGATGACATCCGCACCCGGCCCAGGGTGCAACGGCAAGACCGGCTGATGGATTTCGACCTGGCGTGGCGATCCTGGTGAATCCAGACGGATGCTGATGCGCTCGATGAGGCGCCGCTCGATCATCTGGTGATCGGCGCGCTGGATGGTGTGTTCCATATCCTCGTTGTCCTTGCGCAAGGCAAAACCGAAGGAGAACGGCGTTGTTTCCTGGGTGGCCTGTGCCGCCTGCAGGCGTGAGACGTAGGCGTCCAGCGCTTGCCGGTCATGCTCAGGCATGAGAATGGCGAATTCATCACCGCCCAAACGCACGATCACATCGTGCTCGTGCACGATGCGCTCAAGAAAGCGTGCGAGCCGGAGTATCGCCTGGTCTCCTGCCGTGTGTCCGTAGGTGTCGTTGGTGCGCTTGAGCGAATCGACATCGACAACCACGCAGGCCCAGCGCGCGGAACTTCCGGCCTCGGCCTGCACGTACTCGAGCTGGCGCCGGTTGTAGCAACCCGTCAGCGTATCCCGGCGCGTGGTTTCGTTCAGGCGCCGCTCGTTGTGTCTGCGCTCGCTGACGTCGATTGCCGAGCAGATCACCTGTGCATTGCCGTCGGCGCCAGAGCTCAGGCGATGGCGAAACTCCCACAGTCTTTCGCTCCCGGCCGAATCAACGACATTCACGAGCCCCGAACTGCTTCCATTGCGATTGACTTCCAGCAGGTAACGATGGAAGGCGTCACGTTGGCGGGTAACGACGAATTCACCCAGGTTGCGCCCGATCAGCTCGGATTCCGGGTAACCCAGGGCGCAGGCGAACGCGGCATTGACCTTGCCCAGGCGCCCATCCAGGTCATGCTCGAAAACCATGCCCAGGCTGAGCTGGACCAGTTGTGCATAACGTCGTTCGCTCAGTTCCAGTGCGCTGGCCAGCGCGCGTTCGCCAGTCAGGTCGCGGATCGCGACAAACTGAACGGCCCGACCGCCGTGCTCGAAGGGTCGTATCGCCAGCTCAACCGAGAACGTGCTGCCATCTGCCCGCTTGTGCGTTGCCAGGCCCCCATCGGAACCGGGGTTGGCGCCACCTCCCGTACCCGCTTCGAGGGCAGTCAACGGGCTGCCGCGCAAGGCATCGATTGAACATCCATAGAGCCTTAGCGCCGCAGGATTCGCGTCGAGGATGATGCCGTTGACGGCATCGACCAGCACGGCAGCGACCGGCAAGGAGGCAAACAGGGTTTCATCACCCATCCGGGTAGGGCTGATGCCCGGATCGATGGCTTGGGACAAACCCGAGACGGCAATGCGCGGACCCATGTGGCTGCGCCGCCAAAGGATCCAGCTGACCGCGCACGTCACCAGCAGCAGGGATGCAAGCAGGTGCAGGGGAATCCAATGCGCGGCAAATCCCGCGATGGCCAGAGCCATCACCGCCAGCGCGAATACAACACGGATACCGGTGCGAACGGGGCGGCGTTCAGCCACCAGACCGGTTACCAGTGACGCGTCACCCGCGTGCATGCTGCGATTCCTTTGGAACTCGGACATCCGGCTGCGAGCCTCCTGTTGCTTGTTCCGGACAAGAGGTGCCTGCCAGCGCAAGCCCCACGATTGGCACGCCGCTGCAATCAATCCGGCAATGCGGCAGGCACCAACCAGTCAGGCCGGGACTCACGGTCAAAGCGTCCGCTCAGGACAAGCTTGCAGAACTCAAGCAATCGGCGTGCCATGCTGCGGCCGAGGTTCAAGGCTTGTTTCTGCTTGATCCGACCCGGAAACCTGGGCTTGCGCGGTCGGCAAGTTGGCGCGAATTGTCAAAATTGATCACGCGCCGCCGCGAGGTCTGCATCAATCGCGCATCAAGGTGCTCTTGCCGAACAGGCTTTCAACGAGATCCACCGCCAGCACGGCAGTCCGGTTGTGGTCGTCGAATGCCGGATTCAGTTCCATGATGTCCAGCGAGCCGAGATTGCCGCGATCGGCAATCATCTCCATGCACAACTGCGCTTCACGGTAGTTCGGTCCGCCGGGAATGGTGGTACCGACCCCGGGCGCGATGTCCGGATCGAGGAAATCCACATCGAAACTGACGTGCACGTGGGTGTCGTCGTCGATGTCCGCAAGCGCCTCCTCCATGACCCGTTTCATGCCGATCTCGTCGATGTAGCGCATGTCGTAAATGTCTAGTCCGGCATCCCTGACCAGGCGCTTCTCGCCCAGATCGACCGAGCGTATGCCCACCTGGCGGATTCGATCCGGACTCATCGCCGGCGCGCTTCCACCCAGGCCGGTCAATTCGTGGGGGCCCAGTCCACACAGGCAGGCCATGGGCATGCCGTGGATGTTGCCGGAGGGCGTTACCGCGCTGGTGTTGAAATCCGCGTGCGCATCAAGCCACAAGACCAGCAGCTTGCGATTGCGCTCGCGACAATGCCGCGCCACCGCCGTGATGGATCCGATCGCCAGGCAGTGATCGCCACCGAGCAGGATCGGCAGGCGATCCTTGCCCAACTCGGACGCAACGGCATCCATCACCAGGCGGTTCCAAGCCACCACCTCGGCAAGGTGTCGATAGCCATCCACCGGCGAAGTCCAGGGATTCATCGGCCCATTCAGGTTGCCGAGATCCATCACGTCGAATCCGCGTCCCTGCAACGCTTCACCAATGCCGGCAACTCGCAAGGCCTCGGGACCCATGGATGCGCCGCGATGGCCAGCACCAATGTCGGTGGGCGCACCGATCAGGGAAATGCGGTTGAGCGTGGGCATGGGATGAGGCTTCGCGTGGAAAGCGCAAAGCATAGCGTCGCGACTTCGGCATGGCCACCCGATGCGGAATGGCCGGATCGAAAAATTCCTATCGATCCGTTTCCAGCGCCAATGCCTGGATCAACTGTTCCATTTGCGGTTTCAGTTCGTGCACGAGCGCCGCAACATCGGCAGGTTCAAGTTGCCCGCCGCGCACGCGGTGCCGATCAAGGATGTCATGCACGCGCAGGGCCGCGTCGCCCAAGTGTTCAAAGCCGTAGCTGCTGGCCGAGCCGGCCAGCCGATGCACCAGGGGAAACAACTCCTTCAACCCCGCGGGATTTTTCAGGTCGCTGCACATCAGCTCCCAGGCGTGTTCCAGCACCACGCGCTTCTCCGGCATGGTGTTGCGATATCGCTCCTGCAGGACTGAAAACTGGATATTGATTGCTTCCATCCGGGATCTCCCGTCTACGTATCCACGGCAGGCTGCTGAAAAACATTGGCGATGCAGCCAATGCAAGTCAAAAGCAGGCAAGGAAGCGCAATTTGCGTGATGCAAATGGGCGTTCAGGCTCTGCTTCCGACCCAACAACGGCAACGCAGGAAGTTTTTCAACCGTCTGCTTGACGCCTGTTGAGGCTACTCCCCAGCTCGCCCATTTGGCCTGCCCGTCACGATGTTTGACCGAATCCACATGCGGAACATGGAGCCGGGGGCGCACAAGGTGATAGCGTGGCAATCCCCCCTCCAACGGTAGAGATCCATCATGACTGACCTGACCTCCAGCGTACTGGCGCAACTGGATTCTTCCCACATCGATGCCATCGCAAGGCAACTGGGCGTGAGTCCGGACCAGGCGGGCCAGGCCGTACAACAAGCCCTGCCGCTGCTGCTGGGCGGTCTCGCACGCAACTCGGCTTCGCCCCAGGGAGCCGGAGCACTGCATGCCGCCCTGGAGCGCGACCACAGTGGCGTGGATATCGGCGGTTTGCTCGGTTCCGTTCTGGGCGGCGGTTCTGGTGGCGGAAATACCGGCGGTGATCTGGGCGGACTGATCGGTTCCGTACTGGGCGGGGGTGGTTCCAGCAGCAACGCAGGCGTTGGCGGTGCCATCCTTGGCCACATTTTTGGCGCTCGTCGTGATCGCGCGGCGCAGGGACTCGGCCAGAGCAGCGGCCTCGGCGGAGCCGGCGCGGCGCAATTGCTGGCCATGCTGGCGCCGCTGGTGATGTCGGTGCTCGGCAACATGTCACGCGAGAAGGGCCTCGATGCGCGCAGCCTGGGCAGTGTGCTCGGCCAGGAAAACCAGCGCATCCAGCAGGGCGGAGTCGGTGGCCTGCTCAGTGGCGTGCTCGACAGCGACGGCGATGGTGATCTAGACCTCGGTGACTTGCTGAAGGCCGGTTCCGGCCTGCTCGGCGCCTTCGGCAAGCACCCCTGAGTCACGTCGAACCTGGTTGCTGACCGGGCTTCCGGTTGATTGGCCTGTCAGTCGGCGGCTTTTTGCGTGTCTCTGATGAGCGAAGGCGCTGGATCCCGGATATCGCTTCGCGATTCCGGGATGACAAGCCATGGCGATGCTCGTCAAGAATTGCGCAACGGAGCGTGTTCGGATCAAGCCTCGCGCGTCACCCTGAGCACTTCTTCCGTCGTGGTGATGCCGGCTACGCATTTCTGCCAGCCATCTTCAAGAATGCTGGGCGCACAACGGCGTGCGTGGCGTTCAAGCTCGGCTTCGGCAGCGCCTTCATGGATGAGACGACGCATCTGCTCATCAACCGGCACCAACTCATAGATTCCGGTGCGCCCCTTGTAGCCGGCATGCCGACTGCCCAGATCGGATCGCGGACGATACAGGGTGACCTTGGCATCGGCTGGCTGATTGAAGGCCGCCAATTCCGCCGCGCTTGCCGGGTAGGCCTCGCGCAAGTCCGCATCGAGCGCACGCACCAGGCGTTGGGCAAGCACGCCAACCAGGCTGGATGAGAGCAGGAACGGCTCCACCCCCATGTCACGCAGACGGGCCACCGCGCCGACCGCAGAATTGGTATGCAGGGTGGACAGCACCAGATGACCGGTGAGCGAAGCCTGCACCGCAGTCTCCGCGGTATCCAGGTCACGGATTTCGCCGACCATCACCACATCCGGATCCTGGCGCAGGATGGCACGCAGGCCACGCGCAAAGGTCATGTCCACGCGCGTGTTGACCTGGGTCTGGCCGATGCCGTCGATGTAGTACTCGATGGGATCCTCGACGGTCATGATGTTGCGCGAGGCATCGTTGAGCTTGAGCAGGGCCGCATACAGCGTGGTGGTCTTGCCGGACCCGGTCGGGCCGGTCACCAGCAGGATGCCGTGCGGACGCTGGATCATCGCTTCGAGGCGCTTGCGCGAGTCGGAATCCATGCCCAACTGCACGAGGTCGAGCCGCCCGGCCTGCTTGTCCAGCAAGCGCAGCACCACGCGCTCGCCATGACCGGCCGGAATGGTCGACACGCGCACGTCGACCGGACGCCCGGCAATGCGCAAGCCGATGCGGCCGTCCTGCGGCAGGCGCTTCTCGGCAATATCGAGCTTGGCCATCACCTTGATGCGGCTGACCACGGCATTGGCGATGGCCTTCTGTGGTGCCAGCACTTCACGCAATACACCGTCGATGCGAAAGCGCACAACCAGTCGACTCTCGAAGGGTTCAACATGGATATCGGAGGCACCTTCCTTGACCGCTTCGGTAAGCAGTGCATTGATCAGGCGGATGATTGGCGCATCGTCATCGCTTTCCAGCAGGTCTTCGGGTTCCGGCAAGTCGTCCGCCAGCGCCTTGAGATCGAGGTGTTCATCCAGGTCCGAAACCATCGAGCGCGCGTCATCGCCCTGTTCGTAAAGCTCGCGCAACAGGCGCTCGAACGCAGGCGGCTCGTAGGCCGTCAGCTTGAGTTCAACGCCGAGGTGTCGCCTGAGTTCCGCCAACACTTCCGGACGCACACCCTGGCGGCAGGCAATGTCTGCGGAGTCTGCGTGCCAGGCGGTCAGCGCGGCACCATGGCGCCTGGCGAAGCCGAAGCCCGGCCGGGCCGGTCGCTCCTGCGCATCCTGCACGCGCGGCACTCGAGGGTCCGTGTTCACCTGCCTGGCCCCGGCACCGGCGGATTTGTTCATTGCCGATCCTGCTTTGGTGCATCCGCGGCAGGGCCCGGATCGCTCAGGAAGTCGTGCACTTCCGGCAGCAGCGGGCGCTTGCCGCGCGGCGTCAGTGGCGCCGAATCCTCACGCAGGCGCAACTGCTCGGTGCGCATGTAGTTGTACTTCTCGCTGGAAACCGCCGCTTCGGTGGCCGCGTCGCGCAGGATCTTCGGCCGCATGAAGATCATCAGCTCGCGCTGCTCGTTCTTGTTGGAACGGTAACGGAACAGGTTGCCGATGACCGGGATGCTGCCAAGACCCGGCACCTTGCTGTTGTTGTCACTGACATTGGTATCGCTCAACCCGCCCAGCACCAGCAGCGAGTTGTCGGACACCAGCACATTGGTGGACAGCTCGCGCTTGTTGGTGACCAGATCCACGGCGCCAGTCACCGGTGGCGCAAGCGAGGAAACTTCCTGATGGATTTCCATGCGCACCGCATCGCCTTCGTTGATATGCGGAGTCACCTTCAATACCAAACCCACATCCTTGCGCTCGATGGTCTGGAACGGGTTGGTCACCTGCCCGTTCTGGCCACTGCTCGCGGTGTTGGTGTAGGAGCCGGTCAGGAACGGCACTTCCTTGGCGATCTTGATTTCGGCTTCCTGGTTGTCGAGGGTGAGGATGGAAGGCGTGGACAGAATGTTGGTGGTGCCATCACCGCGCAATGCACGCGCGAGCGCTCCCAGATTCAGGATCGGCACATCGGTGCCCGGGATGTTGATGGTGCCGTCGATGTAGCCCAGCGAAAGGCCACCGAGTCCGGACAGCCCGAGCGGATTGGTGGCGAGCGAGGTCAGCGCGGAATTGCCGTTGGGCCCCGGGAAATTGGTGCCGCCGATGATGCCCTGGCCGAGGCTGCCATCCGCGCGCTGCGGGGCGGTGAACCACTGCACGCCGATCTCGCTCGCGGTTGAATCACCGACTTCGGCGATGATGGCCTCGATCAGCACCTGGGCACGACGTACATCGAGCTGGCGCACCACTGCGGCCAATGAGCGGAACACGGCCGGCGGCGCGCTGATGATCAATGCATTGGTCGCCTCATGCGCCTGGATGGTGGCGATCGACGCCCCACCCGGTGCGCCGGATGCGCCGTCCTTCGGCGGCGAGGGCGGTGCATCGCCGGTCAGGGTCGCGGCCACGCCTTGCAGGATCGGCACCAGATCCTTGGCGCTGGCATTGCGCAGGTACACAACCTGGGTATCGCCACCGTTCTGCAATGGCGTGTCCAGGTGTGCAATCAGGGCGCGCAGCTTGAGGCGCGCATTCTTGGCTCCGGCCAGCAATACCGAGTTGGTGCGGGTATCGGCAAACACGCGAGGCGCCTGCGCATTGACCTGGGCCGCCTTGTCGTCGGCCAGTGCAGTCAGGGTGCGCGCCAGCTCGGCCGCATTGGCATGTGCCAGCGGAATCACTTCCACCTCGGCATCGGAAACGGTGTCGATGCGCTGGATGATGCTGACCAGGCGCGCGACATTGCCGGCACGATCGGAGATCACCAGCGAGTTTGACGAAGCATGCGCAACCAGTTGTCCGCCCTGCGGCATCAGCGGACGCAGGATCTGGATGAGGTCGTTGGCTGCGACATGCTTGACCGGCACGATCTGGGTGATCAGCTCGTCGGTCGAATGCACGCGGTCGCCGTTCAGGGATGCCGAACCATCCTGCTGGGCCATGGCCTCGGCCACGATCTTGATCATGCTGCCCTGGGTAATGGCGGCATAACCGTGCACGCGCAGCACCGACAGGAACACATCGTAGATTTCATCCGGCTTCATCGGCTTGGCCGAAATCACCGTGACCTTGCCCTGCACGTTCGGCCCGAGGATGAAATTCTTGCCGGTGATTTCCGATACCGTGGCGATCAGCGCCTGGATATCGGCATCCTTCAGGTTCAAGGTGTGGCGGCCATCGGCGGCAACTGACGATGGTGCGCTGGAGACTTGCGCAAATGCGGTCGACGCCAACAGGCAGGCGCACAGGACGAGGAAATGCAACGGGGAAGCAGGCTTCATCGATTCGGACTCTTGGCTCAGGTTGCCACCGCTACGGTTCCATGCGCATCGCCAGCCACGCAGCGACGCGTACGGACCCAGGGAACCCCACGCGAACGGGGCGGCCAAGCGTAGCAAAGCGCGCCGATTGCTGCTCTGGAATACGCCCGGAAGGCCTTACTGCAGGCGCACGGTGATTTCAGCGGGCGTACCGTCGCGGGTCACGGTGACGCGCACGTCCTGGGCATTCTTCAGGCTTTGCAGGATCTGCTGGCCGCGCTCCATGGAATCCACCGGCACGCCATTGACTGCGGTGACGATGTCGCTGGGGCGCAAGCCGAGCTTGCCGAGCAAGGCGGCATCACCATTGGCCGAAGAAACGCGCACGCCGGAAATACGCCCGTCATTGAACACCGGATCGATGCGCACATTGCGGGCGACATCCGCGGGACTGCCGCCAATGGCTTCCATGGTCTTCTGCCAGTCGAGCGCCCCTTGCGCCATGCGCGGAGGCTCGAAAGTCGTCAGGGCGCCCGGCTTTGCATCCATCGCCGTGTTGCGGGGTGCAAAACCACCGCGCTGCGCGGCGGGAGTTGGTTTTGCGGCATCGGCCTCGCGCGGCAGGCGCAATTCCTCGCGCACGCCACCGTGCAGCAACACCACGCGATCGGCCAGAACCTCATCAAGCGTTGCACCGGCAGTGACTTCCTCGCCCACCTGCCACACGCGCTCTTCGCCCTGCGCATTGGCGATCACGGCCATGCCGCGTTTCGGATCCGCATCGGCCAGGGTTCCGCGCAGGGTCAGATCCAGGGTGGTTGCCGCCGCACTCTGGCTGCTGCGCGCCTGCACGTTGGCTGCACCGAACAGGTGCCACTTGGCTATCGACAACGGCGGTGAATTGCCGGAGGCGCTCACGGCGGCACGCGCCGGGACGTTGTCCATTTGCTCACCCGCCGGCACCAGCAGCCAGAACATGCGCGCGATCAGCCACAACAGGCCCAGCAGCAAGAGCGCGCAGACCAGGCGCGCGCCCAGCAATGACCAGCGCTCGGTTCCGACACGCGACCAGTCGGGGTTTTGCAGGCGACTCAACATTCTCGGGTTATTCCGGCCTGAAGCCAGCCCAGACTGTAGCAAATGCGCCGCTCTCAGCGGCGGGTGAAGAATCGCGCAATGCGCCGCAGGAAGCCCGGCTTCGGCGGCGCATGTTCAGCCGCAACATTGCTTGCCGGGTTCACGGTCGGAACGGTGCTTGCGTGTTCGCGACGTGGCTTGCGTTCGCGCTTGGGTGCTTCGTGGGTGACGGCCGCGCTGCCGCTTGCATTGGTCATGACTTCGGATTGCTCGCGACGGGAGCGCCCGCGACCACCGCGGCGGCGGCGCTTTCTTGCAGGGTCGCCTGCATTCGTCGGACCCTGGGCGTGCGCGTTCGCGGGTGTCGTGGCCGACATCGGACGCGCGGGTGTTGATCGGCTTTCGGCCTGCCTGCCTTCAGCATGGCGAGCCGACTTGCTTCGTCCATGAGGTTTGTCACCAGAGCGCGATCCTGGCCGCGATTTTGGTTTGCCCTTGGCGGGCGGCGCACCGGCCGTGTTGCGCGCATCATCAGCGGCTTCCGCCTCGGCATCGAAGACCAACGGCTCACCGCTGCGCACGCGCGCCGGCGGCACGACCAGCAGGTCGGCTGTGACGGAGGCGGTTGGAATCTTCTGCTCGATGTAGGCCTCGATGTCCGGCAAGCCCATCGCGTAACGGTCGCAGGCAAAACTGATGGCATCGCCCTCGGCACCCAGGCGCGCGGTACGGCCAATGCGGTGCACGTAGTCCTCGGCATCCTGCGGCAAGTCGAAGTTGAACACATGCGAGACCGCCGGAATGTGCAGGCCGCGCGCGGCCACGTCGGTGGCCACCAGCAATTCGATGTCGCCTTTCTGGAAGCGTGCCAGCAGACGTTCACGCTTCGCCTGCGGCACGTCGCCCGACAACGTGGCGACACGATAGCCCTGGCGTTCCAGCGAACGCGTCACCCGCTCGGCCATGGCCTTGGTGTTGATGAAGACAATGCTGCGGTGGTTGTCGAGCTTTCCCAGGAGATTAAGCAGGAGCGGAATCTTTTCCTCGTTGGCCGGGAAATACACCAACTGGCGCACGCGCGAGGCGGTGACCGAATCGGCCTCGACGGTGAGCTTTTCCGGTTCGTTCATGTGCTCATAGGCGAGCTCAAGCACGCGATGGCTCAAGGTGGCCGAGAACAACATGCCCTGGCGCTGTTCGCGCGGCGGCATGCGCCTGAGCAGGAAGCGCACGTCGGCAATGAAGCCGAGATCGAACATGCGGTCCGCTTCGTCCAGCACCACTGCTTCAACGGTACGGAATGAGACCACGTGCTGCTTCAGGTAATCGATGATGCGACCGGGCGTGGCGATCACGATGTCCACGCCGGCCTTGAGCATTTCACGTTGCTTGTCGTAATCCACGCCGCCGTAGATCAGCGCGGACGTCAGGCCGGTGTGGCGGCCGATGTTGCGGAAGTCCTTCTCGATCTGGATGGCCAGCTCGCGCGTCGGCGCCAGGATCACCGCACGCGGATCGCCGAGCTTGCGTTCGGTCATGGCCGGCCGCGTCAGCAGGCGGTTGAGCACCGCAACCAGGAAGGCTGCGGTCTTGCCGGTTCCGGTTTGCGCCTGCCCGGCAATGTCCCGCCCTTGCAGGGCGAACGGCAAGGTCATGGCCTGGATTGGGGTGCAGCGGATGAATCCGGCTTCGTTCAGCCCGGAGAGCAGGCTCGGATGCAAATCGAAACTTTCAAATACGGTATCGGTAAGCGGCTGATGATGTGTCATTCAAAAGGAATCTCTGGTGGCGGCAGCACGGATGAACCGCGGCCTTGTGCGGATCTGATCCGCCCCCAACTTGCGCAGGACAGCCGATTGGGCTGAATATGGAACGGCACCAAGGTCGAAACGCAGACCCTGCCATCCCTCGAAACCGGACAAGTGTAGCGGAAGCCATCTGCGCACGCCCACAATCCGCCACCATCCTTGACACTCACCAGCTTTTGGAGGTTTCACGTGAGCCAGCAAATTGCCCACGTCAACGACGACCAGTTCGATGCCGAAGTCCTGCAATCATCCGAACCCGTATTGGTTGATTTCTGGGCCGAATGGTGTGGCCCCTGCAAGATGATCGCCCCCATCCTGGACGAACTTGCCTCGACCTACAGCGGCCGCCTGAAGGTCGCCAAGGTCAATATCGACCACAACCAGCACACCCCGCGCAGCTACAACGTGCGTGGCATCCCGACCCTGATGATCTTCAAGAACGGCAAGGTCGAAGCCACCCAGATCGGCGCCGTCAGCAAGTCCCAATTGACCCAGCTCATCGACAGCGCGATTGCCTGAGAAGCCGGGATTGGGGATTGGGGATTGGGTGAAGCCGGGATTGGAAATTCGGGAATCGTAGAAGCAAATTCCACGCAGCGCCGATCCCAGAACTTTCAAATCCCGAATCCCGGCCCTCAAGCCTTGCCGCGCGCAAACCACGGTGTTAAGTTAGCCCGGCCAGTCTGGAGCGCGGCCGCTCCTCATCCTGCCGCATCCCCCCGCGATCTTCCTTTCCCCCAACGGCACCCAACGAGGTCCGTCCGTGTCCGATATCGAAACTCCCGACGGTGGCGAAAGCGCCACGCCCGCTGCCAGCAGCGAATCCCGCCAACGCCAGCCACGCGGCCCACGCGCGCCTCGCGGCGAACGGCCCACCAACCCCGGCAATTCGTCCGAATCCTCCCAGGCCAGCAGACCGACCGAATCGTCTGCTCCGCCCGAAACGGGTGGCGGATCGGATGGCTACGCAAGCGCCGGAGATTCGGGCTCCGTCTCGCCGACTGATGGACAGCACCACGGCCAGGACCAGGGCAGCGGTGACGGCCAGGATGGCAGCCAGCAACAGCGTCATGGCAACCCGCAGCAGCGCAATCAGCAGCAAGGCCAGGGCCGCGGACGCAACCGGCGTGATCGCGACCGCAACCGCAATGGCGGTGGCAATCGCCAGCAGAACCATGCCCATCGCGGCCTGCCTCGTGATGACGAGGAATACGATCCAAGCAAGGACAACGGTCCCCTGATCGACCTCAACGAACTCAAGCGCAAGCCAGCGGGCGAACTCATCGCGCTGGCCGAATCCCTGGGCATCCAGGAAGGCGTGGCGCGTGCGCGCAAGCAGGATGTCATCTTCAACATCCTCAAGGCACATGCCCGCGCCGGCGGCGGCATCTACGGCGAAGGCGTGCTTGAAATCCTGCAGGATGGCTTCGGCTTCCTGCGCGGCCCCGACCAGTCTTATCTGGCCGGACCGGATGATGTCTACGTTTCGCCTTCGCAGACGCGACGTTTCAACTTGCGCACCGGCGACTACATTGCCGGGCGCATCCGTCCGCCCAAGGAAGGCGAACGCTACTTCGCCCTGCTCAAGGTTGACCATATCAACGGCGAGCCGCCGGAAGCCTCCAAGAACAAGGCGCTGTTCGAGAACCTGACTGCCCTGTTCCCGCGCAAGGCATTCCGCCTTGAGCGCGGCAACGGCTCCACCGAAGACATCACCGGCCGCATTCTCGATCTGGTCGCCCCAATCGGTCGTGGCCAGCGCGGCCTCATCGTCTCCCAGCCCAAGGCCGGCAAGACCATGATGCTGCAGAACGTGGCGCAGGCCATCGTGCACAACCATCCGGATGTGCATCTCATCATCCTGCTTATCGACGAGCGTCCCGAGGAAGTCACTGAAATGCAGCGCAGCGTGCGCGCCGAGGTGATCAGCTCCACGTTCGACGAGCCGGCCACGCGGCATGTGCAGGTCGCCGAGATGGTCATCGAGCGTGCCAAGCGCCTGGTCGAACACAAGAAGGATGTGGTCATCCTGCTCGACTCCATCACCCGCCTCGCCCGCGCCTACAACACGGTGATCCCGTCCTCCGGCAAGGTGCTCACCGGTGGTGTCGATGCCAATGCGCTGCAACGACCGAAGCGTTTCTTCGGCGCGGCACGCAACGTCGAGGAAGGTGGTTCGCTCACCATTATCGCCACCGCGCTGGTCGAGACCGGCTCGAAGATGGACGAGGTGATCTACGAGGAATTCAAGGGCACCGGCAACATGGAAGTGCACCTGGACCGCCGCATCTCGGAAAAGCGCGTGTATCCCTCGATCAACATCAACCGCTCCGGCACCCGCCGCGAGGAACTGCTGATCGACCCGGACATGCTGCAGAAGATCTGGATCCTGCGCAAACTGCTGCATCCGATGGATGAACTGGCCGCCATGGAGTTCATGCTCGACAAGATGAAGAACACCAAGTCGAATGACGAGTTCTTCACCTCGATGAAAAGATGAACTAGCGGGACGCGGCATTCGGAACGCGGGACGCGGCGAAGCAAGCTCTCGCAGCATGAACGCTGCGGAATACCCAATGGAAAGCAAGGCCCACCGCCCCCGAGTCCCGAGTCCCGAGTCCCGAGTCCCGAGTCCCGAGTCCCGAGTCCCGAGTCCCGAGTCCCGAGCCCCGAGTCCCGAGTGCCTACTCCCGGCCCTTGTACAAATTCCGCTTGGGCCCCGGTGGACTGATCGAATAGCGCTTGTAGTGCCATTGATACTGTTCGGGGGCACTGCGCACGCATTGCTCCACACCGCGGTTCATTGCCATGCACGCCACCACCAGATCGGTATCCGCAATGCCCTCCGGTGCCGGTCGGATATGGATGCGGAAACCCGCCGCCTGCGGCAGGCGTTCGGCAAAGGCAAACAGCACGCTCGCGCCGGTGCGTTCGGCCAGGCGCGGCACCAGTACCATGGTCAGGGCATCGATGCCGAAGAACGGAGCAAACACGCCCTCGCCCTTGCGCGGTTG
Source organism: Gammaproteobacteria bacterium (assembly GCA_004295005.1). Lineage (GTDB taxonomy): Bacteria > Pseudomonadota > Gammaproteobacteria > Xanthomonadales > Rhodanobacteraceae > Dokdonella. Next base: position 32,130 of record SHNG01000180.1, read on the forward strand.
CTGATCCGGCAGGATGCCGACCACGCCCCCCGCATTGAGGCGCCGGTAGAGGCTGCGCACACCGGCACCCTCGGCACGCACCTGCTCTACCTTCGATGCGCCGCGCGCCTTGATCAGCAAGGGCTCCAGCGCAGGATTGCGAGGCGGTTTGTAGACGATGGCCAGTGGCGAGCGCTCGGCCAACCAGTAGCTCAGCAGTTCCCAGCAACCCAGGTGCGGGGCGGCAATGATCACACCCTTGCCACTGGCCAGAGCCTGCTCGAAATACCCGGCACCCTCGACATCGCGAACCATCGCAAGCGCCCTTTCGGGGTTGCCCGACCAGACCTTGGCTACTTCGAACAGCGACTTGCCCATCTCCACGAGCGCCCGCCGCGCATCGAAGCGACTCGCCAGCTCTGGTTCATGCGCCTTCAGCAGGTTCAGGTTGACCGTGGTGTTGCGGCGATCCCGCTTGCGAAAGCGCCACGCGTAGTGCCCGAACACCCCGCCCAGGGCATGCAACATGCGCAGCGGCAGGTGGCCACCGAACCAGAGCACGGCATACAGGAAGCGCATCGACAAGGACATCGCGTGGCGTTCAAGCGGAAAGCCGCGATTCTAGCCTGCGACTCGCGGGTTCAGTGCGCGCCCTCGACACGCGCGAGGGCGGCATCGATCTCGATCACCTCGGGCGTGAGCTTCACCAGCGGTTCGGCGAGATAGGCGCGCCCACGCTTGAGCAAAGGCAGGGCGGCGCCGGTATCACCCATGGCCAGCGCGAGATAGCCCTGCTCAATGTCAGCCTTGGCCCGTTGCTCAACCGAGGTGTCGGCACTGGCACGGATTTCCTCAAGCTGCTTTTGCGCAATCTCGAACTTGCCCTGGTGGCGGGCGAGTCCTGCGCGCAGCAGCAGCAAACGCCCTCGCAAGACCGCATTTCCGCCGATCAACGGATCGTTCTGCATGGTTTCCAACAAGGATTGTGCTTGTTCGATCTTTCCGACGCGCAATCTCATCGACGCTTCGACCAATTTCACCTTGGCGCAAAACGGTGGCGCACCGTTTTCACCACAAGCGGCTGATCGTGCCGCCTTCAAGGATGCCTCGACCGTCTCGGCGCGTCGTTGCACGTCGATGTTGAGTGCCTCGACCCGCTCTGCAATCGACGCCACGGGATGCACATCACTGCTCGGTTTGGCCTCCAACAGCTGACGGATTTCTGCACTGGCCTCGTCCAGGCGCCCCATCCAATCCAGCACTTCCACGCGCCGATAGCGCCAATAGCGCGTTTGCGCGTGCTCGCGACCGAAATTCGCGGAGAGGCTTTCGATGACCCGCGCCATGACAGGCTCCGCCTCCGCATAGCGTCGCAGTCCGGCCAGACCGCGCGCCCGCACACCAAGCAGGCTTTGCAGGAGCGCGCTGTTCTCGGGTTTTTGCAAAAGGTCACTGGCCAACGCAAGGTCGGTAGCGGAAACCGCCTCCTCGTTGCGCTCCATGGTCGCCAGCAAGTCGGCCTTTCCCAGGACGGCCTGCAGATACGCCTGGTCTTGCGAGCTGCCGAGTGATCGATAGATATCAACGCTCTCGGAAACCGTAGCCAATGCGCGTTCATGCTCGCCTTGTTCGAACTCCAGGCTGGATTTCAAATCAAGCGACCTCGCCAGTTCGGGAAGCGACTGTGTCCCCAGGGCGCGAAGCTCGCCAATCGCGTCATCCAGTTTCTTGAGTTCTGATGGATCCTTGTTTTCCAGATAGTCGATATAGGCAAGGCGCGACTCAATCGAAGCCCTCATCAGCACCGAAGGTCTTGGACTGCGTGCGTTGTACTCAAGTGCCTTGGCAAAGACCGCTCGTGTAGCAGCGTTGTCGATCAAGGCAACGTAGACATTGCCAATCTGATTGAGCAGTGCCGCCGCGATTTCGGGTTCTCCGGAGAGTTCAGTATCGATCCGCTCGCGTGCCGCCTTGAGCAAGTCCGCTGCGTTGGTTTCCAGTCCCTTGCCCTGGTAGGGATCGGCTGACATGAATATCGAGCTGACGAATTCCCGCGTCACCTCGGACTGATGCAATGCCGCTTGGGCGCGCTGGGCTTCCAGACTCTTGGCACGCGCCTGCCAGAGCGCGGCAGCGGCAAGGCCGACAATGGACAGGAATCCCGCCCCGGCCAAGGTTGCCGCCAGACGATGGCGCCGCAGGAAGCGTCGCATTACATACGACATGGCAGGCCGGACAATGGTCAACGGCCGATGATCGAGCCAACGCGAAAGATCCTCGCGCAACAATGCAACCGATGCGTAGCGCTTTGCCGGATCCGGATTCAGCGCATGCGCAATGATGCGCCCCAGGTCGCCATGCAACAGGGTTTGAACAGATTTCGAGTTGCCCGCGACAACGCCCGATGCGGATGCCTCGGTGCTGGCTGGCTGCAACGTGGCCAGCCGCGACAGCTCCCTGCCGGTCCATTCTTCACTTTGCGTTCCGCGCTCGAGTATTCGCAAGCGTCGCTGGGTGATCAGCTCAAACAGGATCAATCCCAGTGCATGCACATCCGTCGCAGTGGTCACGCGTTCGCCGCGAAGCTGCTCGGGAGCGGCATATTCGGGCGTGAAGATGCGTGTGGCAGGCGCGGATTCATCGGTGGATTCCAGGGCCAGGGCAATACCAAAGTCCAGCAACTTTGCCGTGCCCTGCCGATTCACCAGAATGTTGGAAGGCTTGAGGTCGCGGTGCACCACCAGTTGCGCATGCGCATGGGCGACCGCCGCGCACACCTGGTCGAACAGTCCCAGGCGTTCGCGAATCCCGAAATGCTGATTCCGGCAATGGTCGAGCAGGGAATCGCCATCGACGTATTCCATGGCAATCCAGGCATGCCCTTGCTCCACGCCCGCGTCGACGAAGGCGGTGATGTTCGGATGTGCAAGCGCAGAGAGGATGCGTCGCTCACGCGCAGCCAGCCGGGTCATGTTGGTGTTTGCAGTATCAAGCAGCTTGAGGGCAACGCGCTGGGTGAAATCCGCATGCTCGCGCTCAGCGAGATAGACCATGCCCATGCCGCCGGTCCCGATCCGTTCGCGAAGGCGAAACGGTCCCAAGCGCTCCGGCACCGCAACATCATGTGCTGGTTGCGCATCCAGCATCGGCTGGGTGTGCAGGTCCGGCGATTTCTCGGAGTCGGCCAGCAAGCGCCGCATGCTGGCGGCCTCTCCTGCATTGCGATTCGCCATATCAAGCAGGCGGCTTTCGCGTTGCTCGGGCGTCAATGCCAGCAGGTCATCAAGCATCGCACGCAACTGGATCCAGCGTTCTGCCGAAAACAGCGGTGCGCCTGAAACCTCATTCACGCGACACCTCCTGGGACAAAGGACAAGCAGGTTCACGACCACTCCAATGATGACTCAATTCATGCCAGGCCATTGGTCGAATTCCGGTTCGCGCCCTTGGTGGATTGCATGCACAAGCTTAAGGAAACCCTGAACAAGTACGGAACTCAATCGTCGCGAGCAAGCTTGCTCCCGCCATTGCTTGATTTTGTGGGAGCGAGCTTGCTTGCGACAATACTTGTTCAGGCCTTCCTTAAGGCAACGCTTTTCGCCGCATACTGAGCAGGCTCCTCCCTGCGAATGACGGGCATTCATCCACCCTTTGCAAAACCGGGCTTGGCCGGCTGCGTAGCGGACATGGCTTGCACCCTTTCAATCGAAATCGTCTTCAAACAACACGTCGAACGCGGGTGAGAACTCACTGCTCTGACCGTTTGCATCGGTAGCCGTCGACACGCAGGGAATGGCTTTCGCACCAGGTGGCACGCTCAAGGTGATGGTGCGGGCTTGCTGCGCGTCGGCAACCGCGTAGCTGTCCTGCGCCAACCAGAGGCCACTGCCACCCATGGCATTGGCGTAGAAATCAATACGCAGCGGGTAACTCGCGCTGGTAATTGCCGTGTCCACCCGATAGGTAACCGTGAGCTGATCGCCGACCTGGCTGGCTGCAAGGATCTCCGGCCAGTTCTGCTGGCCGTTGGCGCCGATATCTGCATCACCGACGTCGTTTGCGGTCGGGCCAATATCGCCGATATCCAGATTCGCCCGACCCACGGCTCGATTGTGGTGAATCCAGTTGCCACGCGAGTCGAAGCCTTCGCTGGACTTGTTCGATGCGGCAATGATTCCGACGCCACGGTTCCAGGCGATCAGATTGGCCTCGCCCGCGCCGAATCCTCCGATGACTGCAACGGAAGGTTGGTTTTGGTTGCTGGACAGACGAATGCCTCCACCAAATTGGGCATTGGCCGGATCGGGATATCCATTGGGCAGGGCCACCAGGCCGCTCCAGTCGGTGCCGATGTAGTTGCCTTGAATCTGCAAACCCACGTATTGAGCGGCGCCGGACAGGTTGCTGAGCACGATGGCAAAGCTGCCGTTGCCCGAGATCACGTTGCGCGCCGTTGCATCGTCACCCCCTATGCCGACGTTGGCGATATCGCTGCTGATGGCTATGGCACCGCTGTTGCTGCCCAGTCCATTCGGCAACGCGAAACTGCCCGTGGCGTCGGTTCCGATCAGGTTGCCACGCACCTGGCTTGGACTTTGGATGTTGATCGCAGAATTGCTGCATCCCGAGATCAGGTTGCGTTGCGAGGCAAGATCGCCACCGATGAAGGCCGGCGTCGCGTTGGTGATGATGCCGGTTGTCGTGGCGGGGCCTGGCGCAACTGCACTTCCATCCGCGTTGGTGCAGAAGTAGTTGCCGAAGGCGCGCACTTGTGAAGAACCCGCAACCGGGGCTCCGACAAGGTTGGCGATGAATCCATGCATCACCAGTCCGCGCACGGTCAGGATCACGTCATTCGCCCTGTCCGTATAGAACCCGTAGAAACCACCCGTGCCGGTCAGCTCGATCTGCAACACCGCGTTCAAACCACCCTGGAAGGTCGCATTCGTGTTCGGCACTGCCCCGCTCTGCGTGAATCCGTCGATGGTCAGGCTGCTGGTGATTCCCGGCAACTGGCTGGCCAGGGCAATCGTGTGCGGGCCGACGCCGGGAATCGCAAAATGGATCTCGTTCGAACCGGCGGCGGCATTGGCATCGAGTATCGCTTGACGCAGCGATCCGGCACCCGCATCGCTGGTGTTGCCGACCACAAAGGTGGCCGCCAGCGCAGGAGGCGAAACCAGCGCGCCGACCACGCACGCCATTGTCACAATACGCATGGGTCACTCCTGCGGACAACGGTCGCCGACGGTATCGTCGAAGGTGTGCGAAAAGATCACATCGCACAGATAGGCCACCGGCGCGGACAGCTCCGAGGTGTTGCCGTCGGCGTCGGCGGCGGTCACCGTCACCACGCGTCCGGCGAGGCTTGTGATCGGTGCCACCGGGAAGGAAGCCTTGAAGCTGGTGTTTCCGTTCTGGCCGGAAGGTGCATTGCTGATGCTGACGCCGTAGAAGCTGCGATGGAAAAACTCGCCTTCACCACGTGGAAAACCGGCATCGGGCGCAGCGGAAGAGAACACGTCGATCGAGTAGTTGCCATTGGTAGTGGCAAGCGTTCCTTCCACCCAGCCCTTGCGCGTACCGCCGTAGGCGCGGGTGATCACCGGATAATTGAGTCCACGATTGGCCATGTCCTGGTTGGACGCGTCCGCATCATTGTCGGCACCGTTGTAGGAATTGAAGAACGTGCCTTGTGCGCCGTTTGCATAGATATCATTGCCGACCAGCCAGTTGCGCAGGCTGGTGCCACCGGTCGACGAACCGATACTGATGCCCGCGCTGGTGTTGTTCTTGATGGTGTTGTCGTAGATCACGTTGTCGTGCGGACCGAAGGACAGGTATATGCCCATGCGGCCATTGGCCCCCGGGCCACCAAAGCAGAGCACGCCAGCGCAGATCGTGTCGCGGATACCGATGCGGTTGCCCTGGACCACGTTGTTGTTCGCGCCCGCGACATCCATCAGGATTCCATCCAGGCCGCTGTAGATGATGGTGTTGTCGCGCACCTCGTTTCCGCTCGTCTGCAGAGTGATGCCGTTGAAATTGCCGTAGGCGTCGAGTTCAAGACCGGTGCTGCCAAACAGGTTGTTGACGATCTCGTTGTCATAGGGCGAGAAGAAGCTGAAGGGGGTGACGAGCACGCCCTTGTCCGTGGCATCGGCGATGACATTGCGTTGCGCAGGCAAGTCCCCACCCACGGTGCTGCTGGAAAACCCGGTGAGCAGGATATTGGTGTCGCTGGGCTGCAGCACCAGCGAACCCGCATTGCTTGAGAGGACTGCACCGAACTGGTTGCCCCAGACCAGGTTGCCGTCGCCGCCGGAGATGTTGAGTGCAACTCCGGTGCCTGCGGAGAACCCGGAAAATGCCAGGCCCTGCAGCCAGAATTGTCCGTCACCGCTGAATTTGAGCCCGGTGGAAAGGACAGCGCCACCGGCAAGCACGATGCAATGGACACCGTTATAACCCTTGCTCATGGTGTTGGGTGCACTGCCTGGCTGGGTCCAGCCGTTGATGCGCACGCCGTTGTTGATCGTCGGCAGGTTCGAGGCAAGCGCAATGACGCGTGGACAGGCTCCGGGAATGTTGAAATCGATGAAGGAGAAATCCGCATTCGTGTTGGCGTCGATGATGGCCTGGCGCAGCGAACCGGCACCGCTGTCATTGGCGTTGGTCACCACCAGGGTGCTCGGAATGGTGTCATCGACGCTGGATTCGTAGGCACCCATGTCCACCGTTGAGCCGACCACGCGCGCATCGCCGTCCAGGTCCACGGACGTGGAAGAACTGCTCACGACACCGGTGTTGACGGCTGGCGAGGTGGTCTGGATGCGGTAGTTGCCCGCGCCGGCATTGACGAATAGCGGGTCGCTGCCAACCAGGTTGCCCCCGGAATCTCCAATTTGGGTCAACTCGGCGCTCTGATAGAGATTGGCGCGAAAACGGGCTTCGCCAAGGTCGGTATCGCCGCAGTCTTCGTAAACCCTGAAATCCTGGCCGTTGTTGTTCCAGGCAATATTGTCGAGCAGCCAGACGCTGCTGCTGGAACAGACGTAGACGCCGTTTGCTCCCTGGTTGTCGGCAATGGTGTTGCCGGTGAAGCGGATGCTGGTCATGCCACCCATGTAGACCGCACTCACGGAGGCAAAACCGGGGAATCCATGCACCCGGTTGTTGAGGAAGTTGATGGACATGTCGGAGACCGAATTGAAATCCGGGTCAAATCCGGTCACATTCCAGGAACTCACGCCGACAAAGGCGTTGTTGCGCAGGCTCGCGGTAACGCCATCGGCGGCTGAATTTACCTGCACTTGTTTGGAGTTGCCGACGTTCTGGAAGCGGATGCCCTCAATGAGCAGATCATTGAGCGGTTCGATCCTGACGATGTCGGCAGCGTCGGCATCAAAAACCGTGTTGTCGGGCTTGATCACGCGCACCGAGCAATCGGCGTTGTAGCCGCCGAGCAGTTCCAGGGCATGGAAGAAAGCCTGGTTGGGCTCGGTCAGGCGGGTACCGCCAATGTGGTAGGTGCCCTGCTTGAGCTTGACCGTTGTGGTGAACAACTGCGAAGACGCGCCCGCGGCATCATCCAGGGCCGTGGTCAACTCGGCCACTGTTCCCACACAGTATTCAATGGCGCTTGCGTTTCGCCAGGGTGCGCCCAGCAGCAGGACGACGAACAGCAGCATGTTCAAGCTACGCATGGTGGTGCCTCCGATGGTGCGGATGCCGCCCACGGCACCCCTCGCATCAGGAAACGGGGTTTGGCCGGATTCGGGACACCCTTCATGCGATTGACCACCCTGACCCGGCGGGGCGAGGATTGCCGCTCCCTCTTGCGGAGCCAACGATGATTGCCCTGATCCAGCGAGTCAGTGAAGCCAGGGTCGAGGTCGATGGCGAGGTTGTGGGGCGCATCGGCCCCGGCATGCTTGCCTTCGTGGCCGTGGAACGCGGGGATGGCGAAGCCCAGGCCCGGCGCATGCTCGAACGCATCCTAGGTTACCGGGTTTTCGCCGACGATCAGGGCCGCATGAACCGCTGCCTGCGCGATGTCGGTGGTGGCCTCTTGCTGGTCTCGCAGTTCACCCTGGCTGCCGATACCACAAGCGGCATGCGTGCTGGGTTCACGGGCGCCGCCAGCCCCGAAGATGGGGAACGCGAGTTCTCCCGCCTGATCGAAATGGCCCGTGCCGCGTATTCACCCGTGGAAACCGGGCGCTTCCGTACCCATATGCAGGTGCACCTGGTCAACGACGGCCCGGTGACCTTTCATTTGCGGGTGGCCCCGGCTTGAACCGGTTTCCGTTGAATACCCACGGAACCCCAGGAAACCTTGCCACATCAGTTACTTGGGTCACCCTTGACGGGCCTCCTATACTTTCGAGTTCTTTATTCAAGGCACAGCAGAATTTTCATGGCGACCGAGCAAATCCAGGAGCAGAAGACCACCGACATCAAGATGCTCATCACCAAGGGCAAGGAACAGGGTTACCTGACCTATGCCGAGGTGAATGACCACCTGCCGGATGACATCGTCGATCCCGAGCAGATCGAAGACATCATCGGCATGATCAACGACATGGGTATCGAGGTGCACGAAGTTGCACCGGACACCGAAACCCTGCGCGCCCAGTCGGCCGGCTCCGCCGACGACGAGACCGCCACCGAAGAAGCGGTCGCCGTGCTTTCCGCCGTGGACGCCGAGGTCGGCCGTACCACCGATCCGGTGCGCATGTACATGCGCGAGATGGGCACCGTCGAATTGCTCACCCGCGAAGGCGAGATCGCCATCGCCAAGCGCATCGAGGAAGGCTTGAACCAGGTGCAGGCCGCGCTGGCCAGTTTTCCGTGGTCGATTCAGCTCCTGATCGAGGAATACGACCAGGTCACCGAAGGCAAGAAGCGCATGTCCGAAGTGATTGCCGGCTTCGCGGACATCGAGAGCGCCAATGACGACGATATTGCCGCAGCAGCAGCCAAAGACAACGTGGACGACGATGGTGATGGCGACGAGGACGAGGGCGAGGAAGGCGAAGGTGGCGATGGTGAAGAATCCGCGGCAGTCGACACCGGCCCCGATCCGGTCGAGGTTGCGCGTCGCATCGACCTGCTGCGCACCGGCTATGCCAAGTTCCAGAAGGCTTCCGAGAAGAACGGCCTGGGCGACAAGAAGGTCATCAAGCTGCGCGACCAGATCGCCGAGGAGTTCCTCAAGCTCAAGCTGCCGGCCATCCTGATCGACGCACTGGTACGCAAGCTGCGCGACGTGGTGAGCAACATACGTCACCACGAACGCCTGATCATGGACGTCTGCATCAAGCAGGCGAAAATGCCGCGCAAGGATTTCCTCAAGGTATTCCCGTCCAACGAGACCAATCTCGAATGGGCGGATGAACTCATGCGCAAGCGCCAGAAATGGTCGCCTGCGGTGCGCACGCACAAGGACGCACTGATCGGCGAGCAGCACAAGCTGGTCTCGATCGAGCGCACCCTGTATCTGAGCGTTGCCGACATCAAGGAAATCAACCGCGCCATGTCGATCGGCGAGGCCAAGGCACGCCGCGCCAAGAAGGAAATGGTCGAGGCCAACCTGCGCCTGGTGATCTCCATCGCCAAGAAGTACACCAACCGCGGCTTGCAGTTCCTTGATCTGATCCAGGAAGGCAACATCGGCCTGATGAAGGCGGTCGACAAGTTCGAATACCGCCGCGGCTACAAGTTCAGCACCTATGCCACCTGGTGGATTCGCCAGGCCATCACCCGCTCGATTGCCGACCAGGCACGCACCATCCGCATTCCGGTGCACATGATCGAAACCATCAACAAGCTCAATCGCATCAGCCGCCAGATGCTTCAGGAAATGGGCCGTGAGCCGACTCCGGAAGAACTGGCGGTGAAGATGGAGATGCCCGAGGACAAGATTCGCAAGGTGCTCAAGATCGCCAAGGAACCGATCTCGATGGAAACACCGATCGGCGACGACGAGGATTCACACCTCGGCGATTTCATCGAGGATTTGTCGATCGTTTCTCCGATCGAATCCTCGACCAACATAGGCCTGATGGAAACCGTGCACGATGTCCTGGCCGGCTTGACCCCACGCGAGGCCAAGGTGCTGCGCATGCGTTTCGGCATCGACATGAACACCGACCACACCCTTGAGGAAGTCGGCAAGCAGTTCGATGTCACCCGCGAACGCATTCGCCAGATCGAAGCCAAGGCCCTGCGCAAGCTGCGTCACCCGAGCCGCTCGGAACAGTTGCGCAGTTTCCTCGACCTCGAGTAAAGCGCACCTGCCAAACCCTTTCCTTCTGGCAAGGGCTTGGGGAAACTCTGATCAACCACAACTTTCGTCACCCCGGCATACGCCGGGGTCCATTTTGCCTTTGATTCCATTGGAACAAGATCAAGATGGGTTCCGGCTTGACCAGCCATTCGGCTGTTGTAAAGCACCTCGCCGGAATGACGAGCAAAATCAGAGTTTCCTTGGGGGCGACGTTGCATAAGTGACTTCCGTTCGTGGTGAGCCCTTCGACTGTGCTAAGGACAAGCTTGTCGAACCATGGACGGAATCAAGTCTCAACACACTCATTTTGCGATCCACTCAGGATAAGCGGCCCTTGGTCTGCATTGCCATGAAGTGTCGGGTTGAAACCCGACTTGCGTGATGGCGGCGATGTCGGCGAGATGTTTGCAGGTCGGGCTTCAGCCCGCCTTGGAATTTCGGAAGCGAATTCAGATGAGCCGGGCAGTGATCGTCGCGCTGCGCGCGACATACGCTATAAAATATAGAGCTGGGGGCCTATAGCTCAATTGGTTAGAGCAGCGGACTCATAATCCGTTGGTTCCAGGTTCGAGTCCTGGTGGGCCCAGATTTTCCGCGGCTGCGCAGATTGATACGTCTACGAAAGCGCAGGGCTCTTTGCTACTCGAGTATGGATCGAACCGCCTCCAAAGCCTCCTGCACAATCTGGGCAGGCGCTTTTTCCATGCGCTTGAGGAAACTCTGATTTTGCTCGTCATCCCGGAATCGCGAAGCGATATCCGGACCTGCGAAGGCATGGATGCCGAAGCGGAACGCCGCAGGCGGCCCGAAGGGCGAACGCCGGGAGGCGTGAGTCATCCAGTGCCTTTGCATTCCAACGAGTTGCGAAAAGGTCACTGGGTTGACTCGCCGCTCCTGCGGCTCGCCCATTGGGTCATCGGCTATGCCGATGTTCGCTCCGGCTTCAAAGGCCATGGATGGCCTGCATGCAGGAAATGCAGGAGCACCTTCCTGCCTGCCTGGGCAGTCCGCCTTCGCGGGAACGACGAAGATTGGGAATAATCAGAGTTTCCTTAAACGTCCGTGCCCGCGCATCAACCGTGCGGGTCTGATCGCAGAGAATGATACCTTGGGTTTTTGTACCCGCTCCCAACAGCATCACGCTGAACCCGGTTTCGCCCGAAGCGATACCGCCTTGCGTGATCGGCGCCAACAGGAGCAGCCCGGATGCGTTGTGAGCATGTCCTTGTCCATCGCACACTGGTCAGATGCAATGCCGCTGCAATTCCTTGTCGCCTGGGACAGAGCGCAGCAGTTCGCAGGCAAGACGGAAATTGTTCAGAACACGGTCAACAGGGCGATGGAGAGTGCGGCGTAGATACCGACCACGATCCAGAAGTAGACCGGCGATTCGTCGCGGTTGATCGTGCGTCCCCGCACGCCGGATTTGGCGAAAACCTTGCCTTCAACGGCGGCATATACCGTGTAGATCACCAGCAGCGCGCCCAGCGCCTTGAACATGGTTTGTCCTTTTCAGTTTGGGTCGCAGGCTCCTGGCCGATCGCATGGTGGCAAGTTCCATTTCAATTTCCCGGCTTGCGGCAGAAGGTGGGAAACCGCATGAAAGCGAGCTTTGCAGGGTACTCCATCCCTTGCTTTCCCATGCAGATTCCTCGCCAATTGCGCGCTCGGCCAGCAAGGTCGCCATACGCAGACGAATTGGTTGTGCGATTCGCCTTATGCAAAAAAAGCGGTTGACAGATTCGCAAAAGCCGTGTTTCCATGCCGCCATGACGCAGCGCACCAACAACCCGCAAACTTTTGAACATGTGGCGATTGCCAGCATGTCTGCGGCTGTGCTGCCAACTTCCAGCCTTGCTCTCGTAATTATTATCGTACTTACCGTCCTTACAGGCGCGGGGTTCGGGCACGTGTAGCCAAACACTAAACCCAGGTAACAAGAACCTGAACCCCGCGTCCCAAAAGGCGCGGGGTTTTTGTTTTTGCGGCCCGGGTTTCCTGCAATTTCCAAGGAACTCGCTTCGTGAAAAGCAATGCCATCAAATCCGGACCCGCCCGTGCACCTGCCCGCGCCATGCTGCGCGCGACAGGTCTGGATGATGCCGCGATCGCCAAACCGTTCGTCGGCGTGATCCACACCTGGACCGATGTCTCGCCGTGCAACCTGAACCTGCGCGAATTGGCCCGGCATGTACGCGAAGGCGTGCAGTCCGCTGGCGGCACCGCGGTCGAGTTCAACACGATCGCGGTGACCGATGGCATCGCCATGGGTTCCGCAGGCATGCGCGCGTCACTGGCTTCACGCGAAACCATCGCCGATTCAATCGAACTGGCCGCACTTGGCCACTGCCTTGATGCGCTGGTGCTGCTGGTCGGTTGCGACAAGACCATCCCGGCTGCGGTGATGGCGGCGGCGCGCCTGGACCTGCCGACGGTGATCCTCTACGGCGGCACCATCATGCCCGGGCATTGCCCCATCAAGGAATCGGGAGCCAAAGGCGACCCACGCGCGTCCCTCGCCCGCACAGCGGGAGAGGGGGTCGAGGCCGCCTCCAGCGGGCGAAGGGTCGGCGGAGCCGATGGTGGGGTGAGGGTAAAAGCCTTGAGCGGAAGCACAGCCATACCCATCACCGTGCAGGACGTATTCGAAGCGGTCGGCGCACACGCGGCGGGCAGCATCGACGATGCGCAACTGCACGCCATCGAATCGCGTGCCTGCCCCGGTGCGGGTGCCTGCGGTGGTCAGTTCACCGCCAACACCATGGCCATGGTGTTGACCTTCCTCGGCCTGTCGCCGCTGGGATTCAACGATGTTCCGGCCGTGCATGCCGACAAGCCAGCCGCCGCGCGTGCTTGCGGCGAACGGGTAATGCAGCTCTTGCGCGATGACGGGCCGACACCCCGCGACCTCCTCTCCCCCGCGGCGCTGCGCAACGCCGCGCGCGCGGTGTCGGCCACGGCGGGTTCCACCAATGCGGCGCTGCACCTGCTCGCGATTGCCCATGAAGCCGGAGTCACCTTCGACCTCGAGGATTTCCACAACGCGGCAAGCACGCCGGTGATTGCCGACTTGAAACCCGGCGGCCGCTACACCGCCGCCGAGATGTTCGCCGCCGGTGGCGTGGCCCTGGTTGCACGCGAGTTGCGCGCGGCCGGTCTGATCGATGACGTCGCCAGCGTGGATGGACCGTCGTTCTTTGCCGTACTCGACGCCCTGCCCACGGCCAATGCGCAAGACGTGGTGCATCCGGTGGCCAATCCGCTCAAGCCGTGTGGCGGCTATTCCATCCTTTACGGCGACCTCGCTCCGCAAGGTTGCATCGTCAAACTCGCCGGCCACGGCCGCGACCGTTTCGAAGGGCCGGCGCGCGTGTTTGATTCGGAAGAAGACACCTTCGCCGCCGTGCAGGATCGCAAGATCCAGGCGGGCGATGTGGTGGTGATCCGCTTCGAAGGCCCTGCCGGTGGACCGGGCATGCGCGAAATGCTGGCGGTGACTGCGGCACTGGTCGGCCAGGGTCTCGGCAATGAAGTCGCCCTGATCACCGATGGCCGCTTCAGTGGCGCCACCCACGGCTTCATGGTGGGTCACGTCGCGCCGGAAGCAGCACGCGGCGGACCCATTGCCCGCCTGCGTGATGGCGACCGCGTATGCATCGATGTCGCTGCCCGTCGCATCGACGTCGCTGCCGATCTCGCCCAACGCGAACCGGCGCGCATCGCGCCACGCGTCACCACCGGCGTTCTCGCCAAGTACGCGCGCGATGTTTCTTCGGCATCCAAGGGTGCGGTCACTTCACCGGGCTTGCTCGAAATAGCCGCCACGCGCTCACCGACGGCTTCCGTAGGAGCGCTTTCAGGCGCGACCGAAGCTCGAATACCAGCGCCAAGCCCTGTTCGCGCCTGAAGGCGCTCCTACAAACCCTTCTACAAGCGCTCCTGCAAACGATCCCACAAGAACCCTCTTCTCCCAAGGAACCCCGATCATGACCTCGCATCAATCCCCCCGCATCACCATCGTCGGCTACGGCAGCCAGGGTCGCGCGCACGCGCTCAACCTGCGCGACTCCGGCTTTGAGGTGACCATTGGCTTGCGTCCCGGCGGGCCGACCGAGATCAAGGCGATCGCCGATGGCTTCACCGTCAAATCGCCTGCAGCTGCCGTGCGCGCAGCGGATGTGGTGGCCGTACTCACGCCCGACATGGTGCAACCGCAGCTCTACCGCGACGTGCTCGAACCGAACATGGCAAAGGGCGCCTGCCTGCTGTTCGCACACGGCTTCAATGTGCACTACGCACAGGTTCATCCGCGCGCCGACCTCGACGTGGTGCTGGTCGCGCCAAAAGGACCGGGCGCACTCGTGCGTCGTGAATACGAGATCGGTCGCGGCGTGCCGAGTGTGTATGCCGTGCACCAGGACGTGAGCGGTCGCGCCGAACAACTGGCATTGCAGTATTGCGCGGGCATCGGCGGTGCGCGCCAGAACGCGATCCGCACCAGCTTCAAGGAGGAAACCGAAACCGATCTGTTCGGCGAACAGGCCGTGCTGTGCGGTGGCGCGACCAAACTCGTGCAGGCCGGTTGGGAAACCCTGGTCGCGGCCGGTTACCAGCCGGAAGTGGCGTACTACGAATGCCTGCACGAACTGAAGCTGATCGTCGACCTGTTCTACGAGGGCGGCATCACGCGCATGCACGAATTCATCAGCGAGACCGCGCAGTACGGTGCCCTGACCCGCGGCAGCTACGTCGTGGACGAGAACACCCGCGCACAGATGCAGAAGATCCTGGCGGAAATCCAGGACGGCAGCTTTGCCCGCCAATGGATCGCCGAGTACCAGGGCGGCAACGCGAACTACAAGGCACTCAAGCAGGCTGATCTTGATCATCCGATCGAGGCGGTCGGCAGGCGCCTGCGTGCCAACATGAAGTGGCTGTCGGCAAGCGCACAGGCAAGCAAGCCCGCCAGCCAAACCGAGCAGGCCATGGCATGAACGCGGCGCAGTGGCTGGTTCGCGCACTGGAAGCCGAGGGCGTCGACACGCTGTTCGGCTATCCCGGCGGCGCCATCATGCCGTTCTACGACGCGCTGTACGGCAGCGCGCTGAAGCACATCCTGGTGCGCCACGAGCAAGGCGCCGCCTTTGCCGCCAATGGCTACGCTCGTGCCACCGGCAGGGTGGGTGTCTGCGTGGCGACTTCCGGCCCGGGTGCCACCAACCTCGTCACCGGCATCGCCGATGCCATGTTCGATTCGGTTCCACTGGTGGCGATTACCGGTCAGGTACCGACGACCCTGATGGGTACGGATGCCTTCCAGGAAGTGGACGTGTTCGGCTTGACCCTGCCCCTGGTCAAGCACAGTTTCCTTGTGCGCAGCGTCGATGAATTGCCACAGGCAGTTGGCGAGGCGTTTCGTCTGGCGCGCTCGGGTCGCCCGGGACCGGTGTTGATCGACCTGCCGAAGAACGTGCAAACCGCCGATGCCACGCATCTTGCCGCACACGTTGCGGCCGCCACCGATGCGGTGCCGCAGCCACAAGCACAGGCATTGCGCGCAGCACTCGAACTGCTCTCCAAGGCGCGCCGCCCCTTGGCCTACGCCGGCGGTGGCGTTGCCCTGGGTGATGCAGTCGCCGAGTTCCGCACCTTTGTCGAGGCCACCGAGATCCCTGCCGTGCTGACCCTGCGTGGCATCGGCGCGCTGCCAGCCACGCACCCGCTCAACCTCGGCATGCTCGGCATGCACGGCACCCAGGCAGCGAACCTGGCCGTGCAGGAATGCGATGTGCTGGTGGTGATCGGTGCGCGTTTTGATGACCGCGCCACCGGCAAACTGTCCGAGTTTGCCCCGCACGCCAAGGTCATTCATCTGGATTTCGATGCGGCCGAAATCGGCAAGCTGCGCGTCACCGAGGTGGGCGTGCGCGGTGATTTGCGCGGCAGTCTGGATGTGCTCGCCACGGTGAGGCCCGACTGCGCAAACTGGCGCGAACGCTGCCAGGGCAACAAGCAGCGTCTGGCCTTTCGCTACGACGCGCCGGGCTCGAGCGTGTATGCACCGGCCTTGTTGAAGCGCCTCTCGCAACGCGCGCCAGCGGCCATCGTCAGTTGCGATGTCGGCCAGCACCAGATGTGGGTGGCCCAGCACTGGCAGTTCAACGATCCACGCAAGCACCTGACCAGTGGATCGCTGGGCGCGATGGGTTTCGGCCTGCCGGCCGCGATGGGCGCGCAACTGGCAATGCCCGCTGCGCAGGTCATCTGCGTGAGTGGCGATGGTTCGTTCATGATGAATGTGCAGGAGCTGGCCACCCTAGTCCGTTACCGCCTGCCGGTGAAGATCGTGCTGCTCGACAACCAGCGCCTGGGCATGGTGCGCCAATGGCAGGAACTGTTCTTTGCCGGGCGCTATTCGGAAACCGACTTGTCCGACAACCCGGACTTTGCCGCCCTCGCCCGCGCCTTCGGTGTTGAAGCGATGTTCGTGGACTGCGCCGCCGACGTGAACGACGCGCTGGATCGCCTGCTCGCCTGCGACGGCCCGGCCTTGCTGCACGTGGCCATCGATGCCATGGCCAATGTCTGGCCACTGGTGCCGCCCAATCGCAACAACGCGCAGATGCTGCTGGATCCACAAACCCTGGAAATGGAGGACGCCGATGCCGCGCTACCAACTTGATCTCACCCTGCGCCGTGCAGAAGGCGCCCTGACGCGCGTGATCGGCACCGCCGAGCGCCGGGGCTTTCGTCCCCTGAGCGTCGATGGCGAAGCGCGTGAAGATGGCGACCGCTGGCACCTGCGGCTGTCGGTCGAGGGTGAACGCCCTGCCGAGTTCCTCACCACGCAACTGGAGAAACTCTACGACTGCCTGGCCGTGGAGGCGACGCCATGTCCGTGACCGAACCCGGAATGGACCGCGATGCATTGCACGGCGGGAATCATCATCGTGAGGGTGGGCCGGATTCTCCGCCCGTGCAATCGACTGCATCGGTTGCCTGCCCCGGCTTGCACAAGGACGACTCCACGCAGTCGCGGCCGAAACTCTGGTTTGATGGCGCATTGGTGGATGCCGAATCAGCGCAAGTGCCACTGACCACACACGCCCTGCATTACGGCAGCGGCGTGTTCGAGGGCATCCGCAGCTACGCAACCGCGAAGGGTGGCGCGGCCGTGTTTCGCCTGCCGGAACATTTGCGCCGCATGCAGAAGGGATGCGCGCTGCTGGATATTCCGTTCGACAGCACGCAGGCGTTCGACGCCATCCTGCAAACCCTGCGCGCCAACGGCCATCGCGATGCCTACATCCGGCCACTGGCCTGGTGCGGAACCGGATCGATCGGCCTCGATGTTTCCGCGCTCAGCAAACATCTGATGGTGACCACCCTGGCCAGCAAGGTGCACCTTGCCGTCGAGCGCGTGCGTCTGACGCGATCCCCGTGGAAGCGCAATCCGGCCGGTTCCCTGCCGCCGCTGAAACTCTGTGGTGCCTACGTCAACTCCATCCTGGCCAAACGCGAAGCCAAGCAGCGCGGTTTCGACGAATCGCTGTTCGTCGATGACGATGGGCTGGTGGTCGAGTGCACCGGCGCCAATGTGTTCATGGTGCGCGCAGGTCGCGTGAGTGCGGTCGAACATGCCGACGCGCTTGCCGGCATCACCCGCGACAGCGTCATCGCGCTGACCGGTGCCGACACGCGCAAGCTTGCCTACGAGGAATTGCGCGATGCCGATGAAGTGTTCGTGTGCGGAACCGCTGCCGAAGTGTTGCCTATCGGTGAACTGGACGGGCGTCGCTACGGGGAATCCCTGACTCGCGAAATTGCCGCCCAATATCAACGCGCGGTGCGTGGCGAGGATGCCTCGCGACTCGGCTGGCTCAGCCATGTCTGAACCTGACGTAGCCGTCACCGCAAGCGATGTGCTGGCCGCGCAGGCGCGCCTGCGTCCGCACCTTGCCGCAACACCCGTGCATCACGCCGAGCGCTTCGGCTGCTGGTTGAAACTGGAGAACCTGCAGCGCACCGGCTCCTACAAGGTGCGCGGCGCGCTGAATGCGCTGCTTGCCGCGCGCGAGCGTGGCGATACCCGCCCGGTGATTGCCGCCTCTGCCGGCAACCATGCGCAGGGCCTGGCCTGGGCTGGTTATCGTCTGCGCATGCCGGTGATCACGGTGATGCCGCGCAACGCGCCGCAAACCAAGATTGCCGGCGTTGCACATTGGGGCGCCACCGTGCGCCTGCATGGCGAAACCTTCGACGAAGCGCGCGCCCTGGCCAGTGATCTCGCCCAGCAACACGACTACCGACTGCTCTCGGCGTTCGATGATGCGGATGTCATTGCCGGACAAGGCACGGTCGGCCTCGAACTGGGCGCGCTGGCGCCGGATGTGGTGATCGTGCCGATTGGCGGCGGCGGGCTCGCTTCCGGAGTCGCCCTGGCCTTGCACTCGCAAGGCGTGCGCATCGTCGGCGCACAAGTCGATGGCGTCGATGCCATGGCGCAGGTGCTGGCGGGCAAGCAACCCTTGGCGGAACCGCGTGCCACCCTGGCCGACGGCGTGCGCGTGAAGGTTCCCGGTGAAATCACCCGCTGCGTGTTGCGTGCATTGCTCGACGACGTGGTGGTGGTGCGTGAAGCGGAGTTGCGCGAAACCCTGGTGCGCCTCGCCCTTGAGGAGCATGTCATTGCCGAGGGCGCCGGGGCACTCGCCCTCGCCGCCGGTCGTCGCGTGGTCGGCAAGCGCAAGTGTGCCGTGGTCTCCGGCGGCAACATCGATGCCGGCGTGCTCGCACGACTCCTCAGTGAAGTTCGCACGCGCGCTCCGCGCAGGCCGCGGCGTCGGGTGCGTTCCAGCGCGGAGGATGCCATTGGAAAAATGCTCAACCTGCCACAACCGGCAACCACGCCGACGCCCGCCAACCCGTCTCCTGAACCTGTCCGCTCCCGAAGCGAAGCCTGTGCATGAACACAAACCCTGAATCCATCACCATCTTCGATACCAGCCTGCGCGACGGCGAACAGTCGCCCGGTTGCAGCATGAGCGCCTCGCAGAAACTGCGTTTCGCCCATGCGCTTGCCGATCTCGGCGTGGACGTGATCGAAGCCGGCTTTCCGGCCAGCTCAAGCGCAGACCTCGATGCAGTACGTGCGATTGCGCGCAGCGTTTCGCGGGCGCGCATTGCCGCGCTGGCACGCTGCCATCCAGGCGACATCGAAGCCTGCGCCCGCGCCCTGGATGGCGCGCGCAATCCGCGCATCCACGTGTTCATCTCCACCAGCCCCTTGCATCGCGAGCACAAGCTGGGACTGGACAAGTCCGCCGTTCTCGAACGCGCCGTGGAAGGCGTGGCGCTGGCGCGTCGCTACGCGGACGATGTCGAATTCTCCGCCGAGGATGCGCTGCGTACCGAGCCTGAATTTCTCGCCGAAATCTGCAGCGCGGCACTGGCCGCCGGTGCGCGCACGCTCAACATTCCCGACACCGTGGGCTACACCACGCCGGCGGAAATCCGCGCCCTGTTCGAATACCTGCGCGCCCACGTGCGCGACGCGCGAAACGCCGTGTTCAGCGCGCACTGCCATGATGACCTCGGACTTGCGGTGGCCAACAGCCTGGCCGCCATCGAAGGTGGTGCACGCCAGGTCGAATGCACGATCAACGGCATCGGCGAGCGTGCCGGCAACGCCGCGCTGGAAGAACTGGTGATGGCACTCAACGTGCGCCGCCACTATTTCAACGCCCACACGCGCATCGACACGCGCCGCCTGGTACCGACCTCGCGCCTGCTCTCACGCATCACCGGCATGGCGGTTCAACGCAACAAGGCCATCGTCGGGCAGAACGCATTTGCGCACGAGTCCGGCATCCACCAACACGGCATGCTGCGCCATCGCGGCACCTACGAAATCATGTGCCCGGAAGATGTCGGCTGGGCACAGTCGCAAATCGTGCTCGGCCGCCACAGTGGGCGCGCGGCATTGGCCGATCGACTGAAGTCGATGGGTTTCAGTGTGGACGAGGCGCAACTGAACGCGGTGTTTGCGGCGTTCAAGTCCCTGGCGGAGAAGAAGCGCGAGGTGTTCGACGCCGACCTCGAAGCCTTGTTGCTCGATGCGGATGCCCGCACGCCCAGCGGCTACCGCCTGCTGCGACTGCATGTGAGTACCGGCGTTGCCGATGACAGCCTGCCGACAGCAAGCGTGCAACTGCTGACCCCGGATGGCGAGCGCATCAGCGAGGCTGCGGTTGGCGATGGTCCGGTGCATGCCTTGTTTGCGGCACTCGGCCGTGCCACGGGCGTGGTTGTTGATGTCGAGCACTATCAGGTCGGCAGCGTCACCACCGGCGAGGATGCGCAAGGCCAGGCCAGTGTGACCGCACGCGTGGCCGGCCGCGAGTTCACCGGCTCGGGCACCAGCCCCGACATCCTTGATGCCAGCGCGCTGGCCTGGCTCGACATCGCCAACCGCGCCCTGCGCTCCTCCCAGTCCATCCCGACCCCCGCGGCCAGACGCGCCGCGATCACTGCCTGAGAAACGCATGAACTCCGCAAGCAACACTCCAAAGACCCTGTTCGACAAGTTGTGGGACGCGCATACCGTTGTCGCCGAAACCGATGACGCTCCGGCCCTGCTCTACATCGACCTGCACCTGATCCACGAAGTCACCTCGCCACAGGCCTTCAGCGAACTCGAGCAGCGCGGCCTGCGCGTACGTCGCCCGCATCGCACCTGCGCCACCCTCGACCACTCGACGCCAACCATCCCGCGCA
This sequence comes from Gammaproteobacteria bacterium, assembly GCA_004295005.1. Lineage (GTDB taxonomy): Bacteria > Pseudomonadota > Gammaproteobacteria > Xanthomonadales > Rhodanobacteraceae > Dokdonella. The sequence continues at coordinate 53,176 of SHNG01000180.1, forward strand.
CGCACGGCGAGGCACCGCGCTTCAACGATGCACAGGCTCTGGCGCAGGTTGAAACCTTGCGTCGGAACTGCCGGCAGCATGGCATCGAGCTGTTCGATTTCGATGATCCAAATCGCGGCATCGTGCATGTGGTGGCTCCGGAACTCGGCCTGACCCAGCCGGGCATGACCATCGTCTGCGGCGACAGCCACACCGCAACGCATGGTGCTTTCGGCGCGCTCGCCTTCGGCATCGGCAGCAGCGAGGTGGCGCATGTACTGGCCACGCAATGCCTGTTGCAACGCAAGCCGAAAACCCTGGCCATCACCGTGAATGGATGCCTGCGCGACGGCGTGACGGCCAAGGACCTGATCCTGCACATCATTGGCGTGATCGGCGTCAATGGCGGCACCGGGCATGTCATCGAATATCGCGGCGAGACCATCCGTGCGCTGTCGATGGAAGAGCGCATGACGGTGTGCAACATGTCGATCGAGGCCGGTGCACGCGCCGGCCTGATCGCAGCGGACCAGGTCACCTTCGACTATCTCGCCGGAACGCCACGTGCTGCGCGGGGTGAAGCGTTTGCCGCCGCCGTTGCCCATTGGCGCGAATGGCGCAGTGACGAAGGCGCGCGCTTTGATCGCGAGGTCGAGATTGACGCGGGAGCCGTGCAACCGACAATCAGTTGGGGCACGCATCCGGGACAGGTTGCCGCCGTCGATGCGCGACTGCCGGCAATGCCTCATGCGGACGAGAGCAAGGCGCTGGCCTACATGGGTTTTGCCGCAGGCGCGCCGCTGCTCGGTCATCCGGTAGATGTTGTATTCATCGGCAGTTGCACCAACGCGCGCCTGTCCGACCTGCGTGAGGTTGCCCGCATGCTGCAACACCGCCGCATCCATCCGCGCGTGCGCATGCTGGTGGTTCCCGGTTCGGAGAACGTGCGCCGCGAAGCCGAAGCCGAAGGCATCGATGTCATCGTGCGTGCGGCCGGCGCGGAATGGCGCGAACCGGGATGCTCGATGTGCATCGCCATGAATGGCGACCTCGTCGCACCCGGGCAATTGGCCGTATCCACCTCCAACCGCAACTTCGAAGGCCGCCAGGGTCCAGGCGCACGCACGGTGCTGGCTTCGCCGGCGACCGCAGCGGCCTGCGCGATCGCTGGAGTCATCGCCGATCCGCGCATGCTCATTCGCACGGAGGCCGCCTGATGGAAGCCTTCAGCAAACTGACGTCTCGCACGGTGGTACTGCGCGAACGCAACATCGATACCGATCAGATCATTCCCGCGCGCTTTCTCACCACCACCGAACGCAAGGGACTTGGTCGCTACGCCTTCAACGACTGGCGCAGGCATGCCGATGGTTCACTCAAACCCGGATTTCCATTCAACCAGGCGCAGAACGAGGCAGCGCAGATCCTGGTTGCCGGTCGCAATTTCGGTTGCGGCTCATCGCGCGAACACGCGCCCTGGGCCTTGATGGATCTTGGCCTGCGCGCGGTGATCAGCGCGGAGATTGCCGACATCTTCCGCAGCAACGCATTGAAGAACGGCCTGTTGCCGATCGTGCTCGACGAGTCCGTGGTCGATGCCTTGATCGCGCAACCCGGCATCGAGATTCACATCGACGTCGCGCGTCGCGAGTTGAGCCTGCCCGATGGCAGTCGCCATGTGTTTCCACTCGATGCCTTTGCGCGCACCTGCCTGCTCGAAGGCCTCGACCAGCTCGGTTACCTGTTGCGTCACGCACCCGCCATCACTCGTTACGAGGAATTGCATCATGCATGCTGAAATCGTTGTTTTGCCGGGAGACGGCATTGGCCCGGAAGTCACTGCCGCCGCAGTGGAGGTATTGCGCGCCGTGGCCAAGGGGTTCGGTCATTGTTTCGGTTTCCACGAACACCGGATCGGCGGCGCCGCCATCGATGCCATCGGCAGCCCCCTGCCGGAAGAGACACTCTTGGCCTGCCGCACTGCCGATGCCGTGCTGCTCGGTGCCGTCGGCGGTCCGCGTTGGTCGGATCCGGGTGCCAGCGTGCGCCCGGAACAAGGCCTGCTCGCCTTGCGTCAGGCTCTGGGCCTGTATGCCAACCTGCGCCCGGTCGCGCCGCATCCCGCCGCACTCGGCGCCGCACCAATCAAGCCGCATCTGCTGGCCGGGGTGGACCTTTTGGTGGTACGCGAGCTGACCGGCGGCATCTACTTCGGCGACAAGCAACGCACGCCGAATGACGCCAGCGACCTGTGCCGCTACAGCGTGGGCGAAGTTGAACGCATCGTGCGCCGCGCCTGCCAGCTCGCGCGTGTGCGACGTGGCAAGCTCACCTCGGTGGACAAGGCGAACGTGCTGGAAACCTCGCGGCTGTGGCGCGAAGTAGCCACCCGCGTTGCACGCGACGAATTTCCGGACGTGCAGATCGAGCACCAACTTGTGGACGCCATGGCCATGCACCTGCTGGCGCGCCCGCGCGAGTACGACGTGATCGTCACCGAAAACATGTTCGGCGACATTCTTACCGACGAAGCCTCGATGCTGGCCGGATCGCTGGGTTTGCTGCCTTCGGCCTCACTCGGCGATGGCCGCCGTGGACTCTACGAACCCATCCACGGCTCGGCACCGGACATTGCCGGACGTGGCATTGCCAATCCCTATGCCAGCATTCTCAGTGCCGCACTGCTGCTGCGCCACTCGCTGGATCTGCGTGACGAGGCGGAATGCGTCGAACGCGCGGTGGCCGAAGCCCTGCATGCCGGGGCCTTGACCGCTGACCTCGCCACCACCACCCCGCCGCTGTCCACCCGCGCCGCCACCCGCGCGGTACTTGCGCAACTGTGTGAAGAGCGTCAACCGATCGTGATGCGGGATTGATTGCCGGCTCGCAGCCAATCACAACCAGCGCCGCACGCGCGACGCGTAGGCGCTGAAGGCCTCACCGAACAGACCTCGCATGGCGCGCTCCTCCGGGCGAATCTGGAAGCGGTCAATGAATGCCATGAACAGGACCACGCCGAGCAGCGACGCAGGCGTGGAAAGGAATACCGCCCAGCCGATCAGCACCAGCGCCATGCCGAGATACATCGGATTGCGCGTGAAGCGGTAGACCCCGTCGGTGACCAGTTCACTGGCGGTCTCCGGCTTCAGCGGATTGACCGTGGTACGCGACCGCCGGAACGCAACAACTCCGGCAATGGCAATCGCAAACCCGAGCACGCCAAACATCACCGCGAGGATCAGTCGCAAGCTGCCCGGCAAGGCGATGATCGGCGTGAACCGTGCCAGCAACCACATGAGGAAGCCGCAAACGAGTCCTGCCAGCGGAGGAGGAATCCGGTTTTCAAGGACTTTCATGCAGACTCCTGGCGGAAACCCATGCCGATCCAGCGTACCCAACCGCCGAGACCGTGCTACGGGCAGCCGGGAGCGGTCGCACGATTTGCGGCGGCCGGCGTTGAAGCCGGCCGCCGTATTTTCTCAAATCCTGCCTTCGCGCGGGCGGGACCCTCCACCGTGATTGCGGCTACTCAAAGCCATTTGCGAAGATCAGGTCCGGAATGTAGGCAACGCGCACCCCGCAAAATTGCAGGTTGATATCGTTCTGGGTGCCGAGGTTGGCGACAATGTTCACCGGTTCGACCAGGCCGTTGACGAAGTAGTTCATCTCGGGCCCCAGGTCGCTGACGTAGCCACCCGCGTTGGTCGAGCTCACCAAATTGATTTCCGAATAATTACCGGCGGCATCGTAGGTCGTGAAGAGGACCGTTATCTGCGAGCTCGCGGAATTGTCGTAGGAGTACAACCGCACATACTTGACGAGGGAACCCTTCGGCAACAAAAACTTGTGCACAAAACGACGCTCCGTTCCTCCGGTCAGGTGTATGCAGCCCGCGCCCGAGTAGGCGAACGCGGCACCCGTCTGGAAGGGATGGAACACCGATCCCGCCAACCACAGGTACTCATATCCGGCTGCACCCGACACCTGCCCGGGTTCATCGTTTGACGCTGGCACCATTGTGTCTGCCGCGGCATCGTCCGGCGCCGCCTGTGCGATTCCACACACCAGGCTCGCACCGGCAACCACAGCAGCAATGCGCAATGAAAGGCCAAGAGTCGACCCATTCTTTGTCTGGATTTTCGGTTTCATGGCTGTCCCTCACGGTGCATCGTAGAAGACACGCATGCCGCAGAATCTCAGGCCAGTGGCCATGCTTGAAATCAATGAAATGGATTGCGAGATATTGTCTACGATCACGGGGGCGCCAAATCCAAAGTACTCGCTCGAGTATCCAGTCTCAATTGTTGAGCCTGCGGACAGCAGCGAGCTGAAATTGCCACCACCATCAAAAGAGTTCACGAAGACACTGACACTACCTGGCGTGGCCATGTCGTAGTAATAGAGCCGAACCCCCTGAATGGCGGCACCTTGAGGCAGTTGCAGATCGGTTGTGACGAAGCCATCGAAACTGATGCACCCAGCCCCGGGGTAGGTGATCGTTTGCGTGGAGGTGCGTGGGGTGAACGCCGAGCCGGTAACAAACAGGTAGTCATTCGCGGCACCCATCGGGCTCATCGGCCCGGCTTCATCCGCGCCCGGAGCATGAAAGAAAATATTGTTGCCCGCTGCTTCGGCGCCGTTGATCGACGCTTCGGACGCCGCCAAGGGCAAACTGGCACCTGCAAGCAGGATGGCAACAACGAGTTTGTACGGTGCTGTGATCATGGTTCCTCCCGGTTTGCTTGGGTCTTCAAACTGCAAGTGCGGTCGACGACCGCGCCGGCATGTTGGATTCGCCACAACGGACAAACCGCGAACCGGGGCAAGCCCGAAGTGCGAACCCGTTCTCGGATCATACGTCCAATCTTTCGTGCTTTTTGCAGCCTTCACAATGCCCTAGCCTGAGCGGACGGCGGGCCGCGGGGCGGAGGCCGAATCCGGCTGGCGGCCCGATGAACGAGCCCCGGATGGGTGTGAGAGATCCCGTGTCTTTGCGGTTCGATGAAACACGGCAAACCCACCGCGTCAATTCGCCGCACCTGAGCCTCACCCGTTGGTCATCGGCCACATGGATGTCGGCTTCGGCATCCTGCCTGCGCAGTCCGCTTTCGCGGAATGGATGAAGATCGAAAATGAACCGAGGCTCCCTGGCCCCAGGGAAGGAATGAACAAGTATTGTCGCGAGCAAGCTCGCTGCCACAAAATCAGGCAATGGTGGGAGCGAGCTTGCTCGCGACGATTGAGTTCCGTACTTGTTCAGAGTTTCCCCAGATCTGAATAAGTCCAGCGCATTCACCGCAAGGTTCGCGCGCAGCGAGCGGGTGGAGGTGCTGCGCCCATCCACCCTGCTGCTGCGTTGCTGATCACACCAATTGAACCCTCATTGCGGTTCCATGACCCAGCACGACTGACACAACATCACTGGTTCAGGATCCGTGCTCGTAACGAATCAACTCGGCCAGCTCAGCCTGGGCGCGACGCAGACTGCCACCGGTCAGACCGTCGTCCAGCTTCTTGCCCAGTGCAGCCCGCGCAGGGTGCCGCGACCAGCGATGGAACCATGTGGTGGCGGCAAGTCCAATCGCACCGACGCCCAAGCCGCCCCAGACCATGCCCGGTGCGCGCGCAAGCAGGTCACCGCCACCCAGACCGGCCAGCACCATCAGGATCACCACCCACAGGAACCACCAGGGCAATCCGGCCACCATGCCGCTGCGGATGTAGTACGTTCGCACGCGCAGCAACTGTTTCTGGATTTCCAGCACCGGCGCGGCATAGTCGACTTTCGACATCTGCCCGAGTACCACCCCGGCGGCCATGATTGTGAATACCGAGTAGGCGTGCAGCACGATGCCGGCCACGATCACCGAGCCTTGAGTCGGGTTCGAGGACCACAATGCCACCGCCAGCAGCAGGAACGGAATGGCAAACAGGATCTGCACAATCTGCCCCCAGAACAACGGCCGCAGGCGATTGCGCGCCTTGTCCAGTTTGCGATCACGCAGCAGGTGCAATTGCAGCGCGTTGTCGCGTTGCAGGCGTGCGTCCAGGGTTTTCCAGGCGGATTTGAAGTCGTCGAGTTCCATGAGGGTTTCCATTGTGGGTTTCCGTGTGGTGGTTGAGGGCTGGGTTTAGGGCACCGCTGATCAAGTCGTCTTCCCGGCGAGGCGCTTTACAACAGCCGAATGGCTGGTCAAGCCGGGATCCATCTTGATTCCAATGACGTGTTCAAAAGGCCCAATGGATTCCGGCTTACGCCGGAATGACGCCACGAGCAGCTCAATCAGCGTTGCCTCAGATCTCCTCGCGGATGCGTTGCTTGAGACGGCCGATTCGTGTCGAGACATTGGTTTCACTGATACCGAGAATCTCGCCAATCTCACGCTGGTTGCGCTCATCCAGATAAAGCAGCAACAAGGCTCGATCCAGCGCAGGTTGGCGGCGGATGAACCGCTCCAACAGGCGCAGCTGCTGATCGACCTCGTGGTCGGCGGCGTTGGCATCGGCCACGTCATGCAGTGCTTCATCCAGCGGCAGCGATGCACGTTCACGGGTTTCAGAAGCCCGCAGCGAGCTGATCGCGACATTCAAGGCGATGCGATACATCCAGGTGGTGAAGGAACGGGCCGGGTCATAGCTCGGCCACGCCTTCCACAACTGCACGGCGATATCCTGGGCCAGATCCGCGCGATCTTCCGCATTCCGGCAATAGCTGTTGGCCACCTTGAACACGATCCCGCGATGGCGTTCAAGCAACTCGCCGAACACCTGCCGTGTGTTATCCATACTGCCGATGACCCCTTCCATCACGCCCTGCCGAGTATGGGCGATTGTGCCCGTTGCCAACATGATTCGCGGCAGGACGCAAATCCTCACACGAAAGACAAAAGGCGCTGTCGCTATCATGGGACGCCCTGCATCGCCGTTCCCTGCAATCCGTGACCCGCACCCCCGCTAGCCCATCCCGCCGCAATGCGCTGGTCGCACTGATCCTGCTCACCCTGATCTGGAGCTACAACTGGATCGTGATGAAGCAGGCGCTTCGCTACTGCGGCCCGTTCGAGTTCACCGCCCTGCGCTCGGTGTTCGGCACCGTGGTGGTGTTTGCCTTGCTCATGCTGCGGCGTGCGTCGCCGGCTCCGCCACCACTGTTGCCAACCATCCTGATCGGCCTGGTTCAAGCGATGGGATTTCCGCTGCTGGTGCAGTGGGCGCTGGTCGAGGGCGGGGCGGGCAAAACGGCACTGCTCGCCTACACCATGCCGTTCTGGTTGGTGATCGTCAGTTGGCTGCTGTGGTCGGAGCGCCCGTCCCTGCGCCTGTGGCTTGGACTCGGCATCGCTGGCGCCGGTCTGCTGCTGGTGCTGGAACCCTGGCACGGTTTCGCCAACACAGAAAGCCCGCTGATCGCCATCGCAGCCGGTTTGCTCTGGGCTCTGGGCGTTGCCTTGTCCAAGCGCCTGTTCATGCGCGGCGTCGGTGCACTGTCACTCACCGCCTGGTCGATGCTGTTTGGCAGCATCGGTTTGGTGGTGGTTGCGCTGGCAGTTGACGAGCGCACCACCGAATGGTCGGGTTATCTGATCGGTGCACTCGTATACAACGCGGTGCTCGCATCGGGCCTGGCCTGGCTGCTGTGGAGCTTCGTGGTGGAGCGCCTGCCGGCAACCGTGGCCGGCCTGTCCAGCCTGGTCATTCCGATTGCCGGCATCGGCCTTGCCTGGATGTTGCTCGGCGAGCAGCCGTCTGCGCTGGAAAGCGTGGGCATTGGCCTGATTGCCGGCGCGCTGGCGCTGGTTGCCTTGCGGCAATCGGCAGGCAGGCGCGATCCCACCCAATCCTGACCTTGCATGGTTGTCAGCGGATGACGGAAGGACGCGCGTTTTCCCGCACGATGACGACGCCGTTGACCGTAATCGTCAGCAGGCGGCCTTTGACCCCTTCCCCGCCGCTGGCTTCGTCGTAGGCAAAGCGTACGGTTTCTTCCACGCTGGCCAGGGCATCCGGATCGCTGGCGTGGGCCGGGCCAAACTGGATTTTGGCAATGTGATTGAGCGCATCGTGCACGTAGCGGCTGCGCTGGTTGCGCGCATCAGTGCGTACCGCGAGATTGCCGGCGGGGTCGTCCGGCCGATCCAGAGTCTCTCGCTGTTGGGATGAAGTGCTTGGCCCCGAGATCTCGGATATGCTCGATACCGCAATCAGCAGCGCGAACGCGCTGGCTGCGTGGAGAACCACACCATGACCACCGTGCAGATCACTTTGCCCGACCAACTCGCCCAGGAAGCCGCACAGGCCGGCCTGCTTGCGCCCCCGCGGGTGGAACGCTGGCTGCGCGAACAACTCAAAGCCGAGCGTGTCGGCGAGTTGTTCGCCGCCATCGAGCGCATGAATGCCACGCCCACACCGTCGGCCATGTCGCCGGATGAAATCGCCCAAGAGATGACCGCGATGCGCGCCGAGCGGCGCGCTAAAGCTGCGCGCTGATGCGCTGGGTACTCGACACCAACATCGTCGCTTCGGCGATGCTGTGAGGCGGCAAGCCGCTGCACCTGCTGCACGCCGGCC
>SHNG01000023.1 GCA_004295005.1 Gammaproteobacteria bacterium
AAGCGATATCCGGACCTGCGAAGGCATGGATGCCGAAGCGGAACGCCGCAGGCGGCCCGGAGGGCGAACGCCGGGAGGCGTGAGTCATCCAGCGCCTTTGCATTTCAACGAGTTGCGAAAAAGTCACCGGGTTGACTCGCCGCTCCCGCGTCTCGCCCGTTGGGCCATCGGCTGTGCCGATGTTCGCTCCGGCGTCCTGCCTTCGCAGTCCGCCTTCGCGGGAACGACGAAGATTGGGATTAATCAAAGTTTCCTTAAGGATGGTCTGAACAAGTATAGTCGCGAGCAAGCTCGCTCCCACAAAATCGCGCGATGGTGGGAGCGAGCTTGCTCGCGACGAATGAGTTCCGTACTTGTTCAGGGTTTCCTTGAGAATCGAGCGGTGCCGAAAGTCCCGCGTAACGCATCTGCCTGCGTCCACGCGGGAGGATTTCATTCATGGCGCTTTGCGATCAAGGCAGGTACCGAGCGCAGCCAGGATCCTATCCACGTTCCCTGGGCTGCTGCCCGCGCCCATCAGTCCGATGCGCCAGATCTTTCCGGCCAATTCGCCCAGGCCCGCGCCAATCTCGATGCTGAAGTCCGTGAGCAAGCGCTTGCGCACCGCCGCTTCATCAAGACCCTGCGGCACCTTCACCGCATTGAGTTGTGGAAGTCGGCAGTTTTCCGCGACCAGCAATTCCATGCCCATGGCCTGCAAGCCATCGCGGAATCGCTCGTGATTGGCCCGGTGTCGTGCGAAGGCAGCCTGCAGACCTTCCGCTTCGAGCATGAGCAAGGCTTCATGCAGGGCGTACAACATGTTGATCGGCGCGGTGTGGTGGTAGGCACGCCCGCCCTCGCCTTGCCAATAGTTCATCACCAGTCCGAGATCGAGGAACCAGCTTTGCACGGGTGTACGACGCGCCTTGATGGTCTCCACGGCACGCTTGCTGAAGGTGACGGGTGACAGCCCCGGCGGCGCTGCAAGACACTTCTGCGATCCCGAGTAGGTGGCATCAGCGCCCCAGGCATCGGCACACACCGGGATGCCGCCCAGACTGGTGACCGCATCGACGATGCTCAGGGCACCGTGTTCCTGCGCGAGTCGACACAACTCCTCAGCATTGGACTCAACACCCGTGGAGGTTTCCGCATGCACAAAGGCCAATGCCTTGGCACCCGGGTTGGCCTGCAATGCGGAATGCACCTTGTCGAGGTCAATCGGCGTGCCGAAGGCATCACTCACCATCACCGGCTTGGCACCCATGCGCACGACGTTCTCGCGCATGCGTCCACCGAACACGCCGTTCTGGCACACGATGACCGTGTCGCCCGGCTCGATCAGATTGACGAACGCCGTTTCCATGCCGGCTGAGCCCGGTGCCGAAACCGGAATGGTCAACTCGTTGCCGGTCTGGAATGCATACCGAAGCAAGCGCTTCAGGTCATCCATCATGCCGACGAAGCGGGGATCCAAATGACCGATGGTGGGCCTCGCCAAGGCATCCAGGATGCGCTGCGGAACCGGAGACGGACCTGGCCCCAACAACAGGACCTCGGGTGGAATGAATGACGGCATGGCTACCTCAGGGCATTGAATCAAGCATCCAGTTTAAGCGAAGCGCGCTTCAGAAATTCCGGGTCAAGTGCGTGCGTGCCGAACATGCCCTGTTGGGTGCCCGAAAGCACACGCAACATCAGCGAGCGCGTACCCCACAAGCGCCCCATCTGCAGGAAGGTGAGATCCCGCACCCTGGCGGGGATGCGTTGATGCGACTGGAACAAGGGAGTCAGCCAGCGGCTCCAGAACTGGTAGGCGGAAACCTGCGCACGTCGTTGGCGCGCATAACCCGCCAGCGCGTGATCCAGTGATCGACTCGCGCGCATGGCATCGCGCAGGGCCAGCGCATCCAGCAACGCCATGTTCACACCCTGGCCCAGTTGTGGACTCATCGCATGGGCAGCATCTCCCAGCAGAACCAGGCGACCCTTGTGCCACGCTCGCGGAATGGCATCCCGATAGCTGGCGCGGCTGAGCTCAGAATGCTCCTGCAAGCCACACAGCCTCGGCGCGGATTCCGGCCACAATTCACGCACTTCGTCGAGCCAGGCCGCGAGAGGCGCTTGCGTCCACCCATCCATCCCGCTGGTGGGAAGACTCCAGAAAAAACTCAAGCGCGGCACGTCATCGCCAGGTCGCGTTCCAACCGGGAGCATGCCGATCATCCGGTGCGCGCCGACATACCGCTGGCGCAACTCATCGCCAAATGCCCAATCACCCTGTTCGAGCAGGCACCACAAGGCACCCCAGGGGTAGGGTCGATCCAGGCGCGGTTTCCCGGTCAATGAACGCAAGGACGATGCCGAGCCGTCAGCCACCACGATCAGGTCAAACGGACCGTGGCTCTTTCCACGCGCATCGCGGAGGCGGCCACTGTCTGCATCCGCATCGACGACGCGAAAATCCGCGTGAAGCACCGTGGCGGGATCCATGACCGAGGCGAGGATGGAAAACAGCGCACCGCGTTGCAGGCCAAGGCCATAGAGGCGCGGATCAAGCCGCGCATAGCGGATGTCGAGCACGCCCTTGCCTTTCGGTGTGTCGCCATACAGTCGATCAATGCGTCGACCGTGTCTGAGGACTTCATCGAGCAGGCCCATCTTCCACAAGACCTGCAAGCCCACCGGCTGCAGGAGTACGCCCGCTCCGACCGGCCCGGGTGCGGCGGCCTGCTCAAACACCTCAACGCGATGCCCATCGCGCGCGAGCAGAACCGCGGCAGCCTGGCCCGCCGTGCCGAAGCCGATGACTGCAACACTCAGGCGCGAAAACGGCACGACATCAGCCACGATGAAGCAAGACGACGACAAGCCACGTGCCATCGTCCTGCAACCGACCGATGCGACGGCACCATTGGCCCACGCTCATTCGCCCATGCCGGCCAACGCCTGGGCAAGATCGGCAATGAGCAGATCCGCATCTTCAAGGCCGATGGAGAGGCGAACCAGACTCAAGGGCAAACCACCCGCGGGGCGCAAGGCGGCATCGCGCGGGAACACCGCGCACACCGGAAACATCAGGGATTCGTAGCCGCCCCAGGAAACCGTCATCAGGAAGCGCTTCAACGCATTGCAGAAATGTTCCACTGCACTGACCGAGCCGACATCGAGATCGATGCTGAGCAGGCCACTGGCACCGCGCAACTGTCGCTGCGAAAGCTCGCGCTGTGCGTAGCCCTCGGCGTGCGGATGGTGGACTGCGCGTATCCGCGGATGCGATTCAAGAAACGCGAGCACCTTCGCGGTTGATTCCGCAACGCGCTGCATGCGGATTTCCAGGGTTCGCATGCCACGCATCATCAACCAGGCATCGTGCGGTGAAAGAATCGCGCCCAGGGTCATGTAAGGGCCCTTGAACACCTCGCGCAACAGGGCTTGCGATCCACACAACATGCCCGCAACCACGTCGCTGTGGCCATTGAGGTACTTGGTTGCCGAGTGGGCGACCAGGTCGATCCCCATGGCAATCGGCGACTGGTTCAACGGCGTCGCGAAGCTGTTGTCACACAGGGTTCGAATGCCTTTCGCCCGCGCCAGTGCAGCCACTGCGGCCAGATCCTGCTGCTCAAAGGTCATGGTGTTGGGACTTTCGAGCACGATCAGGCTGGTTTCCGGGCGCAACGCCTGTTCGATATTGTCCGTGTTGCGCGCATCGACAAAGCTCGCGGCGACACCGAAACGCGCGAGCAGATCGCGCAGCAGGCTGCGTGTCCAACTGTAGGGCTTGGCCACGCAGACCACGTGGCTTCCCCCGCTCACGCACGTCAGTACGCCCGCGGCAATGGCCGCGGCACCACTGGCAAAGGCCAGGCAATCCTCGCTGCCCTCGAGGGCCGCCACCTTTTGTCTGAGCATGCGCGTGGTCGGGTTGTTGCCGCGCGTGTAGAGATGCTGTGCATACTCATCCGCGAACCCGCCACGCATGGCCTCGACGCTGGCAAACGCGAAGATCGATGACTGCACCAGCGGCGGCGCCACGGCACCGTGATAGTCCTCGCGCACTTCACCCAGATGATTGAGGATGTGGCTGATATCCATGTCTTGTCAGCAGAGAGTGCAATCGAGCATCCGGCGACCCCCGGTTCCTGTCTCGCGTGAAGATACTCGCGACTTCATGCCCCCCGCCCGCGCACCAGCTTGGCGGTTTCCTCGCCAATTTGCGGATCCTGCAATGCCATGTGCAAGGTGGCCTTGACCAGGCCCAACTTGTTGCCGCAATCAAATCGCGTGCCCTCGAAGCAGTAGGCCAGCACCGGCATTTCGTGCAAGAGGGCTTCGATGGCATCGGTCAACTGGATCTCGCCGCCTGCGCCGGGCTTGGTCTGTTCAAGCAACGGAAAAATGCGCGGGGGCAGAACATAGCGTCCGACAATCGCAAGGTTCGAGGGTGCCACCTCCGGCGCGGGCTTCTCGACTACCATGCGAATCCTCGCGGAACGCGCCGAGATCGACTCGGCATCGACAATGCCGTACTTGCGCGTGTCGGCGCGCGGCACTTCTTCCACCGCAAGCACGCCGGCATCCTCGCGCGCCGCCACTTCCGCCATCTGGCGCAGGGCTCCGGCCTTGCCGGAACCGGGCGCACCATTGACGATGAGATCATCGGCAAGGATGACTCCAAACGGCTCGTCGCCGGCAACCTGCTTGGCACACAACACGGCATGACCGAGGCCCAATGCTTCCGGCTGGGTGACGAACACGCAGCGCACATTGCGCGGCAAGGTGCCTTGCACCAGCGCCAGCAGTTCCTCCTTGCCGGCCTGTGCGAGTTTGCTTTCCAACTCGTAAGCCTTGTCGAAGTAGTCGGCGATGGCGTGCTTGTAGCGGTTGGTGACAAAGATCAAGGTGTCGGCACCCGCATCCACCGCCTCGTCCACCGCGTACTGGATCAATGGCCGATCCAGCACCGGCAGCATCTCCTTGGCGACCACCTTGGTGGCCGGCAGGAAGCGCGTACCCAGGCCCGCCACCGGAAACACCACCTTGCGCAAACGTCCACTTTTCATCGGGAAGTACCCATACTCACTCAGGAAGGCCGAACAGCGAAAGGAATCACCACCGGATCCGGGCTGGCGACGTAAGGCGCGAACTCGGGCAGCAACTGGTCGAGGATACGGCGCAATGCCGCCTCATCGTAGTCAGTCACAGCCTGGCGTGCCTGTTGCAGCAACTGCGAAAGCAGGTCCCAGCTCATGCTGCGGGGCTGGGCCAGAAAGATCTTGGCGTGCGCGGTGGCCTGGTAGTTCTCGAGTTCGTGAAACAATTCCTCGAACAATTTCTCGCCGGCACGCAGCCCACTGAAGACAATTTCGATATCACGCCCGGGTTGCTTTCCGGCAAGGCGGATCATCTGCTCCGCAAGATAGGCAATCTTGACCGGCTCGCCCATGTCCAGCGCAAAGATTTCCCCGCCCTTGCCGAGCACGGCAGCCTGCAGGATCAATTGGCAGGACTCGGGGATGGTCATGAAGTAACGCGTGATTTCGGAATGGGTAACCGTGACCGGGCCACCGGCGTAAATCTGCTCGCGGAAAAGCGGCACGACCGAACCGGCGGAATCCAGCACATTGCCGAAGCGCACGGTGATGAAGCGGGTTTGCGACTGCATCGCAAGGTTCTGGCAGTAGATCTCGGCCATGCGTTTGCAAGCGCCCATGATGCTGCTGGGGTTGACCGCCTTGTCGGTTGAGATCAGCACGAAACTTTCCGCGGCATGACGATGCGCAAACTGGGCCACGCTGACCGTGCCCAACACATTGTTGCGAAAGGCCTCGCGCAGTTGCTCCTGCAGCAAGGGCACGTGCTTGTATGCCGCCGCATGGAAAACGACTTGGGGCCTGGCGTTGCTGAAAACCCGTTCGCAGGCCGCGTGGTCCCCGCAATCGCCAATGCGCGCATCCAGCAGCAGATCCGGAAACTCGCGGCGCAGCTCCTGCTCAATCCGGTACAGGTTGAACTCGGAGATTTCCATGATCGTCAGTGCCGAGGCGCCGAGTCTTGCAACCTGCCGGCACAACTCCGAACCAATGGAACCACCGCCTCCAGTCACCAGCACGCGCTTGCCGGAAATGCCGGTGCGGATCGAGGTCCAATCCAGTTGCACCTGCTCGCGTCCGAGCAGATCCTCGATGGCAACCTCCTTGAGTTCGCCCAGGCTGGAACGACCGGCCACCACATCGGCCAGCCGTGGCATGGTGCGAAAAGGAAGCCCGGTTGCTTCGCAAAGCCCGACCACGCGCTGCATCTGCGAACTGCTGGCCGAAGGCATGGCGATGAGCAGCATCTGCGCCGCGGTCTCGCGCGCAAGTTCGCCCATCTGGTCGAGCGTTCCCAGCACCGGCACGCCGCGAACCCGCGCGCCACGCAATTGCGTGTTGTCATCCAGCATGCCGACCACGAGATAGCGGTTTTCGCGCACCAGTCCGCGCACCAGGGTGTCGCCGGCCCGGCCCGCTCCCAGCACCAGCACGCGCATCGCGGGTGTGCGCGAAAGGAAATCCAGGCGATTGTCCTTCCAGTAGCGGTAGGCCAGTCTCGGCAAACCCAGCATCACGGCCAGGCAGGCCGGATAGACCACCAGCACCGTGCGTGGCACGGTTGCCAGGCGGTTGTAGATGAACAAGGTGAGCGCAATCAGCAAGGCACCCAGCAGCGCTGCGCGCAGGATGTTCCACAGGTCCGGCAGGCTGGCAAACCGCCACAGCCCCTTGTACAGCCCGGTAACCCAGAAGATCAGCCCCTGTGCGGCGAGTACCAACAAGACTTCGAAGCCGAACCAGTCCTGGCCCGGGCGTGCCGCTGCGGTTTCAAAAGACCAGCGAAAGGAGTTGATCGCGATCCAGGTCAACCAGACCATGGCGAGGTCGTGCACGACAACCGCGAAGCGGGGATGGATCTTTGCAATCAAGCGACTGCTCACGCTGCGCGCTTCCGGGACCGACCGACTGCGCGCAGGCAGTACTGCTTGCCGAATACCCAAACCAGCAGGGCAAGCGCATATACAAGACCGGCTTGCACGGCCCCGGCTGCCGCCAGCGCGCCCGTTGTGGGCAGGTCGTCGGCTTCGATAGCGGCGAGCAACAGCGCAGGGGTCACGATCAGCAGGTTCCAGGTCATGTACAGGGCGACAACCTTCGCATGGCTCATGCCGCTGCGCACCAGCCATTGATACAGATGTTCGCGGTGCGCACTATACCAACGCCGCCCGCCCAGCATGCGTGAGAGCAGGGTCGCCGACGCATCCACGACGAAACCGGAACAGGCAATCAGCCCGGCGTAAACCAGGTTGGGCATCGCGGCCATTTGCCAGCCGATGCTTGCCGCGACCAGCAGCCCCAGGCTGCCGCTGCCGACATCGCCCATGAAAACGCGGGCCCGTGGAAAATTGAACGGAAGGAATCCGAGCGTGGCTGCGGCGAACAATCCCATGTGCTGGGCCTCGACTGCATGTCCGGAGCGTGAACAGACCACGCTCAACGCGACAAAGACAAACACCACCTGGCATGCCAGCAGTCCATTGATGCCGTCCATGAAATTGTGCAGGTTGATGGACCACACCGCCGCGATGCAAGCCAATGCCAGTGCAGCAAGAACCCAGGGCAGCACGGGGTTGCCCGACAAGGATGGAACGTCGATCAGCAGGATCGGCAAAAGGCTCACGACGACTGCAAGCACATGGGCGCAAAGGCGGATTCCGGCACCGAGACTGCGGTGGTCGTCAAGCCAGCCCACCGCTGCCACGATCAACACGCCGCCGCACAGCGACAGCAGGGCGAGCTCTTCGCGCCCAAGCCATCCCGTGGCGGATTCAGGGATGCCCAGCATGGCCATCAGCAATCCTGCGAGCACCGCGACAACAATGCCGATGCCACCACCGCGGGGCGTCGGCACGACATGCGATCGACGATGTCCCGGCCGGTCGATCAATTGCCGGCGATTGGCGTAGTGGATGGCCAGCCAACACACCACAGCGGAAACCAGGAAAGTCGCCAGCAACAGGATCACCCACGTCGAAAGCGACCAGGCCAGCACCGGCATTCCTATTCGCCAACCACACTGTGGATGGGGCGGATCGTGGTCCAGCTCTTGCAGCTCGGACAATGCCAGTGGTGGGACTTTGCCCCGAAGCCGCATCGCGAGCAACGATACATGGCCTGCCCCTCCAGCAGCTTGCGGGTCAGGTCGCGTTGTATCAGCAGGTTTTCGCGTGCCTCGCCCTGCGCGGTATGCAGGTTCGCATCGATGAGTGCCATCAGGGCACGCACCGATGGACGCTGGTGCAACTGCCGGGTGAGAAAATCCACGGCCGCCTTCTCGCCCTTGGTGCGCGAATACAACCTGGCCAATGCCAACACCGGGGAAACACCCTGGTGGCGCTCGGTCATGCGCAGCAGGAATTCCTCGGCTCGCTGCATGCGCTGGGCCTTGGCATACACATCCAGCAGTGGCGAAAGGATTTCCGGCACATAGTCCACGTCACGCTCTGCAACGTGTTCGAAGGCGGCGATGGCTGCATCCGGGTTGCCGTTTGACGCCTCGATGTGCCCCAGGATCATGCTGGCACGCACGCAATCGCCCTCGGCGGAAATTGCTTCAGCGAGGAATCCCCTGGCCTCCGTCCAGGCCTTGCGCGAACGCGCCTGCTCGGCCAGCTCGCAGTAGAACTGGGCGATGCTGCTCCCTTGGGATTCCCCGGTCGCCGCCTCGAGCTTTCGCGCGATGTCGATGGCCTTGTTCCAATCGCGCTCATGCTGGTAGATGGCAACCAGGTGATTCAATGCCACTGGCGCCAGTGCATCCATGGCGACCAGATCGGTGAACAGGGTCTCTGCACGGTCCAGCAAGCCGGCGCGCATGTAGTCCTCGCCCAGTTCCAGCAAGGCGACGGTTTTTTCCTCATCGCTCAGACTGGGCCGGGCGATGAGGTTCTGATGAACCCGGATTGCCCGATCAACCTCACCGCGCCGGCGGAACAGGTTGCCCAGGGCCAGATGGGTTTCGACGGTGTCGCGGTTGTATTCGGCAAGTTGCAGGAAGACTTCGATCGCCTTGTCCTGCTGCTCGTTGAGCAGGTAGTTGAGGCCGCGGAAGTAATTGCTGGACAGCTCGCTGACCTTGGCACCGGACGTGCGCTCGCTGCCACGCCGGGCAACATACCAGCCGGAAAATGCGGCGACCGGCAGCAACAGGAACAACAGGCCTATCTCATTCATGCAAGGCCATCACTTCCCGTATCAGGCCGCACGTACGATGCATTTTGCTGGGCCAGTGATCGCCGCAGCGCCCGCAACTCGCGCCGCAATGCGCGCACACGCAGGCTCCAGACCAGCAGACCGCCAAGCACCCAACCGAGCAGCAGCGCCGCAAGCAAGGCGGCCCCCTTGGGGACCGAAAAATCGATCAGCCAGAAATCGAGCAGGATGCGGTCAGCGTTCAAGGCACCAAAGGTGGCGCCGACAACAACCGCAAGCAGGATCAACACCACCACGCCTAGTCGCATGGCCGACTTCTCCAGGGGACACCCGCGTGCGGGCGTTGATTCGGCAATCAGCGGGCGTCGTCGGAAACCGTGGTGGATCCATTCACACGCTCGCGCAGTTCCTTGCCCGGTTTGAAGTGTGGCACATGTTTGCCGGGCAACGCGACCGCATCTCCGGTCTTGGGATTGCGTCCCATGCGCGGTGGTCGGAAATGCAGGGAGAAGCTGCCGAAGCCGCGGATCTCGATGCGCTCGCCACCGGACAGCGCATGCGTCATCTGCTCAAGCATGCTCTTGACGGCCATTTCCACGTCATTGCCCGCCAGATGCTGCTGGCGGGCCGACAAGGCTTCGATCAATTCGGATTTGGTCATTGTCGGGTACCCGCTGGTGAGGAAGGTGCCTACGGGTCTCGCAGGCACCGGGAAATGCAGGGCCGGCGTCTTTCGACGCCGACCCGACTTCATCACTCGCGGTTGAACTTCTCTTTCAGCAGGGCGCCCAACTGGGTTGTTGCGCCGGTGCTGCTCTGGTAGTCGTCCAACACGGACTGCAGTTCTTCCTCATCCTTGGCGCGGATGGAAAGCTGCAGCACGCGTCCCTTGCGGTCCATGCCGGTGAACTTCGCTTCGACGGTGTCGCCAACCTTGAAATGCAGCGTGGCATCGTCAACGCGTTCCTTGGCGATGTCGTTGCCACGCCGGTACCCCCCGATGCCGTCCTCGATGTCGACGGTGACGCCCTTCGCATCAACTTCACGCACCGTTCCGGTGAGGATGCTGCCGCGCGGATGGTTGGCCATGAACTGGCCGAACGGATCCTGTTCGAGCTGCTTGATGCCGAGCGAAATGCGCTCGCGCTCCGGATCCACCGCCAGCACCACGGCTTCGATCTCGTCGCCCTTCTTGAAGTTGCGCACCAGGTCTTCGCCAGCCGCAGCCCAGGAAATGTCAGACAGGTGCACCAGGCCATCGATGCCGCCCTCCAGACCAATGAAGATGCCGAAGTCGGTGATCGACTTGATCTGGCCGGTGACCTTGTCGTTCTTCTTGTAGATGGCGGCAAAGGCTTCCCACGGATTGGCGCGGGTCTGCTTGATGCCCAGCGAAATGCGGCGACGCTCTTCATCAACGTCGAGCACCATCACTTCGACATCGTCACCCACCTGCACGACCTTGGCCGGGTTGACGTTCTTGTTGGTCCAATCCATTTCGGAAACGTGGACCAGGCCCTCGACGCCGGCTTCGAGCTCCACGAAGCAGCCGTAATCGGTGACATTGGAAACCTTGCCGACAGCCTTGGTGCCGCTCGGATAGCGACGGCTGATGGCGACCCAGGGATCTTCGCCGAGCTGCTTGAGGCCGAGGCTGACGCGATTGCGCTCACGATCGAACTTGAGCACGCGCACATCCAGCTCGTCGCCGACGTTGACCACTTCGCTCGGATGACGCACGCGCTTCCACGCCATGTCGGTGATGTGCAGCAGGCCATCGATGCCGCCGAGATCGACGAACGCACCGTAATCGGTGAGGTTCTTGACCACGCCCTTGACCACGGCGTTTTCCTGCAGGCGATCCAGCAACTGCTCGCGCTCGACGCTGAATTCGCTCTCGACCACGGCGCGGCGGGAGACCACCACGTTGTTGCGCTTGCGGTCGAGCTTGATGATCTTGAATTCGAGTTCCTTGCCTTCCAGGTAGGACGGGTCGCGCACCGGGCGCACGTCGACCAGGGAGCCTGGCAGGAACGCGCGAACATCCTTGATGTCGACCGTGAAACCACCCTTGACCTTGCCGGAGATGCGGCCAACAACGCTTTCGTTCTTGGTGTGCACTTCCTCAAGCTCATCCCATACCAGCGAACGCTTGGCCTTTTCGCGCGAGAGCATGGTTTCGCCGAAACCGTTCTCGATGGCGTCGAGCGCGACCTTGACCTGGTCGCCAACATGGATTTCAAGCACACCATCATCGGTGCGGAACTGTTCGATCGGAACAATGCCTTCGGACTTGAGCCCGGCATTGATGACGACGACGTCGGAACGGATTTCCACAACGGTGCCAAGAACGATCGATCCCGGCTTGAGGTTGGCGATGGATTGGCTCCGCTCGAACATTTCGGCAAAGCTTTCGGTCATCGCGGTTTCGGCTACAGCATTCATTGAGTGATTCCAGTGAAAGACAACGGAGCGACAACCACACGTGATGCCTTGGCAAGCACGCGGGGATTGCGATCCACCTGTCAGGGGCATGCGGGTACATGCCATGATTGAAACCGGCACCCACCATGGGCACCGGACCGTTTCCCCCTTGCACGCAATCAGGCGGGACGAACCACCGAAAGCACCGCAGCGACAACGCCAGCAACCGGAATACCGGTGGTATCGATGGTCAGGGCGTCCCGTGCTGGGCGGAGAGGAGCGACTTTTCTCGCTGCATCCCGCTCGTCGCGCGCCTGGATTTCGCGCAAAAGGGCGGCAAGGGTAACATTCAACCCCTTATCCTTCAACTGCTTATAGCGTCTTTTCGCCCTTTCCTCGGCGCTTGCGGTCAGGAATACCTTGAATGCCGCATCCGGGAAAATGACCGTACCCATGTCGCGACCGTCCGCCACCAGCCCAGGCGTGCGCCGGAAGCCGCGCTGCTTGTCCAGCAAGGCCGTACGCACACCGGGGATCGCGGCAATGGCGGAAGCCGCCGCAGCAGCCGTTTCGGTACGCAATTCGTCGGTGGCATCGTGGCTGTTGACGATGACCCGGGTTTCGCCTCCGTCACCCGGATCGCGGAAGCGGATCTTGGTGGTTTCGGCACAGCGGGTGACCGCCGCCGCATCGGAGAGGTCCAGACCGGCGGCACCCGCCGCGTAGCCAACCGCCCGATACAAGGCACCGGAATCGAGCAAATGCCAGCCCAACTGTTCGGCGACCAGGCGGCTGATCGTGCCCTTGCCGGAGCCGGAAGGCCCATCGATGGTCAGAACGGGAACGGAATCGGCAGTCATTCGGCGCGGATCAGGATGGTTGGACCCCGCGATTGTAGCGGGCGCAGGCTTCGCGACCAGCATTCCGTTCGGAACCCGGACAGCTGAAGATCATCATCTCTTCTTCGGAATGCGCACTCTGCCCTGGGTTTCTTTGCGGGTTTTCGAAGCTGCTGTTGTGGGAGGCCGCTTGCGGGCGACCGTAATGCCGGCGCATTCGGGATACATCAAACATTCCGGTCGCGCATGAATGCGCTCCTACAGAAAGCGGGGCGCGCCTGATGCTTCTGTTGCGGGAAGCCGTTTGCGGGCGACCGTAGTGGAAAAAAGATCGCGGACGAATCCGGGAGACGAATCCGGGACACCCACTTGCCGGACAGCCCGAGCTGGCGGCAGCAAGAGTCCCGATTGCTCAGACCCGAGCTTGGGACACCCACTTGCCGGACAGCCCGAGCTGGCGGCAGCAAGAGTCCCGATTGCTCAGACCCGAGCTTTGACGAGGCGCAAACCGTGCGCGACAAAAGGCTGGAAATCGCCCACGTTCAAGGTAACCAAATCAGCTCCGGCGCGAATCGCTGCCGCAGCAATCAAGGCTTCCGTCTTCAATCGGCGCGCGCGCACGGCGGTATTGAACATGTGAGCAGCCAGCGCTGCATCTTCGCCGGTGACAGCCGTAATGCCGCCTTGCAGAAACGACCGTGCTCGCTCCGACTCACCTTCAATCAAGGGGCCGGCACAGAATTCATACCAAACCAGCGAACAGGCCGCCGCCGCTTCGCCAGCTAGCACACGTTCAATCACCGAATGCCGGTTAGCGCGACTCCACTCCGGCAAGGCAATCAGCGCATTGGTATCCAAGTGAATCGCGTGGCGGAGCGGTCGCGGAGTTCATCGTCCTCGTGTCGCCACGCATGCACCTCCCCAATCCAATTCAGCGTGTCGTCGTGACCGCGCGGCAACGGATGGGTTCGGTACCAGGCAACCACTTCTGCAGGCGTCATCCTGGATTCGGCCTGATCAGCCGCTGCCTTGACCGAACGCCGAATCACTTCTGCCTGCGACACATGCCACGCCTTGGCCAGCCGGCGAATGTTCTGGTCGGTTTGTTCATCAAGCGCGTAGGTGGCGCGAATGGGCATGCGGGGCATGGCGATCACGTCATGGTATTGCGCTATGGTAAACCTACCACAACTCCAAACCGTACTTCAGCCTTGCGCCTGACTTGCGTGCAGGCAGCGGTAAGTTCATTCAACCCCTCGACGAGCCACATACCGCGCCTCGAGCGCGGATAACGAAGCCGCAGCCGTTTGCCAGTTCGACAAATCCGGGGAATGAAGTGGCCACATTGCTGCAGTCATCAATGGCAACCGGACCCTCGGCAATCAATCCGGCCACGCAGAAGGCCATGGCAATGCGGTGGTCGCCAGCGCTCTCGACCTGACCTGCGGCAATCCTGCCGCCCTGGATCAGTGCGCCATCGGCATGTTCTTCGATGTGCACGCCAAGCGCGGCAAGCCCGCGCGCCATCATGGCCAGTCGATCCGATTCCTTGACCCGAAGCTCCGGAGCCTGGGTTACCCGGGTTTGGCCGTGTGCTGCCGCCGCAGCCACAAACAGCACCGGGAACTCATCGATCATGTCGGCGACCAGCGATACGGGCACGTCGATCCCGCGCAGCGGCGCATGGCGAACGCGCAGGTCGGCTACCCATTCACCACCCTGCTGGCGACGCGCTTCCTCGACAATATCGGCGCCCATCATGCGCATCACGCTCAGCAATCCGGTGCGGCGTTCATTCATGCCCACGCCACGAAGCAACAGGTTTGAACCCGGCACGATGCTGGCCGCGACCAGGAAGAACGCAGCCGAGGAAAAATCCGCAGGCACTTTCACATCGGTGGCTCGCAGGCGATGTCCACCCTCGATGCGCGCCCAGCCGCTGCCAAACTCGATGGGCCAGCCAAAGGCCGCGAGCATGCGTTCGCTGTAGTCGCGCGTGGGCTGCGTTTCACGCACCTCGGTTGTGCCTTGCGCATACAGGCCGGCGAGCAGGATGGCGGACTTGACCTGGGCGCTGGCCACAGCCGGCTCATGCAGGCAACCCTGAAGGGATTGCTTGCCGTGAACGTGCAAGGGTGGCATTCCCGCCGTCGAGGCCGTGATGCGCGCACCCATGCGTGCCAGCGGCTCGATGACGCGGAGCATGGGCCGGCGAGAAAGGGATGCATCGCCGATCAGCTCCGAATCGAACGCTTGTCCGGCCAGCAATCCGGCCAGCAAGCGCATTCCGGTACCGGCATTGCCGCAGTCGATGGGCCCATCCGCTGCGCGCAAACCATGCAAGCCGACACCATGCACGATGCGCCGCGCGCTGGACGGAGCATCAATCCGTACGCCCATGCGGGTGAATGCGCGCGCAGTGGCGCGGGTATCTTCGCCTTCGAGGAAGCCATCGATGACCGAGCTGCCATCGGCAAGCGCCGCCAGCATGATCGCGCGGTGCGAGATCGACTTGTCACCCGGAACGCGCACTTCGCCATGCAAGCAAGCGGCGGGATGGCTGCTCCAGCGCAAACCTGCGTTCACGGCAGGGCCTCCAGCAGGCGCAGGTTTTCGCTGCGCGTGCCCACGCTGATGCGTACGGTATGGGCCAGTCCATAACCGCCCATGGGTCTGACGATCACACCGCGATTGAACAGGTGGGCTTCCAGTTCGCGGGCATCCCGCGCGAGGTCAAGCAACAGGAAATTGGTTTGCGATGGCAGCGCGTTGTAGCCGCGAGCCTGCAATTGGGCACGCAGCCATCCGCGTTCCTCACGCGTCTGCGCACACACGCTGTCAAGCCAGGACTGATCTCCCAGCGAGGCCTCGGCAGCCGCGAGCCCGAGCAGGTTCACGTTGAAGGATTCGCGCAGGCGCTCGATGACTTCGACGACCTGCGCATGTGCAATCAGGTATCCGACGCGCAAGCCCGCCAGTGCATGGGCCTTGGAAAAAGTCCGGGTCACGACCAGATTCGGGAATCGGGCCAGCATGGGCAACGCGCCCTGCCCCACATTTGCGTCGACAAACTCTCGGTAGGCCTCGTCAACAACCACCAGGGTCGTCTGCGGAATCCGTTCGAGGAATCGCTGCAGTTCCTCATCCGCAAACCAGCTTGCGGTGGGATTGTTCGGATTGGCGAGGTAGACGAGGCGGGTGTCCGCGCGCACGGCCTGCGCAATGGCATCCAGGTCGTGGCCAAAGGGCGCCTGCGGATGATCGCCCGGCAAGGCCTTGACTTCGATTGCCTGCGCGCCAGCCACGGCCGTTGCAATCGGAAACACGGCAAACCCGAATTGCGAGAACACCACGGAAGTCGTGGCATCGGCAAAACACTGGGCCAGCAGGATGAGCAACTCGTGTGACCCATTGCCGAGTGCGATGCCTTCGCTGGCGACACCCAGCCGACTGGCCAGCGCCTGCTTCAGGCTTGCCCCACGCGGGTCGGGATAGCGCAACACCTCCGCGCTGGCGCGCGTGATTGCCGCGAGCGCTTGCGGACTGGGTCCGAACACGTTTTCGTTGGATCCAAGCTCGGCCAGTTGCGTGCCGAACCTGCGCCGCAATGCGGGCAGGTCGTGGCCAGGATCATAGGCGCGCAGGCCACGGGTGTTGCGGTTTGCCAGCGCGAATGCGTTGAAGCTCACGGAACCGCAACCGGGTAGGAGCCGAGCACCTTGATCTGGGCCACGTGTGCATCGAGTTCCTGCAATGCCTTCTGCATCGGCTCATCGTCGATGTGACCGGCCAGGTCAATGAAAAACGCGTATTCCCATTTGGCCTGGTGCGAGGGTCGCGATTCGATGCGGTTCATGGAAATGCCATGTCGGGCAAACGGACTGAGCACATTGAACAGCGCGCCGGGTTGGTCCTTGATGAACACAAGCACCGAAGTGCGGTCGTGACCCGATGGTGGGAACACCTGGCGCCCAAGCACGAGGAATCGCGTGGTGTTGTCGGCATGGTCCTCGATCGGTCCGGTAATGACCTTCTTCAATCCATACACAAGGCCCGCCGATTCGCCAGCGATGGCAGCGGCATCATCCGCATTGCGCGCGCGTCGCGCCGCTTCGGCGTTGCTGGAGACCGGCAACTTCTCGACCTTTGGCAAGTTGCCGCGCAACCAGGCCTGGGTCTGGGCGAAGGATTGCGGATGCGAATAAATGCGCTCGATGTCTTCGATGCGACCGCTGCGCGATAGCAGATACTGGTGCACGCGCAGTTCCACTTCGCCGCAGATTTTCAGGCTGGAAGTCAGGAACATGTCGAGGGTGATCTGGATCGTGCCCTGGCCGGAGTTCTCCACCGGCACCACGCCGAAATCCGCATTGCCGTTTTCCACTTCCTGGAAAACCTCTTCGATGCTTGCCATCGGCTGACCGTGTGCCGAACGTCCGAAATGCTTGAGCACCGCCTGTTGGCTGAAGGTGCCTTCCGGCCCGAGGTAACCGATCTTCAGCGGCTCCTGCTGGGCCAGGCAGGCCGACATGATTTCCCTGAACACATGCACCAGCACTTCATCGCTGAGCGGCCCCTCATTGCGATCCACCACCATGCGCAATACCTGTGCCTCGCGCTCGGGGCGGTAGTAGTCGACCGCGGCGGAAAGCGGCCCCTTGGCCAAACCAACCTGATGGGCAAAGCGGGCGCGCTCGGCAATCAACGACTGGATTGAACGATCAATGCCATCAATGCGGGAGCGTACATCCGCGAGATTCAATGCGGGCTGCGTGCAATTTTCCGAATCACTCATTGTTGCGGTTTCCTTGCGCGTTGCCGCGTCAATAATTCTTTTTGAATTGAAAAGGGATGCCGGGTTCAACCATGCCGCCGTTCAAACTCGCGCATGAAGTCGACCAGCACCTCGACGGCCTGGATCGGGGTTGCGTTGTAGATCGAGGCACGCATGCCGCCGAGTACGCGGTGTCCCTTGAGCCCGATCAGGTTCTCGGCATCGGCTTCCTTGAGGAACACCTGGTCGAGTCCGGCGTCGGCCAGGAAGAACGGCACGTTCATCAGCGAACGCGCCGTGGCATTTACCGGGTTGCTGTAGAAACCCGATTCGTCGATGGTCCGGTACAGCAATTCGGCCTTGCGCCGGTTGCGTTCGGCCATCGCCGCCAGGCCGCCTTCGCCCTTGAGCCACTTGAATACCAGCGCAGACAGATACCAGCCAAAGGTATTGGGCGTGTTGAACAGCGAATCGGCCTTCGCATGTTCCGCATACTTGAAGATGCGCGCGATTGGTTGCGGGCTGCGCTCCAGCAGGTCATCACGAACGATGAGGATCACCAGGCCGGATGCACCGATGTTCTTCTGCGCGCCCGCATAGATGATGCCGAAGCGGGAAACATCGATCGGTGCAGAAAGAATGTCCGAGGACATGTCGGCAACCAGCGGCACGGTTCCGACGTCGGGAATCTCATGGAACTGCACGCCATGGATCGTCTCGTTGGTGGTGTAGTGCACATAGGCCGCCTGCGCATCACGCTTCCAGTCCGTGCTGGCCGGCACGTCGCGGAAACCGCCCGCCGCGGAACTGGCACAAATGCGCGCCTGCACGTGCGGCCCGGCTTCGGAAAACGCCTTCTCGCCCCATGCACCGCTGATCACGTAGTCGGCAGACTGATTCTGCCGAGCCAGGTTCATGGGTATCTGCGCGAAATGCTGGGTGGCACCGCCCTGCATGAACAGGACCCGATGGCTGGAGGGGATATCCAGCAACTGCCGAAGGTCGCTTTCGGATTCCCGCGCCAGCTCCATGAATGCGGAGCCGCGATGGCTGATTTCCATCACCGAAGCACGCGCACTGCCCCATTCAAGCAATTCTTCACGGGCTTGCCGAAGCACGGCTTCCGGCAAGGCTGCCGGTCCGGCACTGAAGTTGAAGGCACGCGTCACGGGGCGCTCCAGGCAAAACGAATTCGGTGCAGGCTGTCCGGCGGGTCAGGCCGCAGCCCTGGAGCGCACAACGATATGCCGCATTGCAGCATGGACGCAAGCCCGGGAAGCCAGCAATCGGCAGGCAGTATGGATGTCCAAACAGAGAGCAGCCCCGACGCTTGCGCCGGACGAACAAGCGCTGCTTCAGTAATTGCCGAACCAGAGCAGGCCGGCGATGCCGAGGCCGATGACACCCGCAGCCAGGATCAACCACCAGATGCCCGAGCCATCATCTTCGGCTGCAGGTGCCACTGGATCGGCCATCTGGATGGCGTCCAGTGTCTGAGTGATGGAAGGCGCTTCGTTGCCCGGCGTGGGCACGCCTTGCCCGCGTGCCGGGTAGCCCGGCGCCTCCAGCACGAATCGGTTGCGTCCGAACACCAGTTGGTCGCCCGGGTGCAGAACCGCATCGTGGACGCTGACGCCATTGACCTCGGTCCTGCCGGATGGCTCCAGGTTCCTCAGATGGATGGCGTCGCTGGATACCACCAATACCGCGTTTTGCGCCGATGAATCGGGGTCATCCAGCCCGAGTCCACCGCGATCGCTTCCAATCAGCAGGCGTGCGCCCACGCTGATGGTCTTGCCGAAATGGGCCCCAGACAGGCCACGCAGCACCACGCGGGAAACCTCGTTGCCCGGCATGCCTTCGGATTGACCGGTGGGAACGCGGGTATCGATGATGGCATCGTGGTCCGGCTTCAGGACCGCGGCCACCGCATCAAAGTTGACGACATCCCCCAGCCTGAGCAGGGCACGTTCCTGAATCGGCCTGGCATTGACGTGGGTTCGCGCCTGCGGATCCAGCACCTCAAGGATCATGCCGCGCTTGTCGATGACAATCCGCGCATGCCAGGGAGCGACTCCCGCGGCCCCCAGCACGATGGTATTGCCCTGTGCCGACCCGATCCCGGTGACGCCGTTGTCGACGATCACGTCAGCATGCTCCCCGTTGGAAAAGCTCAGACGCATAGGCTACGGATCGAGGGAATTGCAGGCACTTTAGCAGGATAGACCCTGATCTGACACCTGCCCGGAAAGGTGGGGAACAAGCCGTTCCAGCGCTCTTGGCCCCGGCGGGTACCGATGCACATTCAGGCACAGGCAAATGGGGCCGGGGCGGCAGATGAAGCACGGCATCATGGCGCCAAGCCCATGCATCGGCCAGAATATCGGATCAAGGCCCGTGCCCCGCGCCCGCCCTGCAACCATCGCGTAATCCGATGGAGCAATGCGGCATCCGCAGCTCCAGGGCAAACCGGCCGCTTGAGGACTACTGAATGGCGACAATCGATATCCGCAGGAAGCATTCCTTGTCCATGGCCGAGGCACGCAAGGCGGTCAACAAGCTGGCCAAGTCCATTGCCAAGGAATTCGATCTCGAGTACGACTGGGATGGCAACACCCTGGCGTTCTCGCGAAGCGGCGTCGATGGGCACATTGCACTGGAGAAGGGCGAGGTCCATGTCTACGCGCAACTCGGCTTCCTCATGGGCATGATGAAGCCGATGATCGAAGGCGAGATTCATCGCCATCTCGACGAGCAGATTGGCTGATGCTGGTTGTCAAATCCTCGGCGCAGGCGCGCCAGAAACACTCGCCTTCGCGCATCGGGCTTGCCGTTGCAGGTGGCGGTCCGGTGGGTGGCATTTTCGAGATCGGTGCCGTGCGTGCCCTCGATGATGCACTCGATGGACTCGACATGCATGCCCTGGACATCTACGTGGGCATCAGCTCGGGAGCTTTCGTTGCAGCCAGCCTGGCCAATCGCCTGAGCACCGCCGAGTTGTGCCGCATTTTCATCACCGGCGATTCGGACCAGTTCCAGTTTCGCGCCGAGGATTTCATCCGTCCGGCCATCTACGAATACCTGCAACGATTGGCCGGGGTTCCCCGCATGCTGGCAACCGCGCTGGCGGATTTCGCGCGCCACCCGCTCGACCTCAGCATTTCCGACAGCCTGATGCGCCTGGGCAGCATTCTTCCGACCGGGCTGTTCGACAACTCCGCGATCGAGCGATTCCTGCGCAAGGCCTACAGCTCGCATGGCCGCAGCAATGATTTCCGCGAGCTGGCCAGCAAACTGATCATCGTTGCCGTCGAACTGGAAAGTGGCCAGACGGTACGCTTTGGAACCAGCGGGCATGACGGCGTGCCGATTTCACGCGCAATCGAGGCGAGCTCTGCCCTGCCCGGCCTCTACCCGCCCGTGCAGATCGACGGCAAGCATTATGTGGACGGCGCGCTGCGCCATACCGTGCATGCCTCGGTGGCTTTGGATTCGGGTGCGGATCTGGTGCTGGCGATCAATCCATTGGTTCCCATCAACACCGTGCACGCGAAATCCCAAGGCAAGGCCAGTTCCCCCAACGTGGTTGACGGCGGTTTGCCCGCGGTCCTGTCACAGATGTTCCGCACCCTGCTGGAATCGCGGATGCAGACCAGCATTCCTCGATACGAACGCACCTACCCGGGTTCCGACTTGATGCTGTTGCAGCCGGACACCGACGACACCGACATGTTCTTCACCAATATTTTCAGTTTTTCGCATCGGAAGCGGCTCGCGGAACACGCCTACCAGTCGACCTT
Organism: Gammaproteobacteria bacterium; assembly: GCA_004295005.1. Classification (GTDB taxonomy): domain Bacteria; phylum Pseudomonadota; class Gammaproteobacteria; order Xanthomonadales; family Rhodanobacteraceae; genus Dokdonella. Next base: position 21,071 of record SHNG01000023.1, read on the forward strand.
GCGCGACCTGCGCATGCACCGCAAGACGCTCAAACCCTTGCTGGCGCGCCACGGCATCTCGCTGCGCGACAAGGTCCTCGACGATCCAGAGCGCACCCTGCTGGGCACGCTGACCGACAAGCCTCCGCGCCGCTCGAAGGTCACCTCCCATTTGCATCGGGCGCTGGATGATCTTGATCGGGCCCTTTCCGGCGAGACACCCGCCAAGTCTCCGCCAAGCCGCGAGGCGCCGCTCAGGCGACGCCCCGCACGCGCCAAGGCACGTGTCTGATCCGCCTCCATCGATTGCTTGCTCTACTTTCCAACCCTAGCCTGTGCCGCGACAACCACCTGTTCCACCAAATCCCAAAGGAAAACGCCATGACCAAGCCGAAGCCCAAGCTCAAATCCAAGCCTGCTGCAGCCACGGCGACCAGCCCGAAGGCAAGCGGTGGCAAGTCCATTGTCGAATCCGCCCAGCACATCTGGCTGGCGGGACTCGGGGCGTTTGCCAAGGCCCAGGACGAAGGCACCCGCCTGTTCGAAGCCCTGGTGCGCGAAGGCGTATCCCTTGAACAAAAGACCCGCAAGCTGACCACCGGCAAGGCCGAGGAAGCGCGGGTTGCGATGGAAGCGGCGGTTGGCCAGGTCAAGGAGCGCAGCCAGGAAACCTGGGACAAGCTTGAGAAGGTCTTCGAGAACCGCGTATCACGCGCACTCAATGCACTGGGCGTTCCCGGCAGCACCGAACTGAAGTCCCTCACTGCCCGCGTGGAGGAACTTGCCCGCGAAGTGCACAAGCTGAATGCCAAATCCGCACCCAAGGTGGCAAGCAAACCCGCCGCGGCGCATTCGGTGCGACGCATCAAGGATGAACTGGCGGATGTCGCCCGTGAGCTGGAGTCCGAACAACTCAGGCAGGTAAACGCAAAGCGGCCGGGAGCATCCGCCAAGGCCGCGTCGAAAAAACCGGCAGCGAAGAAACCCGCAGCCGGAAAGTCGGGCGCAAAGAAGAAGGCTGCCCGCTAAGGAAACTCTGATCTTGCTCGTCAACCCGGAATCGCGAAGCGATATCCGGACCTGCGAAGGCATGGATGCCGAAGCGGAACGCCGCAGGCGGCCCGGAGGGCGAACGCCGGGAGGCGTGAGTCATCCAGTGCCTTTGCACTTCAATGGGTTGAAAAAAGTCACTGGGTTCCCGCCTTCGCGGGAACGGCAAAGATTGGGATTAATCAGAGTTTCCCTAAGGAAACTCTGAACAAGTACGAAACCCATTCGTCGCGAGCAAGCTCGCTCCCACAAAAGCAGGCAATGGTGGGAGCGAGCTTGCTCGCGACAATACATTGTTCAGACCTTCCCTGAGACCTGAACCATCAACACCAGGAAGCCTTCCGCTTCCCGGGCACCATGATCCGGCCCGTCGCATGTCCTCGCGGCGGGCGTTTTCCATTGCACCTTGCGCGGCGCATTCATTGGGAAAATCACCAGTGCACGCCACGCATGAGCGCGGCAAACGCCACCTGCTCCGATGATGCACCCTGCTGCTGTTCCTGGCGCACGCCCTTGATGCCCTTGGCGGCCGGCGAGTCGGGGAACAGGCGGAATGCCGTGTTCATAACGATCTCGTACGCACGCGGTGCAATGGCGTAGAACAATTGCGCGAACACACCCGTGCGCGTGGCGACACGCACCGGCCGCTCGATGATGGCTTCGACCACAAGATCGGCGGCCTCCTCGGGGCTCAGGGTGGGAACCGAGTCGTACATCTTGGTCGGCGCGATCATCGGCGTCTTCACCAGCGGCATGTTGATGGTGGTGAAATTGATGCCCTGGTCCGAGAACTCGGCCTGCGCGCACCGCGAGAACGCATCGAGCGCCGCCTTCGATGAGACATAAGCGGAGAAGCGCGGCGCATTGGTGAGCACGCCGATCGAGGAAATATTGATGATGTGGCCGCGATGACGTTCGGCCATGCGCGGCAGAAAGCCCATGATCAGGCGCAGCGAGCCGAAGTAGTTGAGCTGCATGGTGCGTTCGAAGTCATGGAAGCGGTCGTAGCTGGATGCAATGGCCCGCCGGATCGAGCGCCCGGCGTTGTTGATCAGGATGTCTGCCCCGCCGTGCTCGGCGCTCACCTTGGCGACGAACTCGTCGCAGGAAGCAAGATCCGCCAGGTCCACCTTGTAGGCATGACAAGTGCCTCCGGCTGCTTCAATCTCCGCCTTGGTCGCCGCCAGCTCGTCTTCGCCACGCGCGCAAACGATCACCTTGGCACCGGCTGCCGCAACCTTCAACGCAACCGCCCTGCCAATACCGGATGATCCACCGGTGACCACCACAACCTTCCTGCGAACCTTGCCGGACAGCGAGCGATCAACAAACAGCGCCGGGTCAAGGTGGCGCTCCCAGTAGTCCCAGATCCGCCAAGCATAACCCTTGAGATCCGGAAACTTGAGTTTTGATCCACGCAGGGCGCGCTCGCATTCGCGCGTGTCGAATCGGGTCGGATAATTGATCATGCGCATGACTTCGGACGGAATGCCGAAATCGCGCAGGAACGTGTTGATCATGCGCCGCACCGGCGGCAGGTTGGACAGCGCCTGCCTGACCGCCGATGGCACGAAGGCAAACATGCGCGCATCAATGCGCATGCTCATTTTCGGAGCATGGCCGGCATCGGCAAAAATGTTGAGTACCTCGCCAATCCGTCGCGGAGCGGGGTCAACCAGATGGAAGCAGCGGCTGTCCAGCTTGGCTACGTGGGCAATGTGGTCGAGGGCGGCTGCCACCCAGTCCACCGGCACCAGGTTCAGGCGTCCACCTTCCAGGCCAACCGTCGGTACCCACGGCGGCAACACCTCGCGCATGCGCTTGATCAGGCCGAACAGGTAATACGGTCCATCGATCTTGTCCATTTCCCCCGTTTTCGAATTGCCGATGACGATACCGGGGCGATAGATGCGGAAGGGACGCGTGCATTCCTTGCGCACAATGCCTTCGGACTCGTGCTTGGTCCTGAAATACACGTTGTCGAGTCCTTCAGCCTCGTCGAACATGTCTTCGCGGAACACTCCCGGATACATACCTGCTGCGGCAATCGAACTGACGTGATGGAAGCAACCGGCCTTGATCGCCTCGGCAACCTGTACCGCGTGCCGGGTGCCGTCGATGTTGGCGCTCACCTGGCTGGCTTCATCGGCGGAAAGGTCGTAGAGCGCCGCCAGATGGAAGAAATGCGAGATCTTGCCGCTCATGCTCTTCAGTGATGCCGGGGCAATGCCAAGGCGTGCCTTGCCAAGATCGCCGTTGACCGCCACCAGCCGATCCTTGTCCGCCCCCAGGCGTTCGCGCAGCGCCTCGAACTTGCCCAGCGATTCCTTGCGCACCAGGCAATAGATCTTGCCCTTGCGCAGCAACAGCTTCTCCAGCAGGTGACGCCCGATGAAGCCGGTGGCGCCCGTCACGAAGTACGTCATTTACCCCTCCTGTCCCGATGCATTGGAGCGCAAGCCACGCTCTTCAAAGTCGAATTCGCAAACAGCATAGTCGTCTCACTCCCACCTTGCCACGCAAGTCTGACCGCGTTGACCGTCCATGGGGGCCGTGATAGAACATTGCGGCGCAGGGGCGCGATCAATCAGGCAAACATTCATGTCCAAGCTACAAGCCAGCTTCGAAAAAGCCGCCGAAGATATCAAGAAGCTGTCCGAGCGCCCCGACAACGATACCTTGCTGAAACTCTACGCACTCTACAAGCAGGGAGCCGACGGAGACGTTTCTGGCCCCAAGCCGGGATTCTTCGATTTCGTTGGCACCGCAAAGTACGAAGCCTGGAGCAAGCTCAAGGGCACCGGCAAGGAAGAAGCCATGCAGAAGTACATCGATCTGGTGGCCAAGCTGCGCGCCTGAATCCAGCGCCAGCGGACACGGGCCCATCGATGGCGCGCCAGACCCGATCCCTGATCCTGGAAACCGCCCTGGTGATGTTCAACACCCAGGGCGAACCCAACGTCACGACCAATCATATCGCCGACGAACTGGGAATCAGCCCGGGCAATCTCTACTACCACTACCGCAACAAGGACGACATCATCGGCCACCTGTTCGCGCGCTATGAGCAGCGCATCGACCAGGCACTTGTCACCCCCGACGACCGCTTGCCGACGCTCGAAGACCTCTGGCTGCAGTTGCACCTGATCTTTGAATGCATGTGGGACTATCGATTTGTCTATCGCGACCTGATCGATATTCTCTCCCGCAATCGCAAGCTTCGCCTGCATTTTTCCCGCATCCTCAAGCGCGCGTCCAACAACGCGGCGGGCGTGCTGAAGGGCCTGGCGGCGGCCGGCATGCTGCGCGCGAGTGCCGACGAGATTCGTGCCACCGCCGAGAACATCGTGCTGGTGGCCACCTTTTGGCTCAATTTCGACGCCGTGCGCCATGCCAAGCAGGAGTCCGGTCAACTGGACATCGGCCGTGGCATCCACCAGGTCATGATGCTGATTGCACCGTTCCTGCGTGACGCCGAACGCCTGCACCTGAATACCCTCGCTGCCGCCTATCTGCGCTGAAACGAAATGCGGCCGCGCGAGGCGGCCGCAGTGGCAACACTTTCATCCCGCTTACTTGGCCGCGCGAAGCTGCCTGGAAAGCTTGTCGACGCGTGCGATCAGCGCGTCCACGTCGGCCTTGGACGGGATGCCCGCATAGCTCAGTGCACGGCCGACGCCCTGTTCGAAGCGCGATTCGACTTCATCGCGCAAGGTCGTGACCCGCGCAAGCAGGGGTGCCACGCGCTGGTCGACCGCCTTCCGCAGCCCGCCGCCCAGTGATCGTCCAAACTTTCGGCTGCGCGCCTGGAACGACTGACCCTCGCTGATCATGCCTTCGAGCACGCTTTCAGCCTGCTTCTGAAGGATGGAAAGCGCGCCAAGGCTGGCAAGCCACACCTTGCGCATCGTCTCCTCGGGAAGGTGCTTTTTTTCCGCCTGGATCTTCTTCAATTGCTTGCCCATGTGCTGTCTCCTGATTGGGAAATGCGCCAGTAGCCGGCGACCCGCGCAGCATCCTCCGGGCCAATCGAGCATTCACACTACGACGTGTCTGATTGCCTGGTCGATGTTGCCGAGCTGCGGCGCATCAGCGCATGCCGCGTGGCCTGGCACTTTCCTGTTGGCGGTCCCAGGCGCGCAACTGATCACGAATGTGGGCAATGCCCTGGCGCCCCAGCGCACCGCGCTTTTCGTCCAGGAGGTTGCCATCGAGCAATTCGGCCAGCCTTTGCGCGGTAGGCAACACGGTATCCCATGCATCCAGCGCAGGCAGAGGTCCCGGCAAGGCCATGAACAGGGTCACGCCAGGGGTTTCCAGATGCTCGATGCGCGCCATGTCGAAGCTGCCCGGCTTGAGCATGTTGGCCATGCTGAACACCGGGCCAGCGTTGCGCTCGCCAGCAGGCATGCGATGGAAAATCCCGCGATCGCCGAACTCCAGCCCAGCCTTCTCCGCCGCAACGACCAGATCGCTGCCCCGGAAGACGTGTCCATCGCGGGCGCAAACCAGCAAAGTGATGATCAACTCAATGGGCGTATCGGGACGTGCACCAACCAGGGGGCGTGATGGGCGTCGTGAACGTGGGCCATTGCCACGCTCAAGCTCGATCAGCTCTTCCTCGGCCGGACGATCACCCAGCAGTTCCAACTGCTCGCCCGGAATGACGGGCAAGCCATCGTCGTCCGCTACTGCGCCGTCGATGCCCAGGGTTGGCTCCACGCGACCATTGGTCGATTTGCGGAACAGGGTGCGCTTTCCCTGCCCCGGCTTCTGCGGACGCCCAAACAGGTAAATCAGGGCCAGCACCACCAAACCCGCCAGGAAGAGGATGATGCGCATGTCGGTCGCGCTCATTGCCTGTTGTTCCACAATTGCCTCCTTCTGCGCACTGGCTCGACCGGCCGCTAGGCCGCTCCGGCCAGTTTAGCCGCTTCAGCCAGATCAACCTGCACCAGGCGCGAAACGCCGGGTTCGCGCATGGTCACGCCGCACAATTGCGAGGCCGCTTCCATGGTTGCCTTGTTGTGGGTGACGAAAATGAATTGCACGTTCTGGCTCATCTCGGAAACCAGCGCCGAGAAGCGGCCCACATTGGCCTCGTCCAGCGGTGCATCCACCTCGTCCAGCAGGCAGAACGGGGCCGGATTGAGGCGGAAAATCGAGAACACCAAAGCCACTGCGGTCATCGCCTTCTCGCCACCCGAGAGCAGGGAGATGGATGTCACGCGCTTGCCTGGCGGGCGCGCCATGATGGAAACCCCGGTGGAGAGCAGGTCGTCTCCGGTCAACTCCAGGTAGGCCTGGCCGCCACCGAACAGACGCGGGAAAAGCTCCTGCACACCCTGGTTGACGCGATCGAAGGTGTCCTTGAAACGCTGGCGGGTTTCCCTGTCGATCTTGCGGATCGCCGACTCCAGGGTTTCCAGCGCCACGCCGAGGTCGGTCAGTTGCGCATCCAGATAGGTCTTGCGCTGTGATTGTTCCTCGTATTCCTTGATGGCAGCGAGATTGACCGGTTCCAGGCGATGGATCTTCTGTTCGAGATCAAGCAGGTCCTGGCGCCACTGCCCTGCCTCGACGTGCTCCGGCAACTCGGCCAGCAGCGCATCAATCTCGAACCCGGCTTCGATGATGGCATCGGCCAGCGCTTGTGCTTGCAGGCGGTGTTCCTGGTCACTCAGGCGCAAGTTGGCCAAATGCTCGCGGCGCTCGGTCAAGGCCTCGACGATGGCATTGCGCTCGCTTTCCAGCGCACGCATTTCCGCATCGCGTTCTTCCAGTGCCTTGCGCGCCTCGACCAGTTGCCTGTCCACCAGCAGGCGCTGGTTGAGGCTGCTTTGCCTGAGCGCTTCCAGTTCCGCCAGTGGATCGCCGCCGGCGGCTATCTGGGCGGCAATCTCGGCCTGGCGGGTTTCGACCTGGCCCAGTTGCGCGCGCATGCGCGCCAGCGATTGTTCGAGCGACGCCATCGCCGAGCGTTTGGATTCGATCGACAGCGCGGCACGATGCTCGGCGTCGTGCGCCTCACGCGCGTTCATGCGGGCTTCCTCACGCCCTTCCAGCAAGGAACGCCGATCCGCATCGAGATGCTGGCGACGCTGTTCCAGTTCGCCCATCGCTTGCACCGCACCGTCAAGGCGTCCGCGCGCCTCGCGCGCCTGCTGGCGGTCTGCCTCCAGCTTGGCTGCCAGCTCGGTCAGCTCAACCTCAACCTTGGCAAGGCGCTCGCGTGCGCTGTCCATGCGTCCACGTTGACTCTGCAACTGACCGGCGATTTCCGAAAGGCGCCGATGTCCGGCGTGCAGATCCCGCTGCGCGTCGTCGCGCGCCTGCTCTGCTTCAATCCGGGCCAGGCGCGCGTCTTCCTGTTCGGTGACCAGGGCGCTGATTTCCGATTCAAGCTCCACGATGCGCTCGGAAAGCCCCGAGATCTCGCGTTCCCGCGACAATACGCCGACCTGTGCGCCCTGTGATCGCGCAATGCGGGCAAATCCGGGGCCAATCCATTCGCCCTCTGGGGTGATCAGTGATTGGCCATCGCCGAGCATCGGCATCGCGGATTGCGCCGCACTGATGGACTCGACGGTGGTTACCCGAGCCAGCAGGTTCAGCGCCGCGACCGGCCCCCTCGCCTTTGCGGCCAGGCTGCCTGCGGGGAAACCGGTATCACTTGAAGTTGCCGACAACAGGGTCAGGTCCACTTGCTCAAGACCGCGCAGGTCAGCCTCGAATGCGCTCGGAGAATCCACCAACACGGCATCCAGCCAACCCTGCAAAACCGTCTCCACCGCGGCTTCCCAGCCGACATCGACTTCCAGCACTTCGCCCAGGCGACGCGAGCGTCCCAATCCCACTCGCTCAAGCCATTCGTGGGCCGTTCCGGCTTCGCCGCCCAAGGCCGCATGTTGCAGGGCTTCGAGCGAAGCAAGTCGACCGCGGGACTTTTCCAGCTCGCTGCGCTTCTCGCTCAGGCTGGCTTGTAGGCGCCGAGCGTTTTCAAGGTGGGACTCAAGCGCGGAACGGCGGCCTTCCAGTTGGGTGGCAAGCACGCCGGTCTTGTCGCGCAACTGCGCATGCTCGCCATCAAGAAGTTCAAACGCCTGTGCCAGGTCGGCCAGATTGGCGGTGCTGCGCTCGGATTCCAGCGCTTGCCTGCGTTTGTCCACGTCCAGGCATTGGCGGTCCAGGAAGTCGAGCCGGGTGCGCTCGATCTCGGCAGCCTGGCTGGCCTCGGAGTTGGCCTTTGCATAGGCATCCCACTTTTCCTGCCATTGGGCAAGATTGGCTTCCGCAACCTGCAACACCTCGGCAGCCTGTTGTGCCGCCTTGCTCAAGGCTTCACGCTGCGGGGCCGATTCATCAAGTCCCTGCACCAGCACTTGCATCTGGGCCGCATCATTGGCGATGTGCTCGGCCAATTCCTTCTGCGCATTGGCGGACTCGATCCGCGCACGTTCGAGCTGTTCCGCCAGGGCACGATTGTGCTGGATCTGCTGTTCAACCCGGGCAATCTCCGCTCCCACCTTGTAGACCTCGGCCTGCACGCCGTTGAGGTGTTCGCTCGCGCTGGAGTGCGCTTCACGGCCGGTCTCGATCTGGGCCTCGCGCTGGCGCTGCACGGCAAGCTGCTCCTCGATGCCGAGCTCCGCCTGACGCAAGGCTGCGGAACGCACTTCGAGATCGGCCCGACTGTCGCGCAGGTTTGCCGCCTTGAGTTCCGCCTCGCGCCGCTTGCGTTGGTCCTGCAGTGCCTGCCAGCGCTCCGCTGCGCGCGCCTGGCGCTTGAGGTGCTCAAGCTGCTTGTCGACTTCGTCGCGTACATCCTTGACGCGATCCAGGTTCTCGCGCGTGGCCTTGATGCGACTTTCGGTTTCCTTGCGCCGCTCCTTGTAGCGCGAGATTCCGGCCGCTTCCTCCAGATGCACGCGCAACTGCTCGGGATCGGACTCGATGATCTGGCTGATCATGCCCTGCTCGATGATCGAGTAACTGCGCGGACCCAGGCCGGTACCGAGGAAAAGGTCGGTAATGTCGCGACGCCGGCAACGGGTGCCATTCAGAAAATACTGGGACTGCCCGTCGCGACTGACCAGGCGCTTGACCGAAATCTCGTTGTAGTGGGCGTATTCGCCGGTCACGGTGCCGTCAGAGTTGTCGAAGATGAGTTCCACCACCGCCTGCCCAACCGGCTTGCGCGCGCTGGATCCGGAAAAGATCACGTCGGTGAGCGAATCACCGCGCAGGCGGCTCGCCGCGCTTTCGCCCATGACCCAACGCACCGCGTCGATGATGTTGGATTTGCCGCAGCCGTTGGGGCCCACCACTGCCGACATGTTGGTCGGCAGGTGCAAGGTCGTGGGATCGACGAAAGATTTGAATCCGGCCAGTTTGATCGTGGTCAGGCGCATGGAACGGGATAACTCCGGCATCAATTGGCGGGTTGGTCGACAGGCTTGCCGGCACTGTCGGATTTGTTGCCTGTTGGATTGGCCGCATCCGCGGCCTTTACCGCAGATTCGGGGGTGGAGACACTCGCCTCGCTGCGCAATTTTTGCAGGCGCTGCTGGCTCAACTGGGTGAGCAGGGTCTCACGGATGCTTTCCTTCAGGTCTTCAAACTTTGGTGGCACGAATGGCGAAATGGCGCCGACATGGATCACATGCCAGCCAAATTCGGTCTTCACCGGCACCACGCTGGTTTGCCCGGACTTGAGAGCCTGCAGCGCCTTGCCGAGCGCCTCGGGCAGTTGGCCTGGACGCACGCGCTGGAAAGCCCGCGCCTGCTTGGCACGTTTCGACCACGCGTCATACACCTCGTTGAACGGCTTGCTCAGCGCTTCGCCAGCGGCCTTGATTGCGTCGTCTTCCTTGTCGAACAAGAGCTGGCTGAAGTCGTACTCCGAAGTCCCGGCCTTGGCAATCTGCTGCTGGTATTCGGTCATCAGCACGCTGTCATCCACCTGCGCGCTGTCACGGAACTTGCCCATGGCGGCATTGGCGATACCACGCAGCCGGTTGAGCTCGACTTCCGCCGAGAAATTCGCATCCTGGGCGTAGTCCCCTGCCTTTGCCGCCTGCTCGAGCAGAATGTAATCGGTCAGCTCAAGCACGGCGCGCGCGCGCTGTTCAGGCTGCGTCAGATCCAGATTGCGCTCCTTGGCCAGCAAGTCGAGCAGGATCTGCGGAACCGCCTGGCCATTGACCGTCTCGAATGCCGGCAAGTCGCCTGGCAATCCGGTGGAATCGCCGGTGCGCTCGCCGCAGGCAGACAGCGCAAGGGCCGCACTGCAGGTCAGCAGCAAAAAGGATGTATGAAATTTCCGGGTCATGCGTTTTCCTCAGGGGCGCGCGCATCGATGGCGAGCGCATGGATGTCGGTTTGCATCAGTTCTCCCAGTGCCGAGTACACAGCACGGTGCCTCGCCAGTGGACTCATGCCATGGAAAATCGGGCTGTGAATGCGCACGCTGAAATGACCGCGACCGTCACGCGCCCCCACATGCCCGACATGCTTGTGGCTGTCATCCGTGATCTCGAGCAGGACGGGTGTCAGCCCTTCCTCCAGTCGGGCGCGGATCGCCGAGATGCGATCGCTCACGGCAACACCTTGCGGAACGGCCGGACATCCACCCGCTCGTAGACTCCTGCCGCCAGGTAGGGATCAGCATCCGCCCACGCCCTGGCTGCCACGAGGCTGTCAAACTCGGCCAGGATCAAGCTGCCGGTAAATCCAGCCGCACCAGGATCCTCGCTGTCGATTGCGGGGAATGGCCCGGCCAGCAACAACTTGCCGTCCAGTTTCAAGGCCTGCAGACGTTCCAGATGGGCAGTTCGGCTCGCCTTGCGAAGCTCCAGCGTGCCTGGCCGGTCATGGCCGATGATCGCATACCACATTCATCACGATTCCAACTCGGGGCGCGTATGGTAGCCGATGGCCGCCCTCGGCGAATCGACCGATCGGTATCGAAACCCGTTCTGCGCCAACCGCGAACGTGAACCACCCCTCCCACGGGGTCCGCCCTGTCGGCAGCGGATCGTTTGCAGACTGGACTTCCGCCACGGATTGGCTTTACGCTTGCACATCGACCAACCGGCCGCATGAGTTTTAGCCATGGCCTGGTTGGATGCAACAGGCGATTTTCTCGCCTCGCAAGCATGACTCGCAGGCTGCATTGATCCGGAGCAGGTGGAGGTTCCGGATCGGATGCATCGCAGCCTGCCAGCAGGCAACCCGATGACATCTCCGGCGACCGGCGTCACGGCCTCAGGCGACTGTCAGCGGACTCCGGGAAATCCGGCTGATTTGATCCAGAGTTGAACAGGACATCGGGCGGACTTTATCCGCGCCTGTCCCGAATTGCATGGTTTCGGCGCCTCGTCGCCAGCCACGCAGGACCTGCGCAGGTTTGTCGCAGGCAGACCAATCAAAGGTTGGATCTGTGCATGACCTGCGCCGTGAGGCGCGTGGCCAGCGGATCGGAAATGAACACCCCAACAGTCCAAATCCAAACCCAGCAAGACGATTCCGTCACGGTGTTTCCACCGGTGCCGCAGCAGCAGGAAATGCCGCTCGCGATCGTGCGCGGCGAACCGGTGTTGAGCATGCCGCAGGATCTCTACATCCCGCCGGATGCGCTTGAGGTCATTCTCGACGCATTCGAAGGTCCGCTTGACCTGCTCCTGTACCTGATCCGCCGCCAGAACCTCGACATCCTCGACATCCCGGTTGCCGAGATCACCCGCCAGTACGTCGACTACATCGACATGATGCGGGAAATGCGCCTGGAGCTGGCCGCCGAATACCTGGTGATGGCCGCGATTCTGGCCGAGATCAAGTCGCGGCTGCTGTTGCCAAGGCCGCCGGACGCCGAAGGCATCGAAGAAGATCCGCGTGCGGAGCTGGTGCGTCGCCTGCAGGAATACGAGCGCTTCAAGAAAGCCGCGGCCGACATCGACGAATTGCCGCGCATGGAGCGCGACTCCTCGCCCGTTTCCGCATTCGTTCCGGATCGCAACGTCATCCGCATGCCGCCACCGGTGGACATGCGCGAGCTGCTGCTTGCGCTCAAGGATGTGCTCAATCGTGCCGAGCTGTTCAGCCATCACGCCATTCAGCGTGAAGCCCTCTCGGTGCGCAATCGCATGAGCGACCTGCTGCGCATGCTCGGCGATGGCGAGTTCCATCGCTTTGAAAACCTGTTTTCACTGGAAGAAGGTCGCCACGGGATCGTCGTCACCTTCCTCGCCATGCTCGAACTGGCCAAGGAGCAACTGGTTGAAATCAGCCAGGGCGAGCCCCTTGCACCGATCTACCTCAAATCCCTGGCTACGGCCAACTGAACCATCGTGCACATGATCGAATTCGAATTGCTCAAGCGAATCATCGAAGCCGCGATTCTGGCGGCCGGCAACCCGCTGACCCCGGCCCAACTGCTCGGCCTCTTCGAAAACCCGGAGGCGGTCAGCCATGAGGAAATCGCACGCGCCCTCGAATCCCTGCAGGCGGACTGCGCAAACCGCGGCATTGAGCTGGTGGAAGTTGCCTCGGGGTTTCGCTACCAGGTGCGCCAAGACGTGCATGCATGGGTTGCCCGCTTGTGGACGGAAAAGCCCAGCCGCTATTCACGCGCGCTGCTGGAAACCCTGGCCTTGATCGCCTATCGCCAGCCGATCACCCGCGCCGAGATCGAACAGATTCGTGGGGTCGGGGTTTCCACGAATATCGTGAAAACCCTCGAAGAGCGCGAATGGGTTCGCGTCGTCGGGCACAGGGACGTACCCGGAAAGCCCGCCCTGTTTGGAACCACGCGCGGTTTCCTCGACTACTTCAACCTCAAATCGCTGGACGAATTGCCCTCCCTTGGCGAAATTCGCGACATCGAGGATTTCGACCCCCAACTGGCGCTCTCGCCCCCCTCCGATGGCCTGCCAATGCTGGCCCTGTCCGACGACATGCAGCCAACAGACGGGCATCTGTCGGCCCCCATTGATGAAACAGACGAATCCATGATCATCACCCAGGCAAACTCCAATCCTGATCAAACCGTGCCTGCGTCCGAAGCCGACGCCGACACCACGGAGCAAGGCGCATGACCACCCCCAGCCGCAACGTGCTCTCGCTCAAGCGCTCAGCACCAGAGCAGGTTTCCGCAACCCTGGAGGAACGCCTGCACAAGGTCCTGGCAACCGCCGGTCTCGGTTCCAGGCGCATGCTGGAAAGCCGCATCGAGGCGGGCGAAGTGCTGGTCAACGGCAACCCCGCCACCCTCGGATCCAGCGTACACGCGGGTGATCGCGTCGAAATCGACGGCAAGCGTTTCGTGGTCATCAGCGATACCTCCGAACACGCGCAAGTGCTGGTCTACAACAAGCCCGAAGGCATCGTGACGACGCGCGAGGATCCGGAAGGTCGCCCAACGGTTTTCGAAACCCTGCCGCGCCTCAAGGGGGCGCGCTGGATTGCGGTTGGCAGGCTCGACATCAACACCACGGGCCTGTTGTTGCTGACCACGGACGGCACCCTGGCCAATGCCCTCATGCATCCAAGTTCGGAGCTGGAACGCGAATACATCTGCCGTGTGCATGGCGAGGTCCCCGACGAAACCATCGAGCGCCTGCGCAGTGGTGTCGAACTGGAAGACGGCCCCGCGCATTTCGATGAAATCGAAGTCATCAGCCGTGGTGGCAGCCATTCATGGTTCCGCGTGGTTATCCGCGAAGGTCGCAACCGCGAGGTGCGCCGCATGTGGGACGTGGTAGGCCTGATGGTCAGTCGCCTCAAGCGCGTACGCTATGCCAACGTCGAATTGCCGCGCTTGCTCAAGCGCGGACAGAACGCGCAACTTGATGCAGAGCAGGTCAAGGCCTTGCGCACCCTGTGTGGCGCCACCGAGCCGGTTGCGAACCTCACCCTTGCCCCGGTAATCGGGCAGCGCCGCAGCATGCCGACGGAATTTCGCCCCGATCCAAAGGAACAGCAAGCCTGGAGCAGCACGCGTACCGAGGAAGCCCGCGAATTCAGCCAGTTCGATCGCATGCGCGACGACGGCTGGCGTGCGCCATCTTCAAACAAGAGCAAGCGCTCACGCGGCGGCGGCGGTCCTCGGCCATCCCGTCCGCGCGCCAAGTCGGCGCCATCGGGCAGCGGTTCCAAGTATGTCGAACCCGGGCTCAACCCGGCCATCCTGCGCGCATGGTTCCCCGACTCGCCGCAGCCCGGCGCACGCAAGCGCAAGGGCAACGCACGTGGACAGCGTGGCCCGGCACAAGGCAATCAGAATCCAGGATTCAATGGCCGTCACGACGACGGCATGGGCAATCGCGCGCCTCGCGGCAACTGGATGCATGACGATTCGCGCGGCAATCGCATCAGCGGGCCGGATCACAATCGCAACCAGAACGTGTGGGGTAATCGAGGCAATCCGCAGCGCGAGGGCTCACGCAATCCCGGCCACCGCCATCAGGGAAATCCATCCAATCGGGCAGGAGGAAACCGGGGTCCCGGTGACCAGCGCGGTCCCGGCGGACGCCATGGCGGACGCAACCGCCGGGGACCGGCAAAGAGCTGAACGAAAAACGGCGGAGCATGTGCTCCGCCGTTCTTGATTGCTCCAGACCCGGACTGAGTTTCTCAGTCGAGTTTCAGACCCTTCTTGTTGCTGTCCCGGCGCTTGCGCTCCTTGGCGGCGTAGTCGGCTTCACAGCCGTTCCGTTCAACCATGACGCAACTCAGATAGTCGGTAACTTCCACCAGCACGGCACGGATGGCCTTGCCAGCCGGCGTGTTCTTTTCACTGGCCAGCGATCCGCCAAAGCCACCGCGGTAGACGCCCACGCTGACGCCACCGCCAGAAGTACGGCCTTCGACCGTGCGTGAGAAATCAACCTCACCCGTGGTTGCGTTGACCACGCGCACATCAACCGCGATATAGGCCTCGCTCTTCTTGCCGCCCAGCGAGATGCCCTTGAAACTGATTCCACCACCAGTGCTGGCCGTGTTTTCCTCGTACGAGGTCACCGTACCCATGACCAGGTAGTCGGCACCGGTCAGTTTGCCGATGCTGGCACCGGTACCCGAACGGACCCGGCCCGAAGCGGCGAGATTCTGCTCTTCAAGCACATTCTCGAGCTTGGAGCGCTCAACCACACGGAAGCTGCCGGTGCTGGAGAGCTCGTTCGACAGCATTCCAGAGAGCTCCCAGCCCACGCCACCGCGCCACCAGGCGGCACCTGACTCATTCTTGAATTCCGCCACGCCAATGGCCGGCCTGTCTTGCGCCAACACGCTGTTGGCTGCCACCAAGCACGCGATCGCCAAACTGGCGGACACGATCAACTTCTTCATCTCACCCCTCCAAATCAAGCTGGTTGTCTGGCGCCAATCCTCAGCTCAAGTCGAAAGCCTGCGAGACTGGCCAATGGAACCTCGTTGCATCATGACTGGCCAAGCTCGCCGGTTGACGCTTCGATCGACGGGCATTCTAACAGGCGATTTCGCCCTGGCGATGCACTGGTCGAGCGGCCACGTGTCGATTGCCACGCACGCGTCCTGTCGATTGGCTCACGGTTCAGCCTGGGCCTTCTCTCCGCCAGATACGCAAAGAGCCCCGATTGGGGTATTCGTGGCGATTGAAGTCCCGTGGGATATGCTCGGCTCATCCCTGAGCCTCACCCTCGCGCGAAACGCTCGGGCCAGCCATTCGGCTGTCCAAATTCGTTCCTGACGAATTTGTCGACCCAGGCGGTCTCGTCCACACCACTCTCTCCGCCAGATACGCAAAAAGCCCCTTTCGGGGCTCTTTGCGTATCTGGCGGAGAGAGTGGGATTCGAACCCACGAATGGTTTCCCATTGCCGGTTTTCAAGACCGGTGCCTTCAACCGCTCGGCCATCTCTCCAATTGAATTTCGTTACGTCGACTCAGCGCAGAACTTGGCCGGCGCGGGTACGGGATTCCACGGATCTTGCCCGTCATCCCGGAATCGCGCAGCGATATCCGGAATCCAGTGCTTTTGCTCTTCAACTGCTTGTGGCAAATCCACCGGCTTGTCCTACGGCGGGGCGCGGAGTGTAGCGCAATCGTCGACAGCGTCCCAAGCAGGACCTCAACCCAGACGAGTGATGCCACCCATGTAGGGCCTGAGCACATCGGGAACCTCGATGGTGCCATCGGCACCCTGATAGTTCTCCATGACCGCGATCAGGGCGCGACCCACGGCGACGCCGGAACCGTTCAGAGTATGCACGAGTTCAGGCTTGCCGGCTTCCGGATTGCGCCAGCGCGCCAGCATGCGTCGGGCCTGGAAGTCACCACAGTTCGAACACGAGGAAATTTCCCGATAGGTGTCTTGGCTGGGCAGCCACACTTCCAGGTCAAAGGTCTTGCGTGCGGCAAACCCCATGTCGCCGGTGCACAGCAACATGCGACGGTAAGGAAGCCCAAGCCTCTCCAGCACGACCTCCGCACAGCGCGTCATGCGCTCGTGTTCGGCATCGCTTTCATCGGGTTTGCAGATACTGACCAATTCCACTTTCTCGAATTGATGCTGGCGGATCATGCCTCGCACGTCGCGGCCACCCGAACCGGCTTCTGCCCGGAAGCACAGCGAATGTGCGCTCATGCGCATCGGCAACTGTTCGGCCTCGACAATGCAGTCACGCACGATGTTGGTCAGCGGCACTTCAGAGGTCGGGATCAGGTAGCGCTTCGACTCATTCACGCTGATGGAGAACAGGTCTTCCTCGAATTTCGGCAACTGACCGGTTCCATGCATCGAATCGGCATTGACGATCAAGGGCACGTTGGTTTCAAGATAGGCGTGCTCGCCGGTGTGCAAATCGAGCATGAACTGGGCCAGCGCACGATGCAGGCGCGCCAACTCACCACGCAGCACGGTGAAGCGCGACCCGGACAGTTTGGCGGCGACCTCGGCATCCAGCCAGCCTTTGCGTTCACCCAGTTCGACATGATCCTTGACTGCAAATTCGAATTGCCGGGGCTTGCCCCAGCGATGGATTTCGACATTGCCGCTTTCGTCGCCGCCGACCGGAACCGAAGCATCCGGCAGATTGGGCAGGCTCAGCGAGATGTCCGCCAGCTTCTGTTGCACGTCCGCAAGGGTGGCTTCGTTGGCCTTGAGGTGATCGGCAATACTGGCCACTTCCGCCATCAATGCCGCCGTGTCCTCGCCCTTGGCCTTGGCCATGCCGATGGCTTTTGAGCGTGTGTTGCGGGTGTTCTGCAACTCCTGGGTTTCAACCTGGACGGCCTTGCGTCGCGCTTCAAGCGCTTCGATGGCATCGCGATCCAGCGCAAATCCGCGCGTGGCAAGTCGCCTGGCAACATCTTCGAGCTGCCCGCGCAGCAGGACCGGATCAAGCATGGGTGGATTCCATTACGCACCAAAAGGGCGCGAATTATCGCCGTGCGCCGGGGGCGGCGGCAAATTCAAGGTGTGCTGCGCACGTCCAGCTCTGCCAGCAGGATGGCGATGGAGTCGAGTTCCGCGCTGGCGCGCCCTGAGTTCGGCGGGCGCCGGTAATTGTTGAGCATGATGGCAAAGGCAAGCCGCTCGTTGGCGCGGGTCACTGCATATCCGGCCAAGGCATAGGTGAACGCCATGCTGCCGGTCTTGGCGTGGATGCGTCCCTCGGCGGCGCTGTTGCGCATGCGCCCGGTCAGGGAGCCGTCTACGCCCGCTTCCGGCAAGGCCAGGCGAAATGCACGCGCCGCATCGCTGTCACCCCACTTCACCAGCAATCCTGTCAGCGCCGCTGCCGAAGTCAGGTTGCGTCGGGAAAGGCCCGCGCCGTCTTCGATCACCATGCCATTCAAGGGCACACCAATGCGCGAGAGAAATGCACGAAGGGCCTGGATGCCCATGGTCTCGCTGGAACGGAACGCCAGCGGTTCCTTGCCGGCAGCACGAGCATCAGCCATTGCCTTGGTTCCAACCATCAGCAGCAGATTCTGCATGTACAGGTTCTGCGAAACCTTGAGCCCATGGTGAACAACCTCCGCCAACGGCTCCGACCAGACATCGGCAACCCGCTGAAGGGATTCGTCCTCGGCAACTTCGAGACGCTCCGGCCAATAGATGCTGCGCGACTTGCCGCGTACGCTGATGCCGACGCGCAACAATGCAGCGCGCAACTGCTCGGCGGCGACGAGGGCCGGATCCTGCATGGAAAGCCGGTAGTGCTGGGCAGCAGCGTCGCTGGCGATGCTGCCAAAGGCATGCAGCACCGCATCTCCCGGAGCCCGATACAAACTGATGTCGGTTCGCGCCGGCGCCCTGAGCGTGCGCAGGTCGTTTTCGATCTCCAATGCGGCAGGCTTTGGATCCAGTGCGATGCGGGCAATTGCCCCGGCTTGTGGTGCAGGACGAACTTCGACCCTGAATACGTTTTCGTCAACACTGAGCGCAGAGGCTGGCGCACCAAACCAGCTTTGCAAATCAGCCGCCTCCCAACCGCTTCCATAGAGGGGTGAAGCAAACCAGGTGGCATCGGCAATCAAGGAACCGCGCACGGACTGGACTCCGGACTTGCGCAGCGCGACGGCGAGCAGGTCAGCCCAGTTGCGGCGCTTTTCGGTACCCAGCGTGGGATCGCCGTAACCCACCAGGATAAGGTCGCCTCGCAATTCTCCGTCGCGCCTGACCTTCTCCGTTGCAAACAGGCTGGTGGGAATTCGGTACTCGGGACCAAAGGTGTCCAGGGCCAACGCCGCAGTGAAGATCTTGGCAGTCGAGGCAGGCACCATCAGTGCGTCCTCGTCGTGCGCATAGAGCGTCTTGCCGCTGTCCAGCGACACCACGTGGATGCCCCAACCGGCCTCGGCGAACGCCGGTGCGGCGATATGCGCATCAATGCGTGCCGCAAGCTTGGCAAGCGAAGCGGACGCCGCGGTTGCGACCGCTTCCTGCTGCTGTGACAAGGCCTGCAACGGAGCCAGCAGACAGCAAAGCCAAATCCATCGCATCGAAGAGCCAATCCACCTCACGATGGCTTGCCTTGTTTGCGCGCATCGCGTCGGGCGGCGCGCAGCGCGGCCAGCTTCTCGCCAATCTTCAACTCCAGACCACGCTCGACGGGCTGGTAGAACTCACGATCAATCAGCGCATCCGGCAGGCATTGTTGATCCAGCGCCACGCCGCCTTCGGCATCATGGTCGTACTGATAGCCCTTGCCGTAACCCAACCCTTTCATCAAACGCGTCGGTGCGTTGCGCAGATGCAGGGGCACGTCCAGCGTGCCATTGGCCTGCACTTCGGCGCGCGCAGCGTTGAACGCTGCGTAGGCCGCATTGCTCTTCGCGGCAATCGCGAGGTAGATGGCAAGTTCCGCAAAGGCCAGTTCGCCTTCCGGGGATCCCAGTCGTTCGTACGTGTTCCAGGCTTCCAGTGCCAGGCTCAGAGCGCGCGGATCAGCCAGACCAATGTCTTCGATGGCCATGCGCGTCATGCGTCGCGCCAGATAGGCCGGATCAACGCCGCCATCGAGCATGCGCGTGAGCCAGTACAGGGCTGCATCCGGATCCGAGGAACGCACCGATTTGTGCAATGCCGAGATCTGGTCATGGAACTGCTCGCCACCCTTGTCGAAGCGACGAGTGCGGTCTGCCAATACCTGGGTCAGGGTGGCTTCGTCGATTCGCCCTGCATCCGCCAGTTCGCTGGCGATTTCCAGCAAGGTCAACGCGCGTCGCACATCACCATCGGCGGCCTGCGCGATCAGTTGCAGCGACTGCGTATCGACTTTGAGTTGCATCCCGCCTAGACCACGCGCCTTGTCGGCCAGCGCATGCTCCAGCGCTTCGACGATCTGCTCGATTGTCAGCGCCTCCAGCACGTGCACACGACAGCGCGAGAGCAAGGCCGAGTTGAGTTCAAACGAGGGATTTTCGGTGGTGGCGCCGACCAGAATGATGACGCCACGCTCGATGTGCGGCAGAAACGCGTCCTGCTGGGACTTGTTGAAGCGATGTACCTCATCGACAAACAACACGGTGCGCCGACCCTGGGCAAAAGTGGCTTCAGCCTCGGCCAGCGCGGCACGCACATCCGGCAAGCCCGACAGAACTGCCGAGATCGCCTTGAAATCCGCATCGGCATAGCGCGCCAGCAACAGGGCCAGGGTGGTCTTGCCGCATCCCGGCGGGCCCCACAGGATCATCGAGTGCAACTTGCCGCTTTCGATGGCTCGGCGCAGCGGCTTGCCCTCGGCCAGCAAGCGCGCCTGTCCGACAATCTCGTCCAGCGCCTGCGGACGCATGCGTTCGGCCAACGGCTTCAAACCGTCGGGCTCTGCAAACAAGGTGGAGGATTGCCGTGTACGCCTGGTAGCCATCCTCCCATCATACGAAAAGCGCGGGACGCATTGCCCCGTCAAATTCGCTCACCGATCAAATCCTGGCACTGCGCAGGCGCAGCGCATTGCTGATCACGGACACCGAAGAAAGGCTCATTGCGGCAGCGGCAATCATCGGGCTCAACAGCACACCGAAGAGCGGATACAGCACACCGGCCGCTATCGGCACGCCGAGTGCGTTGTAGCCGAATGCGAATGCCAGGTTCTGGTGGATGTTGCCAACCGTTGCTGCCGACAGCCTGCGCGCCCGCAGGATGCCCCCAAGCTCACCCTTGACCAGGGTCACCTGCGCGCTTTCCATGGCAATATCGGTGCCATTGCCCATGGCGATGCCGACATCGGCCGCAGCCAGCGCCGGTGCGTCATTGATGCCGTCGCCTGCCATGGCCACGCGTGCGCCGCTCTTCTGCATCTCCTGCACCACGCGCGCCTTGTCTGCCGGTGACTGGTTGGCACGCACTTCATCCAGCGGCAGCGAACGCGCAACCGCATGCGCCGTGGTTTCGTTGTCGCCGGTGAGCATGACCAGGCGCAGGCCTTGCTGATGCAACTCAAGCAGGGTTTCGGCAACACCCGCTTTCAGCGCATCCTGCACCGCGATCAGACCCATGACCTGAGCGTCGATGGCCACGAACATGACGGTTTTGGCATCGCGTCGCATGGCATCCGCGCTCATCGACAAGGCTTCGGGAATGGCTTGCGCCCCCACCAGGGCAGCATTGCCGAGCAAGATGGTGTGGCCATCGACCATGCCGCGAACGCCCTGCCCGGTGACCGACTCGAAACCGGCAACCGCGCGCAGCGAAACACCGCGTTTTTGCGCGCCCTCCACCACGGCGCGCGCCAGCGGATGCTCGCTGGCGGATTCCAGGGCCGCGGCCAGGGCCAGCACATCGGATTCGTCATGCCCTGATCCGGCAACCACGTCGGTCAGCGTAGGCCGGCCTTCGGTAATGGTTCCAGTCTTGTCGAGCACCAGGGTATCGACGCGGGCCAGGGATTCAATCGCTGCGGCTTCGCGAAACAGCACACCGGATTCCGCACCGCGACCACTGGCAACCATGATCGAAATCGGCGTGGCCAGCCCCAGCGCACAAGGACAGGCGATGATCAGCACGGCCACCGCGTTGACCACGGCATAGGCAAGGCGCGGCTCAGGCCCGAACAACCACCAGATCACAAAAGTCAGCAGCGCGATTGCGACCACCGCAGGCACAAAGAAAAGCGAAACACGATCGGCCAGGCGCTGCAGCGGAGCCTTCGAGCGCTGCGCCTTGGCCACCAGCGCAATGATCTGCGCCAGCACCGTTTCGTTGCCGACTTTGACGGCACGCATGACCAGGCTACCGGTGCCGTTGAGGGTGCCGCCGGTGACATGATCGCCGTGGGTTTTCTCCAGGGGCACCGGCTCGCCGCTCAACATCGACTCATCGACATTGCTGCGTCCCTCCAGCACCACGCCATCGAGAGGAATCTTCTCGCCGGGCCGCACCCGCAGTCGCTCGCCCACGCCGATCTGATCCAGCGCAACATCCTGTTCGGAACCATCATCGGCCATGCGGTGTGCAATCTTCGGCGCCAGCTCAAGCAGGCGACGGATCGCGGCAGAGGTTTTGCCACGCGCACGCAGTTCCAGCCATTCGCCCAGCAGGACCAGGGCAATGATCACGCCCGCGGCCTCGAAATAGAAAGGCACATGGCCGTGGGCTTCGCGCATTTGCGCAGGAAACACCCCGGGCAGGAAAAATGCGGTCAGGCTGAAGCCGTAGGCCACCAGTACTCCGAGGCCAATCAGGGTGTACATGTTGGGCGATGCAGAAATCGCGCCCTGCCAGCCGCGCACGTAGTACGCCCTTCCCAACCAGATCACGAGGGGCGTTGCCAGCAGGAACTCGGCCCAGCGCAGTATCGTCAGCATCGGTTCCGCGAAATGGATTCCGATCAGGTGCGGACCCATGGCAATCAGCAACAGCGGTACTGCCAGCAGCGCGGCGAACAGGAACTTGCGGCGAACCTGACGCAACTCGCTGTCGTCCTCGATGGCCTGCGGCAATTCAGGCTCCAGCGCCATGCCGCATTTGGGGCAACTGCCGGGGCCCTGCTGGCGCACTTCCGGGTGCATCGGGCAGGTGTAAATCGCATCGGCAGGCTGCGCGGCTTCCGCCTGTCTTGATGCGCCCGACAGGTAGAGCGAGGGATCGGCGCTGAACTTCTGCAGACAGCGCGCAGAGCAGAACAGGAATGTCCCGCCTGCATGATCGGTGCGATGTGCCGCCTTGGCGGCGTCAACCTGCATGCCGCAGACCGGGTCGGTTTTCATCGCCCCTGAAGCGTCGCCGCTACCGACGTGGCAGCAACTGTGTGCCGAGTGGGCATGTTCGTGTGTGGTCATGGCTTGTCTCGTGAATTGTGGCAGCACCTGTCAAGTCGTCTTCCCGGCGAGGCGCTTTACAACAGCCGAAAGGCTGGTCAAGCCAGGATCCATCTTGATTTCAATGGCCTCTCTTCAAAGGCCAAATGGATTCCGGCTTGCGCCGGAATGACGGCAAGAGCAACGCGTTTGGTCTTCCTCAAGCAAACGTCAATCAGGAAACGCGTCGCCCGAATGTCCGCCAGCCTGCGCCAAGCATCGAACCGATCAACGGAACGCTGCTCGCAATCCGGGAGAAGTCGAGCAGGCTCGTCATCGCCCGATCAAACGCAGCGGGAAACAGCCACAAGGCCGTCGAAATGACCAGGATCGGCATCAACCAGGCAAGTGCGAATACGCGACGTGCGTGGGCAAGTTCGGCCAGGTCGTCGTGTCGCCACGGTGCGTCGATCACCGCTGGCGCAAGCACCGCCGCCTCGAGTTCGCCGTTGTAGAAGTCGCGTGGGCTTGGCGCGGTGCTCGCCAGGTCCGCGGCCGCCGTGCCGCGGCGCTGCTCGGCATCAGAAGCTGAATCCAAATGGCGCAGGCGCAGCGACTTCAGGGAATCACGGATATGGCACAGCCAGCAGCGCGAAGTTGAGGACCTGCCCGTGGCTTGCACGAGGGTTCCGGTTTGATTGTTCATGCGAGAGTTTTCCGTTGGATCAATGCGTTGAGGATCGGGCAGTCGACTTCGCTGCCCTTGCGCGGACAACTGGACATCAATTGCGAAAGGGCTTCGCGCATGCGGCTCAATTCGGCGATGCGGTTGTCGATGTCATGCAGGCGTACCTGGGCCGCCTGGTACATGGCCTCCACATCACCGCGACCGCTGATGGCCAGCAGTTCCGAAATCTCGCCGAGACTGAAACCCAGGTGCTGGGCGCGACGGATGAAGTTGAGGCGATCCAACTCGCCCTGGCCGTACTTGCGGTAGCCGGATTGGGTGCGTGTTGAAGGTTTGAGCAATCCACTGCGCTCGTAGTAGCGCACGGTGTCGATACCGACGCCGGCGGCACTGGCCAACTGGCCGATGGCAAACTGGGACATGGGCATCTCCGTTCTGAAGGGATCGGACCCGACCCGACAACACCTGCCGCGGCCGATCCGATGGCGGCAGCATGCGCCCTGGACCTTGGTCCAGAGTCAAGACCCGATGCAGGTCCGTTCAGGATTCAGTCAGGTTTTCTGGTTAGCCGCCGAAGCCGACTCTGTACCCGCCTGGGACCCTGCCTCATTGCGACCCACGATGACGCGCGCGCTGCGCTGATAGCTCCAGTAGGCGCGTGCCCAATCGATCAGCACCACCAGCCGGTTGCGGAATCCGATCAGGAACCAGACGTGCGCGGCCAACCAGAACCACCACGCGAACATGCCCGAAAGATGCCAACCGCGCACATCGACCACGGCCGCCATGCGCCCAATGGTGGCCAGGTTGCCAAAATCCCGGTAGCGGAATGACGCTGCGGCCTGCCCCGCGATGCGCGCGCGGATCACCTTGGCCACACAATCCCCCATCTGCTTGGCCGCAGGGGCAACACCCGGAACCGGCTTGCCCTCCTGCTGCACGGAGGCGAGATCGCCAGCGACGAACACCTCGGGCAGTCCCGCAACGCTGAGGTCGCCCTGCACCGGAACCCGACCGGCACGATCCAGCGGTACGCCCAGACTCCTTGCCAGCGGCGAGGCGGCCACGCCCGCGGACCAGAGCACGGTGCGCGCGGCGATCCGCTGGGTGCCGAGCACAACCCCATCGGCATCGATCGCGCTTACCGGCGTTCCCACAAGCACCTCCACGCCCAGGCGCTCAAGCTGCTTTCGTGCTTTTTCCGAGAGAGACTCCGGGAATGAGGAAAGCACGCGGGGTCCGGCTTCCAGCAACAACACGCGCGCCGCACGAGGATCGATGCGGCGAAATTCGTGCTTGAGCGTGTGGCGCGCAATCTCGGCCAGGGTTCCGGCAAGTTCCACTCCCGTCGGTCCTGCACCAACGATGGCGAACGTAAGCCATGCTGCCTGCGCCACAGGGTCCGCTTCGATTTCGGCATGTTCGAAAGCCGACAGGATGCGTCGGCGAATGGCCAGCGCGTCGTCCAGGGTTTTCAACCCGGGCGCAAAACGGGACCAGTCATCGTGTCCGAAGTAGGCGTGCGTGGCACCGGTGGCCAGCACCAGGTAATCGTAGGCATGTGCGCGACCG
Organism: Gammaproteobacteria bacterium; assembly: GCA_004295005.1. GTDB lineage: Bacteria > Pseudomonadota > Gammaproteobacteria > Xanthomonadales > Rhodanobacteraceae > Dokdonella. The sequence continues at coordinate 46,082 of SHNG01000023.1, forward strand.
TTGGCATCGATCACCTGCCTGCGTGCAGTATCGACTTCACACGCCTCTGCCATCAGTACGGAAACATTGCGCTGCCGCCGCAGGATGTGGCGCAAGGGTGCGGAAATGTCCGGAGCCGACAGGCCCGCCGTGGCCACCTGATAAAGCAAGGGTTGAAACAGGTGATGGTTCTCGCGATCCAGCAGGGTGATGCGTACCGGCGAACCGGCCAGGGCGCGCGTCGCCCACAGTCCTGCGAAACCACCACCGACGATCAGGACATGGGGAACCCCGGAATCCGCTGGCATGGTTCAGGTCCTTCCTTCGCAAGGCCTCGATACTGTGCGCATCCGCCTCGCGGTGGCCACTACGGCGTGGGTGGTGTCGGCCGATAGCCGAGCAGGCGTGCCGGCAACATGAAAATGGCCTTGATCAAGGCGAGGATGCCTTCCATCAATGAGCCCACGATGCGGAACGGAATGGACAACAGCCACAGGATCGGCCACAGGATCAGCAACACCAAGGCCAGTGGCCAGCACAGGACCAGAAGGATTGCCCAAAGCAGGAAAACGACGAGTGCGCGCATTGGATTCCCTTGTTTGTGAGCTGCAACCTGATCTTGCAGCGGCACAGGAAAAATCAATCCTCGATCGGAAACACTTCGGCATCCGCCTCGGCATCACCCACGACATCCACTCCTGGCGGCGGTGAAAACGAAAAGGTGTCGGCAGGCAGCTTGGGATCGCGCTTCCAGTCGGAAAATCGGATCTCCGTGGTATTGCCCAAGGCGTCTTCGAAGCGCATTCGGGCCAGGTCCCTTTGCGCAAAGCCCAGCTCGGCAAAGGCAAATTCCGGCTCACTGGCGCGCGAAACCAGCTTGAGCCAGCGCAGACCATCACGTTCGCCCGCCTCGCTGACCACGAATTCCGCATCGAGCTGGCCAAGGTCGGTGAGCACGGTCAGAGGACTGTGCGCTTCTTCTGCGCCCTGTTTGCGCACGCTGACCTGCTCCAGATCCGGATCGTAGATCCACACCTTGTTGCCATCGGCGACGATCAATTGTTCGAACGGTGATGTGGTGTGCCAGCGCAACTGGCGCGGTGCCTGCAACATCATTTTCCCGGAAGAAACATCGCCACGATGACCGCTTGCACCGGTCACCGACTGCTCAAAGCTGGCGCTGACCGAGTGCAGGTCTGCGGAAAAGGCTGCGAGCCTGGCGCGCGCGGAATCCGCGGCGCAGACCTGCGAGGAAACGACCAGCAACAGCAGCGCGAAGATCTTGTGCATGAAGTATTCGAAAGCGAAGTTCGGGGCGCACATTATCAGGCTTGATCCTGAACCGAACGTGGGCCTACCCAATCGTGCTTCGCCGCTGGCACGCGCAAGCGATCGCTGAGCGAACATTGCGGGAAAGCCGGGCCGCTCCCACTGCGACCCGGCGCACCGATTCAATCAGCCGCGCGTCCTTCGCTCGTCGCCCCCAGGTGCTGATCCACAAGGGCCTTGATCTCGTTCTCCGCAACGGCCTCGCCCGAGACGGCCTTTTCCGCCAGACTGAAGAACAGTTCCGCACGCGGCTCGCCATTGGGTTCCGGGTTCAGCTTGAATCTTGGCTTGCTCGCCATGGCCGCCGTCCACTCCTGGCGTACGTTGGACCAGAATTCCCGGGACTTTTCCCAGTACGTACGACCGGCGCTGAAATCGTAGTCCGAAATTCGGGTGTAGCTGTTGATGCCGCGCTCCCGAGCGAGCGCATGCAAACTGCCATCGGCATCACGTTGAACCTTGGTGTTGTCCTGCTCGTGCACCCAGCCGGAAGGCGTCAGCGTGTGGCGATTGACCACATCGAGAAGCTGGTAGTCCTTGCGCTTGCTGTATTCGCGACGCGGCAAGGGTCGCCAGCTGCGATCCGACTCCCACGCATCTGCGTTCGCCGAATGTGTCCAGCGACCGATGCCGCCGTAGCGCGGCGCATCGTCCACTTCGTAAACCGTTTGCGACCACGCCCCGCGGGCGGCTTCGGCGGGAATCAACTCGTGCGCGAACTCGCCATCGCCTTGATAGCGCAGCACGCTGGCGGGTTCGAACTGCCAATCCTGACGCCAGTGCTTGACCACGATGTGGTCCTTGCCCATGACCAGGATGTGTTGCAGTGAAATGAAACGGCCATTGTCGGCGACCACGGTCACCCATTCGGTTCCTCCACTGCGCTGGGCTGCATGTGGCGTATATCCGGGAGCCAATGCCGCGGTTTCATCGAATGCGAAACGCACGCGGAATTCACCGGCCATGGCCAGGATGCTGCGGCGATCGCATTCGAATGCCGCCTGTGGCGTGGTCGGCACATCCGCGCAGGGACGCTCGTAGGCGACCGGTGCAGGTTCGGCCAAAGGCGCCGGCTTTGCCGGGTCGGGCTTCGTGGTGTGGCCGGAACATGCCGCGAGTGCGCAAATCGCGGCAAAGGAAATCAACAGGCGCATGGTCTTCTCCATCAGGCTGAATACAAGGGTGTCACCAGCTCTGCCCCTTCGGACCGCGCGATAGTGTGCGCCAGATCCAGACCGAGCAGCGACAAGCGCAACGGCGGCCTGGCATCCAGTGTATCCATCCAGGGCAGACGCTTGAGTTCAAAGGCGAGCAGGCGTGCATTCCAACCGGCGCCAAAGCGGGCAAAGGCACTGCGCAGAAATGCACCATGTGCCTGCCAGGTGGGCACATGCGCCGGGCCTTCGGCCGGAGCAATGCGTGCGGTCAGTTCATCCCAGGCCAGATAGTCGGTGTCCGGAAGCAGGTACACCTTGGCACGCGTCTCGCCACGACCATCCCGCAGGCACAACCATTCGCGCGGTCCATGCGGGGTGACGGTGCTGCAAGCGGCAACGTCGCGGCAAGCGGCCAAGGTGCGCAGCGCCGGATGATCGAGCAGAAGGACACCACGGGCACCGATTTTTACTTCGTCACTGGCGTGGCGCCGCTCACGGCGCTCAAGCCAGAGCACGGAACCGAGTCTCGGCAGGGCCTTGACCAGTTCCTGCAATCCAGGATTGCCATCGGTCTGCGCGGGCCTTGTCCGGGCAACCGGTTCCGGCGATTCCGTCCACGCATCTTCGGCGGCCGACAACAGAGGCCAGGCAAGCGATTCAGTGTCGAACGGACGATCACTCATGGTCGTGCTCCGCATCGCGATCAGAATGTTGTTCGCAAACCCAGGCGAATGGCGCGACCGGGTGCGCTGTACAAGTCGATGTTGGCGCGTTCGGAGAAGCCGGCAACCGTACCCCAATCCCAATAGCGACGATTGCCGATGTTGGTCAGGGCGCCGAACAGCTCAAGGCGCGGCATTGCTTGCCAGTGCGCGTAGAAGTCGATGGTTGCGTGACCTGGCGCCTCGAACAACGGCGTCGGCGGCGGTTGCGTCGGATCGATCGAGGTCGAAGGTTCAGGCAGGCGATCCTTGCGCCCCACTATGCGCGTGATGAGTTCAGCCCCCCAGTTTTCGCCCTCGTAGGCAAGGCCGAGTACTGCGGTCATGGGGTCGATGCTGACCAGCGGTTCATTCGCGCCAAGATCATCTCCGCGCGCATGGGCCAGGCTGCCCTTGAGAAGCCACCCGTCCAGCGCGTCGTTGAACGAACCCAGTTCAACTCCAAAGCGCGCCTCCGCACCCCGGATGCGCACTCGTCCCACGTTCACCGACTGGAACAACATCAGCCCGCTTTGCGGGTCCACGCCGACGAAGGACATCGACTCGATGAAATCGCGATACCTGTTTTCGTAGGCCGACACGCTGACCCAGCCGGACGCCCCCTGCGCGCGCAGGCCTACTTCGAGGCCGTTGCTCGACTCCGGCTTCAGATCGGGATTTGGCAACGAGGTATAGCCGAAGGCAAGGTTGGTAAAGCCGAGGTTCACATCGTTGTAGGGCGGCGCGCGAAAGCCATGCGCATATTGCGCAAACATCGATACGAATGGGTTCCAACGCCAGATCATGCCCAGCTTTGGCGACCAACTGGTGCTGTTCAAGCCGCCGACGGCGACACCTGGATTGTCCTCGGCAAAGGTCGCGTCGATTTCCGGATCAAGGCGGTAATGATCAACGCGCAAGGCCGGAATCAGGCTCAGGCGTCCGTCCAGCAAGCCCATTTCATCCTGCACGAACAATGCGGCATTGGTGGTCTTGCTCTTGGGGAAATCGCGCACCGGATAGACGTCGGGCATGACCACATTGGACATGGCACCGGTGGTGAGATCCAGTTGCCAGCCGTCGCGCAATTCATCCGTGCCGGTGCGGGTCAGGTCGACGCCGTAGGTGATCGCGTGATCAAGCGATCCGGAGCTCAACGCCTTGCGCGCGCTTGCTTCGACTCCCAACACCTGCTGCTCGAACTCGAAGCGGCGAAAGCGTCGATTTGGATTGACCGGACCTTGTGCGGTCACCGTGACACGGTCTTCGAAGGAATCCTGTGTTGTCGAACTGCGCTGAAGATTGATGCGCCAATCCAGCGAGTCGGCGAGCGCCGAGGAGAGCGTGAATTCCTGATCGAAGCCAAGGCGCAGGCGTTCGCGGCTGTCGTCGCCCAGCAAGGCGGTGGTTGACGCGCCGGTGAGCGGGTTGCGCAGGCGGCTGCTGAGCACGTCGGTTTCCACATTGCCGCGCTCGCCATCGAACGACAAGCGGTCGACACGCCCGGACTCCGCGGTGTGCACGTACTTGGCCAGCACTGCATCACTGCTTGTATCCTGCGGATTCGGACGGGTTCGCGTGGAGTCGGCGCTGTCGATTTCCCCGCGATTGTTGCTTGCACCACCTTCACGGTGCGTTGCCACCAGCACCAGGCCATTGGCCTGCGAACCGCCCGCCCAGGTTCCCGTCAATGCACTGCCGCGATTGGCACTGTCATACAGGAGCTTGCCGGAAAGATACTGGCCGCCTTGCGGCCCCACGAAATCGACCGGATCCTTGGTCACGTAGCTAACCACGCCGGCGAGCGCGTCGGAACCATACAGGGACGATGATGCGCCACGTATGATTTCAACGCGCTTGAGTACATCGACATCGACCACGTCGCGTCCGGCGCTGGAGAAGCTGCCGATTTCGAAACTGTCGGGAATCGCCACGCCATCCACCTCGATGCGCACGCGATTGCCGCTCAAGCCGCGAATGGAGATTCCGCCCTGCCCAAAGCGACCTCCGCCCACTGCGCTGCCGCTGGCCGATACGCCAGGCTCATAGCGCAACAGGTCGGCAACACTTTGACTTTGGCGGCGATCGATTTCGGCTGCTTCGATCACGCTGACTTCATTGGCCACGTCCTTCTGCGCGCGCTCATTGAGGGTCGCGGTGACCACGATGCGATCAAGCTCACTGAGCACGGGAATTTCGGGGACGCGGGTTTGCGCATGGCTTGCACCAGCACAGATCAACAGCGCAGGGATACCGGCGGTTGGCGGCTTGAGCATGAAGAGGTCCAGGGCAGCTTATGGAATTGAAATACCACTGGCTGGCTATGAACCGGGATGGCGGGCGGTGCTGGCTGGCGTCGTTGGAGTGGTTGCAGGCGGCGCGCGCCGAGGCTGCTATTTGGTGAGAATCAGCTTGTCATTGCGGGTCAGGTGCAAGCGGTATTGCTGGCCGGCATGATCAATGAGCAGATCACGCCCACCTTGCAGCAAGCGTTCACTCTCGATCCGGGGTATGACGGACTTCGCTGCACAATGCGCAGGACTGCGATGACTTGCCGAATGGTCCGGATACTGCGGGGTAGCGACTTCGAACATGGGATCCTCCGCCGTTGTGGATTTCTGAATGATAATGATTCGCATTTGCTAGTCAAGCCCCTGATTGCCTGACTGAACCTTTCGCTTTCTGATCCCGCGAAACCATGCCTTTCTGCGCCAGTACGCTGCCAGCGCCCTGCGAGGCCCAATGCAAAATCTCCATCGCTTCATCGATGTGCCATTCGACGGCGGCAGCGAACCGGTGATTCGCCTCAATCAAAAAACCTTCGATGCTGGAATCTGCAATTTGATGGGATCAGAATCACCCGCGCATAGCAGGTTGGATCACGCCGCGAATCGCCCTGTCACGAATCGGGCCAAGTCCGCTGCGACCCAATGACACAGGCGAACCCTGTGGCGAACTGACGCACTTCCACCACCAAACTCGTGATGCCTAGGACAATCCCCTTTTTCAGGAGCGAGCAATGCCGAACACGGAAACCTACAACGATCAGGTCGTCAGGCTGTTTCTGTTGGCCGCCGCCGTCTGGGGCATCATCGGCATGTCGGTCGGCGTCTGGGCCGCCGCCGCGCTGGCCTGGCCCTTCTGGAACTTCGATGTTCCCTTCCTCACCTTCAGCAGGCTGCGCGCCGATCACACTTTTGGCGTGATCTTTGCTTTCGGCGGCTCAGCCTTGATGGGCACTTGCTACTACGTGGTGCAGCGCACCGGCCACACCCGCCTGGCGCTGGGTCGCCTGGCCACGTTCACCTTCTGGGGTTGGCAACTGATCTGCGTGCTGGCGATGGTGACCATGCCGCTTGGCATCACGCAGAGCAAGGAATACGCCGAACCGGAATGGTTCATCGACATCCTGATCGCCATCGTCTGGGTTTCCTTCGGTGTGGTGTTCTTTGCCACTCTCGCGCGTCGGCGCATACGCCACATCTACGTGGCGAACTGGTACTACGGCGCCTTCATCATTGCCGTGGGCCTTTTGCACATCGTCAACAACCTGGCCCTGCCGGTATCCCTCACCAAGTCCTATCCGATCTACTCTGGCGTGGTCGATGCCATGGTGCAGTGGTGGTATGGCCACAACGCGGTGGCGTTTTTCCTCACTGCCGGTTTCCTCGGCATGATGTATTACTTCGTGCCGCGTCAGGCCCAGCAGCCGCTGTGGAGCTATCGCTTCTCCATCGTCAATTTCTGGGCGCTGATTTCCATCTACATGTGGGCAGGCTCCCACCACCTCATGTACACCGCCCTGCCCGACTGGGTGCAATCGGTCGGCATGGCGTTCTCGCTGGTGCTGCTGATGCCAAGCTGGGGTTCAGCCGCGAACGGCCTGCTCACCTTCAATGGTTCCTGGCACAAACTGAAGACCGATCCGGCCGCCAAGTTCATGGTGATCGCGCTGGTGTTCTACGCCGCATCGACCTTTGAAGGTTCGATGATGGCGATCAAGACCGTCAACGCGCTTTCCCACTACACCGATTGGACCGTGGCCCACGTGCACTCCGGCTCGATCGGCTGGGTGGCGATGATCACCATCGGCTCGCTGTATGCCATGGCACCGCGCGCATTGGGTCGCCCGGCCATGCACTCGATCCGCGGTATGGAACTGCATTTCTGGCTGCACACGACAGGCGTGCTTCTCTACATTGCCGCCATGTGGGTCGCGGGTGTCACCGAAGGCCTGATGTGGCGTGCGACCGAGCCCAATGGCTCGCTTACCTACTCGTTCATCGACAGCCTGATCGCGATCAAGCCGTTGTACGTGGTGCGCTGGCTGGGTGGCATGTTTGTACTGTCGGGCATGGTGGTGATGGCCTGGAACCTCTGGCATACGGCAGCGCATGCCCGCGCCAAGCTGATCACGCCGATTCCCGTTCCGATTCCGGAACCGGAGCCGCACCAGACACCGGCACCGTTGCCGGTGATGGGTTGAGGAGTAAACCATGGCAGGTGGATACAAGTATTTTGAAGCGGTCGAAAAGCACGCCGGACTGCTCGGCATTCTTACGGCAGTCATGGTTTCCATTGGTGGCCTGGCCGAGATCACGCCGCTTTTCATGGCAGCCAATACCGTCAAGGCCGCTGAAGGGCTCAAGCCCTACGATCCACTGCGTCTTGCAGGCAAGGATATCTACGTGCGTGAAGGCTGTTACCTGTGTCACTCACAGATGATTCGCGCCTTGCGTGCCGAGACCGAACGCTACGGGCCCTATTCGGTTGCTGGCGAATCGGTGTACGACCGGCCGTTCCAGTGGGGTTCCAAGCGCACCGGTCCAGACCTTGCGCGCGTAGGCGGCAAGTACAGCGACGAGTGGCAACGCGTACACCTCATTGATCCGCGAAGCGTGGTGCCGGACTCGAACATGCCGTCCTACGCATGGCTGTCCAACGCCATGGTCGATGCCGCGGATATCCAGGCGCGCATGCGCGTGCTGCGCACACTGGGCGACCCCTACAGCGATGAAGACATCGCCGGTGCCAAGTCTGCATTGGAAGGCAAGACGGAAATGGATGCCATGATTGCCTACCTGCAGGGCCTGGGCATCAATCGCCCCACTGAGAGCGCAGCGGCAAGCGGGGCGGCGCCATGAGCATCCAGCCGTTCTGGGGCAACCTCATCGGCGTATTCACCGTGGCCATCATGCTGAGCTTCATCGGCATCTGGATCTGGGTCTGGAACCGGCGGCACAAGCCGAAGTACGACGCGCTGGCGCGCCTGCCCATGAATGACGGAGAAACACAATGACTGCTTTCTGGTCGGGCTGGATCATGTTTCTGGTGGTGTTCAATCTCGGCATCACCCTGTTCCTTTTTCTGTGGGGACAGCGGGTGATTATCCCGCTGCTGCCGGACGGAACCACGGGCCACGTCTGGGCACATGGCGTGTTGCGCGAAAGCGTGCGCAAGTTGCCGATGTGGTGGGTGGTGCTGTCCGCTGCCATGTTCGTTGTCGGATTTGTCTATCTTGCGCTCTATCCGGGATTCGGCTCTTTCAAGGGCACCCTGGGCTGGACTTCGCACGGCGAACTGGCCGAAGACCTCGCCGCCAACCAGGCCAGGCTCGATCCCCTGCTCAAGCGTGTTGCCACGATGCCGCTGGAACAAGTCGCTGCCGATCCCGAGGCCATGCAACTTGGACATCGCTTGTTTGTGGACAATTGCGCGGCTTGTCATGGCAATGAAGGTCACGGCAATGCCCTTGTCGGCGCACCCGACCTGACCGACACCGACTGGACCTATGGCGGCAGCGCCGATGCAATCCTGGCCAGCATCAACAACGGACGCCAGGGCGTGATGCCGCCATTGGGCGGTGGCATGGATGCGGCCGGCGTCGAGAACCTCGCAAATTATGTGCTGAGTCTTTCCGGAGCCGACCACTGGCCCAGCAAGGCTGAAGCCGGCAAGGCCTCGTTTGCCTTGTGCGCCGCCTGTCACGGCATGGATGGCACCGGCAACCAGGCGCTGGGCGCACCCAATCTCACCGATCACACATGGCTTTACGGCGGAGACCAGGCTTCCATCGAGAAGACCATCCGTGAGGGTCGCAGCGGCTTCATGCCGGCCTGGCAAACCCGCTTGAGCGAGACCGATGTGCGCCTGATTGCAGGATGGGTCTATGCCCAGTCTCACGCCAAGGCCCCCTGAAGACTCCCGCAACCGCTGGTTTCACCAGCCGGTTGTCTGGCTGGGTGGCTTCATTTTCTTGGCGTCACTGGCCGGTTGCGTATGGATGATCGTGCTCGGCAGCCAGCATGCGGATGAGTCTTTGCTCACCAACGCGCCGCAGATCATGAAAATGCCGCTGGATCGAAGTGCCGAGCTTCCACCCGATTCCGATGTGCCGTGAACACCACCTGCTGGCATTGCAGCGAACCCCTGTCACCAGGTGAAATCATCGTTGCCACGGTTGCCGGCGCTGACCATGCGGTCTGCTGCCAGGGCTGCAAGGCCGCCGCGGAGTGGATTGACCAACTCGGCCTTGCCGACTACTACCGCCTGCGCAGCGAACCCGCGCTGCGTCCGCCCGCAGAACAGGCTGATTCCAGCCATTGGCAGCACAGCGAACTTGCCCGCCACGTAATCCACGAATTGCCTGAAGGTCGCCAGGAGGCGGTGATGCTGGTGGACGGCATCCGCTGCGCAGCCTGCGTCTGGCTGATTGAACGCGCGTTGGCTTGTGTTGCTGGCGTCGATAGCGTTCAGGTCAACGCCGTGGCGCGACGTGCGCGCGTGGTTTGGGATCCGCGCCGCTGCCATCTCGCCGACATCGTCGAGGCGTTCCAGCGCGCCGGATATCAGGCATTGCCGCTTGACGCGCGAGCGTTCGCCGACAGCCGCCGCGAGGAATCACGCAGTGCGCTCAAGCGCTTGGCGGTAGCCGGCTTCGGTGCCATGCAGGCAATGATGTATGCCAGCGCGCTCTATTTCGGTGCGTTTGATGCGGCAGGCCCCGATACCCGCGACCTCTTTCGCTGGCTCGGCCTCATGGTTTCCTCGCCGGTCGTGCTGTATTCGGCCCAACCCTTCTTTGCCGGCGCGCTGCGTGCCTTGCGTGCCCGTCGGCTCTCCATGGATGTACCGGTCGCACTCGCCATTGCCTTGATTTACGCGGCCAGCGTTGTCGAAATGCTGCGCGGCGCGAGCGAAGTCTATTTCGATTCGGTCAGCATGTTCGTGTTCTTCCTCCTGCTTGGGCGTCACCTGGAAATGCGTGCGCGCCACCGTGCCGGCAATCTCACCGATGCACTGGCACGTCTGACGCCCGCCTTCGCCGATCGCGTTCGTCCTGACGGCACGATCGAACGCATCAACGCTGCCGCGCTGGTCGTCGGAGATCGCGTACGCATAGCGACCGGTGCGGTTGTTCCCGCCGACGGCACCTTGCAGGGAGCAGCCTGTCGCGTCGACGAGTCGATGCTGACCGGCGAATCGATGGCGGTCGCCAAGCAGGAGGCCGACACCCTGATGGCAGGCAGCCTTGTGCTCGCGGGACCGGCTGAAATCCAGGTGCAACGCGTGGGGGCGGACACCTTGCTTTCCGCTATCGTCACCCTGGTGTCGCGTGCGCAGAGCGAACGCCCGCGACTCGCACAATCCGGCGAGCGCGCCGCAGGGCGTTTTGTTGCGCGCGTACTCCTGCTGTCCACGCTTACCGCGATCGGTTGGAGCCTGCTCGATCCATCGCGCACCTTTGCCGCGACCCTCGCGGTGCTGGTGGTGTCCTGTCCTTGCGCGTTCGCCCTTGCCGTTCCCGCGGCGTTGACCCGTGCGCTCGCCCTGCTAGCCCAGCGCGGCGTGTTGGTGGTTCACGTGGACGCCATTGAAAAACTGGCGATGGTCACGCACGCGGTTTTCGACAAGACCGGCACCTTGTCCGAGCCGGGATTCAGTGTCGCCCGTACCAGTGATCGCATCAGCGCGACCGAAGCGCTTGCGCTGGCTGCAGCGCTCGCCCGCTGCAGTCGGCACCCCCTGGCGCGGGCCATCACGCATGCCGCATCGCAGTGCGCGTTGCCTGAGGCCAGCGGCGTCGAGGAGGTTGCCGGCAATGGAATGATTGGAAGCATGGGTAGTCGATCCTTGCGCCTGGGCCATGCCGGGTTCGCCCTGCCCAACCACATTCCAGACCCCAGCCTTGAAGACGCACTCGTGCTGGCAGATGAACTAGGGTTTCTCGCCGCCTTCCGCATGACGGATCAGGCGCGACCCGGCACGCGCGCGGCGATGTCGCACCTTGCCGCACTCGGAATCCACGTGGAGATTGCCAGTGGTGATGCCGAACCCAGGGTCGCAGCGATGGCGCGCAACCTCGGCATCCCCCACTACCACGCGCGTCAGACACCGGCTGACAAGCTTGAACGCCTGCGCGAACTGCGCAGCAGATCCGCATGCGTGGTTGCCGTTGGTGACGGCATCAACGATGCTCCGGTGCTCGCCGGTGCCGATGTTGCCGTCGCCATGGGCAGCGGCAGTGATCTGGCACAGGCCTCCAGCGATATCGTGCTTTCCAGCAGTGATCTCACCGCCTTGCCGTCAGCCGTAGCCCTCGCTCGTGAAACGATGATGGTCCTGCGCCGCAACCAGCGCTGGGCGCTGGCCTACAACCTGCTGGCGATTCCGTTCGCCGCGCTCGGTTTCGTACCGCCGTGGCTGGCTGCGCTGGGCATGTCGATGAGTTCCCTGGTGGTGGTGCTCAACGCCACCCGCATCGGCCGACACTTGCCGTCTGCCACTCGAACGCAGCCGCACGAGGCCATGGCATGAACATCCTGTTGGCGCTGATTCCAATCACGATCCTGCTCGCCGTTGTCGCCGGCATTGCATTCTTCTGGGCAGTCGATCACGACCAGTTCGACGATCTGGAAACTCCAAAGCTGCTGCCCCTGCTGGATCAGCCG
>SHNG01000169.1:0-15045 GCA_004295005.1 Gammaproteobacteria bacterium
CTGGGATGAAGCTCGACTGCTGGAATACCTCAAAGGGCAGGGCGCTTGAGTCCGGATTCGAAGCACGCGACTTGGCGCGAGGCGCTGGCCTTGCGTGCGCGCTTGTATGCGCTGATCCGCGGGTTTTTTGCCGAACGCGGCGTGCTGGAAGTGGAAACGCCGATCCTCTCCGAGGCGGCCAACACCGAGCCGAATATCGAAAGTTTCAGCACCACATTCACCGGCCCCGTTGAATCGTCCTCGCGCGAGCGGTGGTTGCGTACCTCGGCCGAATTTCCGATGAAGCGCCTGCTCGCGGCGGGTGTGGGGGATTGCTACGAGCTGGGTCGCGTGTTCCGCAACGGCGAAGTCGGCAGGCGGCACAATCCCGAGTTCAGCATGCTCGAGTGGTATCGGGTCGGCTGGGATCATCTGCGCCTGATTGATGAGGCCGTGGAGTTGGTGCAGGCGGCATTGGCCCTGTGCGGGCGCAGGGCAGAGTGCGTGTCTTTGACTTACCGCGAACTGTTCGTGCAAACCCTTGCGCTTGATCCGTTCACCGCGCCCGTCGATGTGCTGCGCGCTGCGCTCGCAGATGCAAACATCGAAGCATCGGGCCTGGAGCGCGATGACTGGCTGGATCTCCTCATCACCCATCGCATCCAGCCGATGTTTCCCGCCGATCACATCACCGTGGTGCGTGATTGGCCCGCCAGCCAGTGCTCGCTGGCGCGCATTCGGCCTGATTCAACGCCCGTCGCCGAACGCTTCGAGTTGTATCTGGGCAAGCATGAACTGGCCAACGGCTACCACGAACTTGCAGATGCCAGCGAACAGCGCGCACGCTTCGAGAACGACAACCAGCGTCGCAGGCAGCGCGGCCAGCGCGAGTTGCCAATCGACGAACGATTTTTGTCCGCGCTGCAGCAAGGCCTGCCGGATTGTGCAGGAGTAGCGCTGGGCATCGAACGCTTGCTGATGTGCCTGTGCGACACCGATGACATCCGTTCCGTGCTGGCATTTGATTTCGGTCGTGTCTGAAGGCACTCCTACAGTCCGCGCGGCCAGGGCAGTTGGGCACGTCACCTTGGAGGCGGCGCTTCGAGCAGTGCGCGCACAGTCGGTTCGAGTGCCTTCAGTCCCCAGCGTTTGCCGATGGCAATCGCGTCTTCCGGGGAATGTCCCTCGATCCACGCCGCACGCAGCGCAGCCATGGCACCCACCCGATTGCCGCTTGCGCAATGCACCAGCACCGGTCGCTGTGCGTCCGCCAGCAACCTGTCGAATGCCTGCACGTTTTCGCGCGTCAGGCCGGCGGCACCCGCAATCGGCAGGGAAGCATAGGAAAGCCCCGCATCGCGAGCTGCTTTTGCTTCGTCGAAGTCCGGGGTTTCAGCATCCTGGCGCAGATCGATGACTTGGCGAAAGCCGGATTTCCCAAGCTTCACAAGATCTGCTGCGTCCGGCTGGCCGCCTGTCAGCACGTCGGTTTCCGGTGAAGCGCGATTAAGAAGGTCGGGCATCTCTGGTCTTGAAGGACTGCCGCTGCAGGATGCGAGGAAAAACAGCACAAGCAGGAAAGGTGGAAAACGATTCATGGAACCACCATCAGTGGCGGCTGACCAGCCGATGCAGCAGGCTGCCCAGCAGCATGGCGGGAACAAACCACAGCGATTCCAGCGAGCCTGCACCCAGTCCCGCGAGGGCTGGGCCTGGGCAGTATCCGGCAATGCCCCAGCCGATGCCGAACAGTGCGGCACCCGCCAGCAGCGGTGCATCGACATGCTTGAGGTTTGAAACCTGGAATGCACCTGCGAACAACGGATGACCGCGACGCAGGATCGGCGTGAACAGCAGCGCGGCGGTGGCCACGGCACCCGCCAACACAAACAGGAGCGTGGGGTCGAAGGTGCCGCCCACATCGAGAAAACCAAGCACGATGCGCGCGTCGGTCATGCCGGACATGGCCAGGCCCAGCCCAAACAACGCTCCGGCCAGCAGTGCAGAGATCAGCAAGCGATTCATGACAGGCTCCAGACGTGGCGCAGCAGGAAAACCGTCACCATCGCTGTTGCCATGAATGTAATCACCGCAGCGAGCGAGCGAGCAGAGAAGCGACCCAACCCGCACACGCCATGCCCACTGGTGCAGCCGTTGCCCATGCGTGTACCGAAGCCAACCAGCACACCGGCGATGATCAGGCCGGTGGTCGAAAAGCCCTGGCGGGGTTGTGGTGCGCCGGGCACCAGGATGATGTAAAGACCGGCAGCGGCGATCAGTCCGATCAGGAATGCAATGCGCCAGGATGTCTCACCGGATTTCGGCAGCAACACGCCATTGACGATTCCGCTGATGCCGGCGATGCGTCCGTTCAGCCATAGCAGCAGCGCAGAGGAAAGCCCGATCAGCACACCGCCCGCAAGTGCGGGCATCCACGACTCAAACACGATGCACCTCCTGAATGTTCAAGAAATCCGGACTGCGCGGGATGTGTCCAGCATCGCCTTGGCCAATCCATTACGCAACTCCAGGCCCCATGACCCGCAAGCGGGTCGGCCTCATCCAGACCCAGACCACAACGCAAGCAACCAGGGCAACGCCTGACGCAAAAAGGAAGGCCATCTCGCCGCCGGATTTTTCCCACACCCATCCGGAGAGCAACGCGCCGAGCACGCCGCCCACACCTGAGGAGAATCCATAGAAGATTCCCTGGGCGTGACCGTTCTGCCGTCCCGGAAAGAATATCGCAAGGAATTGCATGCTGGCGGCGAAGAAGGCGGCAAAGCTGAGTGCATGGGTCGCCTGCGCCAATGCCATCAACACGGCGCTGTCGGCAAACATCGCAACCATGGCCCAGCGCACTGCGGCGGCAGCGACCGATGCCAGCAGCACCCATGCGGCATGCCAACGCCTGAGAATCCAGCTCGAACACGCGAACACGAATATCTCCAGGATCACGCCAATCGACCAATAGACTCCGAGCGAAGACGTGCTGTAACCATGCTCGTCCAGATAAATCGAATAGAACGTGTAGTACGGACCGAAACAGATCTGCATGAGGAAGGCGACAGCGAAGAATGCAGCCACTTCCGGTCGTTTCAGTCGCGCTGCGAATCCACCATGACTCCCCGCACCCGCATCCGATTGCCCGCCACCGTAGTCGTTGAACCATGAGGACACACACAAGCCGACAAACAGGGGCAACATCAGCCAGGGCAGGGTGGTTTCACCCAAGCGGTCGAGCAGCACCCCAAACAACGCCACCACCAGCACGAAGCCGATGGATCCCCAAACCCGGATACGCCCGTAGCGTTCGCTTCTGCCGACCAGATGCGAGAGCGTGATGGCCTCGAACTGCGGCATCACCGCGTTGTAAACGAAGCAGAACACACACATGGCAAGAAACAGGCCCATGAAATCGAGCGGCAAGACAAATACGGCAAAGCTGAGCGCCGTGAACAGGCAACCGATGCGCAACCAACGGATCGGATGCGTCGATCGCGATGCCAGGGTGCTCCATGTGCTAGGCGCGAAAATACGCGTGGCGTACCACAAGCTCATCAGGATGCTGATGGCTGCGGCATCGTGGCCGCGCGCTTTCAGGTACACGCCCCAATACGGCGTGAATGCCCCAAGCGCCGCATAGTAGGCAAAGTAGAACGAAGACAGGCGCAGCGTTGGAATTCCAACATGTACAAGCGGAGAGGACTTCATTTCAGAAGTCCAGGTCCAGGCTGGCGCACAGGTAGTCGACCATCGGTGCGACGCGCTTGAAGCGATCGATCAACAAGGGCGTGAGTTCATCCGAGCACGCCAGGGCTTCGGCAAATCGCTCCGAGGCCACGAAATCCTTGCGCTTGATGTCCTGCATGAGGTCTGCATCCACTTCGAAGCCACGTGGATCGCGGATCAGGCTTTCCCCGCCCAGCGCGAAATGTGCGGCAAATGATTTCGAACGCGTTGCCTTCTTCCAGGTCGCCGGGTTGTTGGCAAGAAATGCGCGGATGCGCTTGAGCGTCTCCGGGCCCGGGTGCCAGATGCCGCCGCCGACAAAGCAGTCTCCAGGTCCGAAATGCATGTAGAAGGAAGGCGCTTCCTGTTGCCGATGATGTTCGTGAAACAGGCGCGCGGCGGCCCAAGTCTTGTAGGGCGTCTTGTCGCTCGCGTAGCGGGTGTCGCGATGAATGCGGAACATCGAGCCACCCTGGGTGCGAAGATCCGCAATGTAATGCGTGGAGATCTTTGCCAGCGCAGGTTGCAGGTCGGCAATCAGGTGCAGGAACGGCTCGCGTACGGTTTGCTCGTAGCGCGCCTTGTTGGCGGCAAACCAGGCGCGATGGTTGTTGTTGCGCAGATCGCGCAGGAACCGGAAACTGGCCCGGGTGAAATAAATGCTCATGGTTTCAGTCCAGACTGCGGCGAAGCTGCATGCCCCAATCTTCCAGGGCATCGAGAATGGTGATCTGGTCTTGCGCGGCGGTTGTCCGCAACTGCTGGATGAGGGTGAAGTAGTCATCCAGGGTCAGTGTGGTCAGCGCCGAGGCCGTGTTCAGGCGTTGGCGACGGAATGCCTGCCATCGCGCGGATTCATCGTCACTGAGCGAAGCCGGCCAGTTGCGCGCGCGATAGCGGAACAGCAACTGCGCATAGCGCGGATCCTTGAATGCAAATGACGTTCTGCCCAGTTGGTCAGCCGAGGTATGGCGCACTTCGCGCAAGAGTCGCTTGTCCGCATCCGGCAGGAAACCGGAATACAGCGCAAGTTCCGGATCGCTGGCCGCCTCGAATGCGGGTTGCGCCGCGAATACGGCCTGCAGTTTGCGGGCAAGCCCCGCTTGGCCCACCAGCATCTCGCGGTGACGCAAGGCACGCTCCGCATTGAGGGCAATGCGAGCAGTGTCCACGCCTTGCAATACGGAAAGCGGTGCCAGGGCCGGGGATCGGTTGGCATGCACCAGCTTGAGCGGTATGCGCGGAATGTCCTCGGGCAAATCACCGCGAGCAACGAACACGCGTTCAGCAATGTCCTCGGCATCCAGCTCGAGCAGGGGCGCCGGATCGACATCCAGATCGTAGACGATTACGCCGTTTGCATTGGTCGGATGCATGGCCAGGGGCGCAACGATGGCCAGGCAACCACGCATGGCCGGATAGCGCGAGGAGACATGCACGATCGGCGTGCAATGCGCGACATCGAGCAACTGCAAGGCCTGTTGCTTGCGGCGCAAGCCGAAATGGAAATCGAACAGGCGGGGTTGTCGGCGACGGATCAGGCGCGCCAGCTCGATCAGGGCCTCGACATCGGAAAGCGCATCATGCGCGCGCAGTTGCCTGAGTCCATTCGCACTCGCCAGGTCTTCAAGGCGAAAGCTCGGGCTGCCATCTTCCCGCTGCGGCCACTCGATACCCTGTGGCCTCAGCGCGTAGCACATGCGGGCGAGGTCGATGAGGTCCCAGCGCGAGTTGCCGTCTTTCCACTCCCGCTCGTAGGGATCGTGGAAATTCCGGTACAGCAGGTTGCGGGTGAACTCGTCATCGAAGCGGATCGAGTTGTAGCCGACGCCACAGGTTCCACGCGCGCCGAGTTCCTCAAGCACGACCGCTGCAAATTCGGACTCGATCAGCCCTTCGCGATCGGCCAGTTGCGGGGTGATCCCGGTCAGCAGACAGGCTTCCGGCTGCGGCAAGCTGTCGGTGGGTGGCTTGCAATACAACATCACCGGATCGGCAATGACCTCCAGCTCGCCGTTGGTGCGGATTCCGGCGAACTGCGCCGGCCTGTCCCGACGCGGATCGGTGCCAAAGGTTTCGTAGTCGTGCCAGAAGAAGGTCGTTTGCGGCATGGCAGGCAAGCGGGCGGGGGAACGCACATGCTAACTGCTTGAAGGTCCAATGCGCTGGGCCGTTGCATAGGCCTTGCGCCTCTCCCGCTGGCGTACCCGAATGGCATGAAGTGTCGGCTGTGAGTTGTGCTCCGGCGTGCAGTCCACCCTCACCCTAACCCTCTCCCGCCAGCGGGAGAGGGGATTGGAAGCGCAGCTTTTTGCTTCTCCCAACATCGAGAGTGAGCATGAGAAGCACCGCCTTCTGCCTTTGTCATCAATGAGAGTGAGGGTGAGAAACACCGTATTCAGCCTCGCCCGCTGGCGGGAGAGGCCGGCACGCAGTGCCGGGTGAGGGTGGGGCTAGGGCTTGCTCGAAGCTGTGCTCTTGCGTGACGCACCACCCTCACCCTGACCCTCTCCCGCCAGCGGGAGAGGGGATTTGAAGCGCAGCTTTCTGCTTCTCCCATCAGCGGGAGCGAGGATGAGAAGCGTAGCTTTCTGCTTCTCCCATCAGCGGGAGCGAGGATGAGAAGCGCAGCTTTTTGCCTCTCCCGCTGGCGGGAGAGGCCGGCACGCAGTGCCGGGTGAGGGTGGGGCCTGGGCTTGCACGACGCTGTGCTCTTGCGTGACGTACCACCCTCAGCTCGGCCCGCTCCCGCCATCGGGAGCGGGAGAACAACACAGTAGTTTGAACCAAATCACGCCAGCGGTTTCACTCATTCCGCACTCGCGGCCATAATCACCGTATCGCCCGATGGAGAGCAGCATGCCGCCGACAAACATGCCGATGGCCCACGAGGACAACCTGATCTGGATCGACCTGGAAATGACCGGACTCGATACGGACAAGGACTCGATCCTGGAGATCGCCACGGTGGTCACCGATCGCAATCTGAACCTGCTGGCCGAAGGTCCGGAGTTTGCCATCCGCCATGCAGAATCAGCGTTGCTGGCCATGGATGACTGGAATCGAAACCAGCACCGCAAGTCCGGGCTCTGGCAACGCGTCATCGATTCGGACGTGGACATGGCGCTCGCGGAAGTTCGCACCGTCGAGTTTCTCGCGAAGTGGGTCCCCGCGGGAAAATCACCCATGTGCGGCAATTCCATCTGCCAGGATCGCCGATTCTTGCATCGCCTGATGCCACGCCTGGAACGGTTTTTCCACTACCGGAACCTTGATGTTTCCACGATCAAGGAACTGGCCCGTCGCTGGGCTCCAGAGGTCTACAAGGGTCACAGCAAGGATGCCGCGCATACCGCACTGAGCGATGTGCGCGATTCGATTGCCGAGTTGGCGTACTACCGGCCGTTTCTTGGACACCTTGCCGATGCGTCGACGCGGGGATAGGGTGGCCGCGCTGGTGAGTGGGCGCCTGGGCAACCGGTCCGTTGCCGGACTGCACACCCACTCCGCGAGAATGACATGACCGCCAGCCTGGTATCCCTGCTCGATCTTGCGGGCACTTTCGCATTCGCAATCAGCGGCGCTCTGGTTGCGGTGCGCCATCGGCTGGACCTCTTTGGCGTCCTGGTGCTGGCATTTGCCGCGGCCGCCGCCGGCGGCATCCTGCGTGACATTGCCCTGGGTGCAACACCGCCGGTGGCCCTGGTGGACTGGCGCTATGCGGCGGTGTCCATTGCAGCCGGATTGCTGACCTTTTTTCGCCACGCACAGGTGGAACGCATGCGCAACCCCGTGCAGTTGTTTGATGCCGTGGGACTCGGATTGTTTGCAGTGCTGGGAACCAGCAAGGCCCTGCATGCGGGATTGGGGCCCCTGGGCGCCATCATGCTCGGTATCCTGACTGGCGTGGGCGGTGGCGTGGTGCGTGATGTTCTCGTGGCGCAGATTCCCGGCGTGCTGAAGCGCGAGTTGTACGCGGTTGCTGCACTGCTCGGTGCAGTCGTGGTGGTCGCTGGTGATCGTGCAGGCCTTCCGCCAGCTCCTGTTGCGATCGTGGGTGCCTTGTTGTGCTTTGTCTTGCGCTGGCTGGCCATTCGCCGCGGTTGGCGCCTGCCGGTTGCGCGCGACCAGGATTCATCGCACTGACCGGCAGTGAAATGATTGGTGGCGGCTGGCCATGGGTGTGCGACCATGCGCGCCCCTTCAGGACTGAACCAACCACGTGAGCAGCAATCCGGACAATCCCGCATCCGATCTGATCGAGCAGTTGCGCGCAGCCACCCGGGCCTTGCGTGCCGTGGCCGACGATTGGTCCCTGCTTGAGCAGTTGTCGGCGGAAGACCGCAATGCGCTGCATCAGGCGGTTGCCGGTGTGTACAACCCGGATCCGGTGCTGCGTCGACAACGCATGAAGGCGCGCGCGAAGGAAAAGACTCGCATCAAGACAAACAAAGACGATGCCCTGCTCAACGCCACGGGCATCCGCCAGTTGCGCGCCAAGCCGGTGTTCACCACGCCGAATGTGTTTCCGCCGCAGGACTTCGCGAGCAGTGACACCGACAGCGAGGATCTGGCAAATCGACAATCCGCCGATCCGCAGCACTGCTACGTGTGCAAGCAGAAGTATTCGCTGATCCACCACTTCTACGATCAGCTTTGCCCCGAGTGCGCCGCATTCAATTATTCCAAGCGCAATGAACTGGCCGATCTGCGCGGACGAGTTGCATTGCTCACCGGTGGACGCGTGAAGATCGGATACCAGGCCGGCCTGAAACTGTTGCGTGCCGGTGCGGAGTTGATCGTCACCACCCGTTTCCCGCGCGACTCGGCGAAACGCTATGCGGGCGAGGAAGATTTTCCGCAGTGGGCCTCGCGTCTGCACATCTTCGGCCTGGACCTGCGCCACACGCCCAGTGTCGAGGCGTTCTGCAGCCATCTGCTCAAGACTCGAACGCGACTCGACTACATCATCAACAATGCCTGCCAGACCGTGCGCCGGCCACCGGAGTTTTATGCGCACATGATGGAGGACGAGCGCGCTCTGGATGGTGGATTGCCGGAACCGGTACGCAGCCTGATCACCCAGTACGAACAGTTGCGCCAGGGCATTCACTCGATTCCGGCAGACAGCGAATCCTTGCCGGTTTCAAGGCATGAAAACCCGCTGCCTTCCGGCCTGGATCGCGCCGCGGAACTCTCGCAACTGCGCCTGCTGCCGGAGGAGATGCAGACCCGCCAGCACCTGTTCCCCGAAGGGCAGCTTGATCAGGACCTGCAGCAGGTCGATTTGCGCGGACGCAATTCCTGGCGACTCATGCTGGCGGAAGTCTCCTCGGTGGAACTGCTGGAGGTGCAGCTGGTGAATGCCGTTGCTCCCTTCATCATCAATGCGCGCCTGAAACCGCTGATGCTGCGCAGCCCGGAGCGCGACAAGCACATCGTCAACGTTTCCGCGATGGAAGGGCAGTTCTATCGCAATTTCAAGACATCACGACACCCGCACACCAACATGGCCAAGGCCGCGCTCAACATGATGACGCGCACATCGGCCACCGACTACTTCAACGACGGCATCCACATGAACAGCGTGGATACCGGCTGGGTGACCGATGAAGACCCGGCGGAAATCGCCGCACGCAAGGTGGTCGAGGAGCGCTTTCATCCACCACTGGACATCATCGACGGTGCCGCCCGCATCGTCGATCCCATCATCGATGGCATGAACACCGGCACGCATGTCTGGGGACAATTCCTCAAGGACTACAAACCGACCGACTGGTGACGCCAACCGGGAATGCAATTTCGTTGAAGACGTGTAGTGCCGACTAGCCTCGCGTCGCGCAGAAGGCGGTCAACAGCAAGAATCGGGCTGTCAACCATGCGCATCAGCTCGCCATCCCCACAGTGCGTGGGCACTATCGAGGCTGCCGCAGCAGCGCTGCCGACTCCTCGACAAGATGCTGCACGCAGGTTTCCATCTCGGCGCGGCGGGTGCGGAAGCTCAGCACGCATACGCGACCGAGATAGCGTTCACCCACCTGTGCACCGGTCAGCATGATCTTCCCTCGGCGGGTGACGCGTTCCATGAGTTCTCGCGTGGCCTGATTCTGCGCCTCAAGCGTTTCGAGGCCCTTGCCTTCGAGGTGAAAGGCAAACAGCGAGAGCTGGGGCAGGGCATCCATGACCATGCCCGGGATCCGGGCGATGCGCTCGGCAGCCCACACCGCAAGGTCACGCTTCTCGGCAATGGCAGCGCGATAGCGGGCCGCGCCAAAGATCTTGAAACACATCCACACGCGCAATCCCGGAAATCCACGCGAAAGTTCCGGGCCGTACTGCGCGGGATCATAGAACTCGAGTTGGTTGTCCGGCAGATAGCCCGCGCTGGACGCATGCAGGGCGCGCAGGTCCTCGCCATTGCGAACCAGCAGGGCGCCGGTGCCGTAGGGCAGGAACAGGCCCTTGTGCGGATCAAGGGTGAGTGAGTCGGCCCGCGGCAGACCAGCCAGCAGGTGGCGCAATTCAGGCACCAGGTGAAAACAGCCGCCATAGGCACCATCAACGTGATGCCAGAGTCCCTCACGCTCCGCCACATCGGCAATCGCGTTCAATGGATCAACCGCACCGGTGTTGGTGGTTCCGGCAGTCGAGAACACCATGAAGGGTTTCAGGCCGGATGCGCGATCATCGGCAATGGCACGCTCAAGCGAATCGACACGCATTCGGTAGTGTTCATCGACTTCAATTACACGCACGCGGTCGTTGGCGATACCAGCCAGGCGGGCGGCTTTGGCAATGCTGTGATGGGTTTGCGATGACACATACAAGGTGCCTGAGCGGATATCCGTACCGAGCAGCTTTTCTCGCGCGCAGGCAATCGCATTGAACATGGCCATCGACCCGCCGGTGGTGAACAAGCCACGGGCCTCGGCAGGAAATTGCATTGCCTCGCGCAACCACTCCAGCGCATTGGCTTCCAATTGCACCAGTGCAGGTGCCGCTTCCCAGATGCCGGTATAGCGATTGGTGGTAGCCGAGATGAAATCGGCCAGCGCGGCGGGAAACACGCCGCTGCCAGGGATGTAGGCGAGATAGCCAGGACCCGGCGTTCCAAACGATCGCGGAATCCAATCCTCGAACAGGGGTTGCAACAGGTTATCCGCGGCCTCGCCATGCTCGGGAACCGGCTCACGCATGGATCGGCATAGCGACTGGATGTTTTCCAGGTCACCGCGACTTGGCATGGCCGACAAGCCGGCGTGATGCGTGAGTACTCGCGCGAGTACGGCCTGTGTCATTGTGCTCATGTCCTCGACGGAGAGTTCGAGGTTCGCGGGGTCGGGCTTGGTTTGCTTTGTAATCATTGGGCCACGTGGGGAATATGGAGTAGGCGTGGGCTTGAGGCTGCCAGAGTGGCTTCAGCTTGGCCAATGCTGTTTCAGGCCTAGTTCAAAGGCTTCTCGTATTTAACATAATATGCATTGTGGTACACATGACCACCAAGATGCAGCTTGTGAGTCCTCAATCACAACGCGCCAAACTGCCCCAGACGCTCTCGAAACTGCTGCCAAAGATGGTTTCCAGCAGATTGATGTCGACGATGCTGTGCTGCACCTGGGTTGTGGAAGATCCCACTCCGATCGCCAAGAGCGCGGAATCAATCTCGCTGCCGCTTAGTGGGCAAAGCGCTACAGGTCCGCCACGAGTCGAGAACGGACTGGGCAGACTTTGACGTTGACTACCCTCAAAAACAATCACACTGCCAGGCACTACCAGCGTGGTATGCGCCACGCGCACTCCGCCTTGTTCGGGAAGCTCCCGGCGAAACTGTTCGGCAGCCACCCCAGCCCATGTGTAAAGCGAAAACGGTCCTGCGGATCCAAAGGATTCGGACGGTTGAACTACCGAACAACTCCCGTCCGCAACGAAAAAATAGTCTCCCCACAACACGTTGTCGCTTCTCGAATTGGCCACCGCCACGCCGTCAGCCACGGTCGACTCCTTGGGAATGCTGAATCCAGGTGGAACTGGCGAAGTTGGACCCGAGCAGGTGCCCAAATTTGTGAGCGACGGATCGTCGCGCAGCCCGTATGCCTGGGCAAGAACTTGGTCTGGCAGCAAATACTTCGCAAAGAAGACTTCAAATCCAAACCCCTGGGATGCACCACCCGATGGATTCGTCCGCATCGACACTGTCGCGGGAATGATGATCCTTGCCATTGATGGCCGAATTCCGCCGACAAACGGCGTGAGAACTTCGCCAAAATCGTCCCTGACCAGAGACAGCGCCCCTGCAGCCTCGCGTCGGAGCTCCAGCTTCTTTTGCGTGCGGTTCGTGAGCATGTACAGGATCTGACCGTCATTCTGAAGCAGGCAGTCAATGCTGTCGTACTGATCGCTGTTTGCGACATTCAATACGATCACCTGAGCCGTGGTGCCGGTAATGCGCAGGATCTCGGGGCGGTTGGCGTTGATGAAAGGAAAATCGATGAGATTGCTGCGGCCACAACCACCACCGAGTGAAAACCCCGTAAAGGAACTGCGGACTACGGACCAGGCCGCTGCGGGCAGCGCAGGATTGAACACGTCCTGGACAGTCGCCTGTTGCAGCAACAAACTGGTCGTGCCGGCACTCGGACCCGTCGTGATTACGGCCGTAAACAGCAAGTTCGGGCTGGCCGGATGCGTCCCCTTCCGAATCTCGAGTACGGCTCGACCATTCGGTGTGGAGATACGGTTGAAACCACCCAGTTGTGCATTGGTCTCGCTTGTGAAGATGCCCGAAGCAACAACCACGAGCAGGATCCAGGCGCGCAGAATTGAACTGTACATGGTCGGTTCCCCTGCTTCGAACACCCAACGCATTTACGCTATTCCTCACCTCCGTCTTGTCAAGCAGAAATCCATCAGGAATGAAATTTTTCCTTGGGCTGCAATGGGTAGAGGTCTCAGCTGCACCATGGATGAAAGGCCAGATCACGCAATCATCGCGATCCGAGTGGGCGATCAGCTCAATGGAACAGGCAGAATCGTTGACGCCTCGGCCAGCGTAGTTCGATTTCGACCATTGTGTTTCGACTTGTACAGCGCGCGATCCGCCAGACGGAACATCGCGTCCAGGCTCATCTGACTGCCGCCCGGCACACACACCAGACCAAGGCTGGCAGTCACTGCGCGTCCGAGCTGTTCTATCCGCGCACCCGCAATACGCAGCCTGAGCGACTCGGCCAGCTTGAACGCATGAGCCTCGTCCACCTGCGGAAGCAGAATCACAAATTCTTCGCCGCCAAACCTGCCCACGACATCGATTTTCCGCATCGATTCCGCCATTACGCGGGCTACCTCGCGTAGTACCTCGTCGCCGACCAGATGGCCATGCATGTCATTGACCGACTTGAATTCGTCCAGGTCGAGTACAACCAGCGCTAGCGGCAAGCCCTGCTGGTCCGCGCGTGCCCGCTCCTGCTCGGCCCGCGCCATGAATTCACGGCGATTGATCAATTCGGTCAGAGGATCCCGCGTCGCCAGTCTCTGCAATTCGATCCGGTTTGCTTCCAGCGCACGATTGGTTTCCTTCAGTGCCGCCTGAAGCAGCTCCGTCTGCACGAAACGACGCCACAGCAGGCCACTGATCATCGCGCCGAGGATGCAGGTTGCTGCCGCACTCGTGAGGTTGCTGGTCAGCATGGCTGGCATCTGCATGCTCCAGCTCAACGTCCACGCCATCACGCACCAGGAGAAAACCTGGAAGGCCAGCGACCACAACGGTCGGACCAGCAGAACGACGGAAACGCCGACGTTGGCGATAACGAATGCACTGATGTTGGTGCCGATCGACTGATCGATTGCCGTCAATCCGATCGCCCACAATACAACTCCCGCGTAGGACAATTCGGCAACCAAGGTGACCTCATGACGAAGGTGCGTCTGTGCCTGAGCATGCGCATGTGATCGTTTGCACCACCAGCCAACGGTCGCCATGGGCAGCAGCATGAGTGAATGGGCCAGACAGGTTTGACGGGCCCAGATCCGGTCAATTGGGTCAGCGAACGTCGAGAATCCAAACACCAGTGCGTACAGCAGGTTTAGCGCCACCATCCAGCGCGCGGCAATTCCTATCACCTGGAGATTGCGGAGATAGGCAGCACGCCTGACGCGCTGGTCCTCGTCGTCCCATCGTCGCAATGTCTTGAGAATATTCACATTCGCCGCACTCCCCCGCCCGCCGATTGCGCCCCAACGCCATGTTGTATGCAAACCACCTCGCACTGCATCGAAGTGCAGGCTCCTCGCGGCGCCTGGATGACTAGTGGATATGGGCGATGCGCCAAATGCCACTGACGTGCTTCAGCTCCATGGCCACACTGCCTCCAACGCAGCCTGCAAGCGCAAGATCATCACACACGAGAACGACCTTTACATTGGGCAGGCTCCATGGACTGGTCAGATCGGTTGGATTTGTTGATCAGCATGCAAGAGTGGTCAGAACCAGAATCGCACGCCGGCAACTGCTCGGGTGTCGTCCACGGTTTCGCCTTCTTCCCGCAAGTAATCCGCGCTACGGCCAAATGCACGCTCCCTGACCAGACCCACATACGGAGCAAATTGGCGAGTTACCTCGTAGCGCAGGCGAACGCCGGCTTCGACGCTTCCCAGGCCTGGTCCGATCCCGCGACGTGCATCCGATTTTGAATGGGCTTCCA
This sequence comes from Gammaproteobacteria bacterium, assembly GCA_004295005.1. Lineage (GTDB taxonomy): Bacteria > Pseudomonadota > Gammaproteobacteria > Xanthomonadales > Rhodanobacteraceae > Dokdonella. Next base: position 14,415 of record SHNG01000169.1, read on the forward strand.
GCTCTACTAGCGGCTGAAGAATCAAGCGGCTGGTCAGCAGCAATTCGTATTCCACTTCAACGCGGGCGCCCACCTGCCCGGATTCGCCAAGGTATGCGCTGGCCGCAACTTCGAACTTGTAGGGCGCGAGCCCCTGCACTCCGATCACCAGGAAGTCCTGAGAGTCACCTGGTTTGAAATCATGACGCAGGCCTGCAACCAGGTCCCACCAGGGCGCAATCGCGCGGCCGTAGAGGAGTTCAAGGTCCGCAGACTCGGTATGTCCTGCCTCACGTTCGCCTTCGCTGCGCATCCAGAACTTGTTGATGTCGCCACCAACCCATGCCTGCCCTTCCCAGGCCATGCCACCCGGACCATCACCAGAAAATCCCTCGAGGCGATTGAACAGGACGAAAGACTGTATCGAATCACCGTGCATGGAATGCATGCCGCCGGACGGTGCCTGTGCAGCAGCACGATCCGCGTCGGACACGGGCGGGATCGGCGTGACCGGCACAGCCGCAGTCTTCGAATGATCCATCTTCGAATGATCCATCTTCGAATGATCCATCTTCGAATGATCCATCTTCGAATGATCCATCTTCGAATGATCCATCTTCGAATGATCCATCTTCGAATGATCCATCTTCGA